>NZHT01000011.1 GCA_002691385.1 Flammeovirgaceae bacterium | reverse complement strand
TACTTGTTTTAAATGCATTAATGAAATTAAATCAATGTTGCCCCATTAAAGTCCATAGGGCAAGGAATATGAGTAAATATTTCAAAAAGTAAATTTAAATTATAAAAGTACAATAATGAGGGTGGAGATACTATGATCTAATAGACCTCAAAAATTCTTAGAAAGGCTTATTTTTGCTGGGATGCATTATTCTCCACATTATTTTGAGGTATGAAAAAACTACGAGAATACGAACATTTCATTCTCTTTTTGATTGGGTTAGTTATGGTTGCAATAGACTATATTAACTATATGTCTATAGATGACTCAATAGGATTAGTATTTATCACCATAGGTTTTGTTATTCTGTTTGGGAAACGTATTTGGAAGAACAAGAATCTTAAATCATAGATATTTTACTGAAGTAATTAAAACATCTCCATTGATACTCTTATACACCCACAAAGACTTTTATAAAGGCTAATTTAAGCTCAGAGTATGCTTAGTGGTTAAGTTAAGAAAGTATCTTAAATCAGCTATACTTGAGGCATATCTTCTTCAGTTAATTCAGGTATTTTTAAAACTTTGAAATAAGTTAAACTTAACTTCAAAGAAGAACTAATTATTTTACTCCCAAACAGCCTTTATCGTTTATTGTTAAGATTAAAACCGATGTAATATTTTTCTCCTCCGTCTTTGCAAACTCTAGGATTAGGAAATCGTGTTTTTGGCATTTATTTAACTGGTTTTTTTAATCACTTGATTTAAAAAATAATTTTTCTTGAATTCCTGCATTGATATAACTGCTTATTTAATAGAATTTCATATAATTTTAAAAAGAAAATAATGGTTTAAAACTGATTTGATGGAAAAAAATATAACGAAATATGTAATTGAATTCATTGTTATTGTTTTTAGTATAACCATTTCTTTTTTTCTTGAAAACAAGAGGATTGAGAACGAAATAAAGAATAGAGAAAAGCTAATAAAGATTAATTTGATAAATGAATTAAACAATGCAAATGAATATTTACAATCTAGAGATAAAGCATACTCAGTGGATTTAGATTTCTTAAATGCATTGCTTGAAAAAGAAGTTGATTTAGATAGTTTACATAGGATAGGTTTAGATGGCGCAGGATATTATAATTCTATTTGTTTTTGGAGAAATTTCAATCCGCCAAAGGCAATATATTCTTCATTAGTTAGCGATGGAGAAATAAATCTAATTGAAGGGATCGAAATAAAAGAATTACTCTATAGAATTTATGTGCTAACTCCAGAGTATCTTAATGTACATATTGAAGGTGATAAGAGAGCAGCCATAGAAATTGAATCATATTTAATCACAAATTATCCAAAGTTATTTAATAAAGGATTGGTTACAAATGACAATATTAAAATCTTAAAGGAATTGAGAAATATTGTATTTTTAGATGATACTTTGATGGCTTTACTCAAAAGAAAGCAATTAAGAATGGATAGCAAATTAGGTGTATTTAGGAATTATTTAAGATTAAGGGAATCAATTAAGGGTAAATGGAATTTTAATGATAAAAATGATTGATAATCAATTTACTTATTCTTTTGAATAAAAATAATTCTGAGTGAAATCCATCTACCTTTTTACCCCCATAAGGAAACACATTCGTGTTAATTCTTTTTAAGAAAATCAAGTAATTCTTTTTTTTCTTGGAAAAAAGAATTGTTTGGAAAACCGTAATTAGGGACAAAGTAACTAAGGAGGGGACGTAAATTTTCAAGAGAATTTATTTCAAAGATAAAAACCTAGTTCAGTTTGTCTAATTACTACTAAATCAGAATTTACGAAAACAATATCATAAATGACATCAAATTCCCAAATTTCGATTTTATTGATTGTTCTTCTAAGCTAGAGATTCTATTCTCGTCACTGTTAAAATATTTTCTGCTTATATTAAAATAATTTTTCTTCTGATATTTCTCCATTATCAGTATTTGAAATAGGTTTAAATTTTCTAATGTTGTAGTTCATTTGTTTTTCTTCTTTCCAAGAACAGTTAGCTAAGAATAAGCGTATTTGGTTTATTTTCCTAATGTACAAAGTTAGAAAAGATTTGTATCGTTAGTTTGATTTTGAATATTTATTAAATATCAGGTGTATGTTGATAATTTTATTTTTGACTAAAATCGGCTAAGAACAAGAAAGCTTAAATCAATGGATGTTGTATTATAATTTATTACTAATCCTAGTGAAATTTTGAAATATTTAGTCTTATTATGTATGATTACAGTGAGTTTAGTGATCCCTCAAAAGATTGCTGCGCAAGCACATGCAATAATTGCAGAGGATGCGAAATTGATAAAAATAGCTGATAATTTTGAATTTACTGAAGGTCCAGCTGTAGACAGCCGAGGGAATGTTTACTTTACTGATCAGCCTAATGATCAAATATTGAAATTGTCAGTGGGTGGTGAACTTGAAGTTTTCTTGACCCCATCGGGCCGTTCCAATGGCTTGTATTTTGATACCAAGGATAATTTATATGCATGTGCGGATGCATTGGGCCAAATATGGAAAATTGATGCGAATAAAAACATCCAAGTTCTATTAAAAGATTTTCAAGGCAAACGATTAAATGGGCCCAATGATCTTTGGATTGATCCAAAAGGAGGTATTTACTTTACAGATCCTTTTTATCAACGGTCTTATTGGGAACATACTTCGCCGTATCTGTCTTCGGAGAACGTATATTATTTATCACCGAAGGGCACAACAAAAATTGTAGCCACTGGTTTAGATCAACCCAATGGAATCATAGGGACACCTGATGGATCCTTGTTGTATGTTGCTGACATAGGTCGGCAACTGACTTATAATTATCAAATTGGAACGAATGGGAATTTATCCAATCAAAAACTATTCGTAGCCATGGGATCAGATGGAATGACCATTGATGAGCAAGGTAATGTTTACCTCACAGGGGATGGTGTTTCTGTTTTTGATTCTACAGCTAAAAAAATAGAGCACATCAAAATTGATGAACCTTGGACGGCCAATGTTACTTTCGGTGGACCAGATAGAGACATTCTTTTCATTACTGCATCAAAAGCCATTTATCGTTTGGCAATGAAGGTGAAGGGCAATTAATTAATAAAACGTAATTGACCTTAATGTAAGTTACTTTTTACTTAAATTTTTTAGTTAAGACTACTACATAAAATAACTGATTTACATATATTTAAGTTAATTTATTTTTATGATTTTCTGATTTTGAAGTACTGGAATTGTCCCATTTTTTTAATATTTAAAAATTAAGTTATTAGTGAACCAAAAAGATTAAATTGTGTTATATGACTCGTGACTTTAATCTACTTATCAACAGATTAAATAATCTTGAAGAAGAGACACTTCCTAAATGGGGGAAAATGAATTCATTTCAAATGATATCACATTGTAATAATTTCATTGAAGTCTCATTGGGATATCAAAAGGCTAGTTTTTGGACTAGATCGTTTGGGAAACTTTTTGGAAAACTCTTTTTGAAGTATTTAAAATCATTGGAGTTTGATATAAACAAGTATCCTAAAAACTCAAAAACTCTTAGAGAGTTTAAACCATTTATTTCAGAAGCATCATTCTCAATTCATAAAAATGAACATCCAAAAAGTTAAAGAAATTCGATCTCTTTTTTCACAAGAGAAGGAAATGACTAATAAGAGTAGGCTCAGCTTTTAATTCGGAGAGTGGTTAAGGTTTATTTTGAGAAAATTATATTTATCATCTTCTTTGTTTAGAATAAGGGGCGTCATAGAAAATATTATACCTTGACCGTTATTTTGGTTAATTCCGTTTGATGAACACCCTTAGAAAAAAAGTAGAGTGCACTGATCATAAAAATGTGTGAGATGTCTTGGTGTTGGAACCATGGGTGTAAGTTTAATCTGAGAAGCTCTACAGGTAGCGTCATTAACATGGAGATAAATCCCCAAAAGAAAAATCCTGCTTGATCATTACCTTTTATGATTCTCAAAGAAAAGGGAATTCCTAAAAAGAAAATAATTCCAATGGCAGTATGAATGGCAACCCATAAGAATGTTAATTCAAAAATGAGTAAACCAAAGGTGCCAGTCATAAGAATATAGATGATCGATTTTAATATTGCATTGCCTTTGGGATAAAGGTAAATGGCCATCGCATATTCTAACATGCTGATAGCTATAATGGTAGTAGCAAACCCAGGTATTTTACCTACCATTCCTATGTAATTGTAAAACAAATGTGACCAGGCAGCAAAAAAAGTAGATATGGATGCCAACAGAAAAAATTTACCAAAATAGATAGAAAACGGAGAAGCGAAGGTGTATTTTATTTTTTGATAGTAACGGAAGCTTTGGAAAGACATGACCAAATTCAAGCTTAATGCCATAGGCTCCAATAGTTGCAAACCCCAAATTTCGAATTCAATTTTTTCCATTGTGGCGCAATATGCTACAAAAAAATCGAATTCATAAACTAAAGTTTAATTATTGCATTTGTTTAAAGATGATTGAATTAATTTAGGTAAGATATTGAAATTAAAAAAAGATTACAGTTTCCTTAATTATTTGTGACGAAAAAAATTGATTATTATTTGGGAAGAAGCATAATTATACTAATTTGTTGCAGTTATTGTTTGGATTAAAAGTAACAGAAAAAATGAAAAATGCTCCATGGTATGCACATTATCCTAAAGATTTGCCTCAACAAATTGATAGTACTAAATATGAAAGTTTGGCTGAACTTTTGGATAATAGTTTTGAAAATTTTGGTAACAATCCTGCCTTTGAAAACATGGGCAAAGTAATGACTTTTAATGAATTAAAAATAGCAGCAAATAATTTTTCGGCTTACTTGCTTCATGACTTAGGATTGAATCAAGGAGATAAAGTAGCGATTCAAATGCCTAATTTACTCCAATATCCAGTGGTACTCTTTGGAGTTTTGAGGGCGGGAATGACAGTGGTAAATGTAAACCCACTTTACACCTCAAGTGAGTTAAAACACCAACTTAACGATTCTGATTCAAAAGTAATTATTGTTCTAGCCAATTTTGCCAATATTCTAGAGGAGATTTTGCCTGAAACTAAATTAAAACATGTCTTGGTCACCCAAATTGGCGACATGATTGGCGGGATCAAAGGGAGTCTGTTGAATTTTGCTGTTAAATATTTAAAAAAAATGGTTCCTTCGTTTAACCTTCCTAAGTCAACTTCTTTAATGAAGGCCCTTAAATCTGGAGCCAATCATACGTTTGTTCAGCCTTATATTAAAAGTGGTGATTTAGCGTTTCTTCAGTATACGGGAGGTACCACGGGCGTTTCTAAAGGTGCGATGCTTTCTCATGGTAATTTGGTTGCTAATCTATTGCAAGTAAATGCTTGGATGAAAAGTGGAGGAATGAAGGAGGGGGCTGAGGTTTATATTACCGCCCTTCCTATATATCATATTTTTGCTTTGGTTGCCAATGTACTTGGGTCTGTCAGCTCGGGTTCCCAAAATATTTTAATTACTAATCCTCGGGATATGGATGGATTTGTAAAGGAACTCAAGAAACATAAATTCACCATAATGAGTGGTGTGAATACACTTTTTAACGGATTATTGAATCATTCTGAGTTTAAAAATTGCGATTTCAGCAAGCTTCGTTTTGGATTTGGTGGTGGTATGGCAGTTCAAAATTCAGTAGCTGAAAAGTGGTATAAAGTAACAGGATCACCATTGGCAGAAGGTTATGGTCTAACAGAAACCTCACCCGTACTTACTATTAATCCATTAGATGGAAGGCACAAAATGGGCACTATTGGACTGCCTATTTTCAATACGGAAATAAAGAATTTTGATGATGATTTTGTAGAGGTAGCTATTGGTGAGCCAGGGGAACTTTGCGTTAAAGGGCCTCAAGTAATGCAGGGGTATTACAATCGACCTAAAGAAACGGATAATGTGATGCAAGAAGGTTGGTTTAAAACAGGCGATGTTGCCATAATGGATGAGGACGGTTTTTTTAAAATTGTAGATCGCAAAAAAGAAATGATTCTCGTATCAGGATTCAATGTGTATCCCAACGAGATTGAAAATATCATTTCCTCTCATTCTAAAGTTTTGGAAGTAGGAGTAATTGGCGTTCCTGATCCCAAATCAACAGAAGCGGTGAAAGCGGTTATTGTAAAAAAAGATGAAACTTTAAACGAGGCTGAAATCATTGCCTATTGTAAGGAAAAATTAACTGGATATAAATGTCCTCGTCATGTTTCGTTTGTCTCTGAGTTGCCTAAATCTAATGTGGGTAAGATATTGAGACGGATCATTAAAGAAAATGATTTAAAAACCCATACCTACGAGATTTCTCGATAAATTTTTTCAAGTATTGAATTCATTGTTCAGTGAGTTATTTACTCAAAAATTCAAGTGGCATCAATGCTACTGAGTTGTCTAATTTAGATTTGACAACCAAGTTAAAAATTTATCATAATACATTATTATATCTTGGTAATAAGGTAATTCAGATGCATTAGTAGTTGATTGATAAGGAATTTTTAGAAGAATTGCGCCCTGAATATTGTCTCCTATTTCATAATTATTATAATGAAGTAAAACATGTGTTTCATTCCGGCCAATATTTTCGGGCAGATGAAATTTATTGTTTTTAAAGGTATAACCTGCAGCACTTAAACGGCTGTCGGAAGAGATGTTGTTTTGGTTTCTAAAAATTATTTCTGCTTGCTTGCGTAGCTTACCGAAATCTCCAATTTTTTGTTCAATGTCAATAGAACGGCCTAAAGTATCTGTATTTATATATTGCAACCATTCACTGGTACGAACTCCACCCGTGTAGGACTTGCTGTATGAGGTAAAGGACAGCCATCCCAAATCATTGTAATTAATTTTGACTTTTATTTCAAGAAACCAAGGTGTTTTGCTTTCAGGGAATTGATTTTTGAATACTACATAACTTTTGATAAACAATTGCATGTAATCGCTAATGGTTTTTGCATTACCTACTGAAGGAATAAATCCTTCAATTTCCTTTTTGATGATGGATTCTATCCGTTTGTTTAATAACGACTGACTTTTAAAAATAGGATAATTGACTTCAATTACTGCACAATTTTTAGTGATGCATGTTGGGTCACTCTCTTTTAGTTGAGTAATTCTTTCTACAGCAACTCCCTTATTGAAGAGTTTTGAGGTCAAAAGAAGACTCTGTTCTTCAATATGCTGGCATGAGCAGATTGTTAAAATGAGGAATAGAGCTATTTTATTTATTTTAATCAATATGATTTTATTTCTTGGCTTTAGAACGATCGTTACGATGAGATTTTTCTAAAGCCGGTTCAAGATAGGAACTATCTCCATAGCTTAAAAATCTATAGTTATGCTTTAAGGCTTTCTTATAAATCTTTTCCCAATCCGGTCCACAAAATGCAGCAATTAGCATGATCAATGTTGTACCTGGCATATGAAAGTTGGTAATTATTTTATTGACTATTTTAAATTTATAGCCTGGAAATATAAAGATTTCTGTATGTCCGGTAAGTGTATTGAGAGCGAGACTATCCATATATTTGAGTACCGTGCTAAGTGCCATTTTTTTGTCAGGCAAGGATATGTAATCTTGGTAAGGATACATTTTAGATATGAAAAAATCATGTTCTCCATTTATTAATTTAACACCGTACCAATAAATAGATTCTAAACTTCTCATGCTAGTTGTACCTACAGCAATGACTGATTCATTATTTAGCAAATTAATGAGATTACTTCTAGTAATTCGGAGTTGCTCACGGTGCATCTGATGATCCGCTGCATTTGTTTTTATAGGCTGAAAGGTTCCTGCTGATACATGTAGTGTAAGATAATCGATTTGGTGTTTGCTACGTAATTTATTGAGTATTTCTTTAGTGAAATGAAGCCCGGCGGTGGGTGCAGCAACTGCTCCTTCTAGTTTGGAATAAACAGTTTGATACCAGTTCTTATCGGCACCAGTCGGAGCTCTAGAAATGTATGGAGGAAGCGGTAATTTACCCAATGCTAATAAGAGTTCAGACCAGGTCTTTTCAGGAGGCCAGCTAAATTGAACCGTATCATGAGACAATCTTTTGGCAGTTAATTGAATATGATCAGTTTTAATGCTCAAAGCGATGTCATTTGTCCATTTTTTGGCATTGCCAATCATACAGACCCAAGAACAGCTACCTTTGGAAGACATGATTTCCTCCATGATTACAGTTGGTTTTAGGGGTTCCAGCAAAAAGATTTCAATGCGGGCGCCTGTGGCTTTATGAAAAATCATTCTGGCAGGAATAACTTTGGTGTCATTAAAGATGATTAAAGATTTATTTTTTATCAATTCAGGCAGGGCAGAAAACTTATAGTGGGCTAGGCTTCCCTTTTGATAATGTAGTAATTTTGAATCCGATCGATTTTTCAAGGGTATTTGAGCTATAGATTCCTTGGGTAATAGATAATTAAAATTTTTAGGATGAATTTCTTTAATGTCCATTTGAATTATGTTACGCCTCGAATATAAACCCTATACTTTAAATTTTAAATTTAATGCACGTACAAGTCGTGGAACAATGAAAACTAGGGAGGTTTGGTTTTTAAGAGTTTGGGATACTAGCAGTTTATCCATATCAGGCATTGGTGAGGTTGCTCCATTGTATGGTTTGTCGACTGATTCCATTGGTGAAATTCCTCAAAGACTAAGGGAGTTGGTGAGTGAGATAGAGTATCACAAAACACCCACTTCTGTTCCTGAAGTTTATGCTTTGGCCAAAACGCTTGGCAATTTATTTCCTGCCATTAGAATGGGATTAGAAATGGCATTTTTAGATTTTATTCAAAAAGGACGGAGACAATGGTTTAACTCACCCTTTCTTCAAAACAAAATGCAGATTAAAACCAATGCGTTGGTTTGGATGGGTGATGAAGTTTTCATGCGAGATCAGATTCAAGAGAAAGTGAATTTAGGTTTTGATTGTGTCAAATTAAAAATTGGTGCTTTAGATTTTAAAAAAGAGCTTGAGCTAGTCGCCTTTTTACGAAAGATTTCATCAAAAATAATTATTCGTTTAGATGCCAATGGCGCCTTTGAACCCTTCGATGCTCTAAAAAAGTTAAATGAATTAAGTGAGTTTAATATTCATTCTATAGAACAACCGATTCAAAAAGGTAAGTTGAAAGCTATGAATGACCTTTGTCAACTTAGTAAAATCCCTATTGCTCTTGATGAAGAACTCATTGGTATCGAAGGGGATGGAGAAAAAAAGACATTATTAGATCAAATTAAGCCTGCTTATATCGTTTTGAAGCCCAGCCTTTTGGGAGGATTCATGGAATCCAATCAATGGATAAAATGGGCTGAGGATCGTAATATTGGTTGGTGGGTAACGTCAGCCTTAGAATCTAATCTTGGACTGAATGCAATTTCTCAGTTTGTCGGTCAGTATCCAAATTTATCTTATCAAGGTTTGGGAACAGGAGCACTTTATCATAATAATTTTGCTTCTAGAGTTTCTTTGACTGATTTGAAAATGAGTTATATTGAGACAAATTATGATGAGCTACCTTTTGACAATTAAATTAACCGTATGAGACCTTATATTTTAGCTGAATCCAGTTGGAAGGAAATCAAAAAGCAGTCAGTTGATCTTGCTATTCTCCCGTGGGGAGCCACTGAGGCACACAATTACCATTTGCCATATTATACAGACGTTTATGAGGGGGATGCCATTGGGGAAGAATCTGCGAAAAAAGCTTGGGAAAAGGGAGCTAAAGTGATGTTATTACCTACCATACCCTTTGGAGTGAATACAGGTCAGAAAGATATAAAATTAAATATAAATATGTATCCCAGCACTCAAATGGCGGTGCTTAATGATATTATTGAAGTCATGAATCGTCAAGGTATTTATAAGTTATTGATTCTGAACAGTCATGGAGGGAACAATTTTAAGAACATGCTTCGTGAGTTGGGTGCTAAATATTCAAAAATGTGGCTGGCCACATGTAGTTGGTTTAAAATATTAGATCATAATATTTATTTTGAAACACCTGGAGATCATGCTGATGAGATGGAAACGAGCTTGATGATGCATTTAAAACCTCATTTGGTTAGACCTTTGTCTGAGGCTGGAGCGGGTCATGAGCGTAAAAGTAAGATTACAGCAATGCGGGAGGGATGGCTGTGGGCCGAAAGACCATGGTCAAAAATATCAAAAGACACAGGCGTCGGAGATCCAAGAATAGCATCACCTGAAAAAGGTGCGCTTTTTTTTGAAGCGGTTACTACGAAATTGGCTGCCATGTATTTTGAGGTTTGTCAAGCTGATACGAATAATATATATGAATAATGTTGAGAATAAATGATTCGGTTTTAGCTTAAAAAAGAGATTTTTAGTAACTTATAATGTATTTATCAAGATAATGATGTGAACGGTTTTCATTTAATACCTCAAAAAAATGTTACTTTTTACAGCATATTTTATGATAGGTATTAAATTCTGGAACAATTTAAATTTAACTTACTTTATTATTCTTTGATTTATTAGATTTCCATATAGAAGCATATAAATCTTCACAAGATACATTTTTCAATTCATATTAGAAGTTAATATTTAGAATTATATAAGGGTAAAATATCAATTCGCATTATATATTCATTGGTAAAAGGGCCATAAAATTTCTCCTGAATAAGGAAGCATATTAAAAAGATTATTTCGTGGGCACTACGACGCCATCCAAATTTTTATTTTGTTTCATATTTACCAATATTTCATGAAGTGTTTCTGCAGCCAGACCATGCAATACCAATCTGTAAGCGGCGCTATAGGTAGAGACAGGTATCATGGGATGCTTATTGTTTACTAAACCTAGATGACCTGGGGTACCTAAAATTTGGGAAGTATAAATGGCAATCGTTTCATCTAGTTGCAATGAATTCGAAGCTCTTATAAAATCATTAGAAGTCAAAAACAATTGATAAAAAGGGGTGAAAAGCTCAATTGCAGAACGTAAATCAATAAAGTTTGTCCATTTTCTTGGGAAATCTATGTGATCGAATTGGTCTTCGGTGATCATCTCTAAATTTATTTTTTCTGGGGGCGCAATGGTAATACTTTTTTCTTTAAGTTGGCTATTGAGCCGGATGACGAAGTTGTATAAATTTAAGTCATGTTTTAAAAATAAATCATCTTTTACATCTTTGAAATTTTTTGGCTTTAACGGATCTCCGACCAATATCACCCCAGGAATATTAGCTGTTATAAATTGTAAAATTTCTGTACCTATGTGAAAATGTCGAAATATAAGTAAGTTAGCATCAGGACTAACAAACCATTTGAGACCCCAGGACAAAATGTAATGAAGCGCTTTTGATGAGTTGATTAGCTTGGGAAAGAAGAATTTAAAAATATGTATGAAGAACATCGCCATTTTTGACCAAATTTTTATTATTGGAGATAAGTAATGACTTGATTTAGAGTCATTATCAGACATCAAGGCTTTTTTTGTTGCGTCATTGATTGGTATACTGTTGTCTAAATACAATGCTAGCCAGGGATTTGGATCTCTGCTGTCGTGCTTTTGTTCTTCTAATTCAAAATCTGCAATCATATTATTTAAGACAATTTTATTGCTCTTCTAATGTATTAATATCATATACTAAATTAAGGAATTTTAAAATAAGTAAAATTCTCCAGCCTAAGTCGATCTGCTTCGATTGAAATCCCACTCGGGCTACGCCAGGATTTTGATGATGATCTTTATGGTAACCATCTCCAAATGTAAAAAAAGCTAAAACATTGCGATTGACTGTACTCGAATGCTCATTTATTTTTTCATGACCTAAGCTATTGATACTATCCCCGAGATTGAAAATGATTATAAGGTTTATCCATAAGGTAATAAAGCCATTAATTTCCCAAAGAGCATAAGCAAATCCAAAAGGTATAATTGAATGCAGTAGCATTAGCACTGCATATACTGAGGGGCTTGAAATATATCTATAAAAAGGATCTGCTGAAATGTCTTTGGCTAAATGATTATGTTCTTGGTTGGTTCGAGGCCTGTTCCAAGCATCAATTAAAAAACGTATGGGCCCAGCCAGTGCATACAAAAAACAAAGTAGTTTGATTTTTGAGTTTATGTACCACCCATTATGAGCATACCAAAATCCGTGAATAATAGGAGAATGAGGATCTACAGATAAATCTGGATTGGCATGATGAAATCGGTGATTGCCGACCCACTGAATAGGTGTACCTGCTGGTAATCCTAAAACTACCACAACATATTCAAACCATTTCCTCATTTTAAATGCCTTATGCGTTAGACATCTGTGGTAGCCCAATACGATAACGATTCCCGCAATAAAATAATAAATTAAGCAAAATGTAAGTAAAGTAAGCATCAATAATTTCCTAATTCCTCTAATTGCATTTTATAAAGGTTAGCAGTTATTTTAGCTGTTTTAATGATGTTTTTGGCTACATTCATATTCATCTTTGGATGATTTAATGCTTCCTCTAAGTTATGAAAATGATTTTCGTCTGCAACACCATGATAGGTGAGAAAGGATACTTGATTTTGCTTTAAGTTCAACTGATCCTTTATCATTTGGCCCCAAAAACCAGCCAATCGCTTGCCAATACCCTCAATAATAAACATGGATCCTAACAAATCTATTGGATTGGGTTTACTTGCCTGTTGAAACATGAAGGATGTCAAAGCAACAGATCCTATATTTTTTTCTCCTGATCGTATTGTACCTATTTTTTCTCCTAAGGCTACGTAATTTTTTTCCAGCATTTGATAATCTTTGTGTTCCGTTGCAGTATGCCTTATGAAGGCTGATCTTAATTCGAACAAATCAATATCAATATTCGATGCTGCCCGAGACATCCATTGAGATCCATCGATGACTTGCTGCCTTATGTCTATTAACAATAATTTGTAGTCATCTATACTTAGTTTTCCTTCATGAATTTTAGTAATAATAGGCGTTTTTAAAAGATTAGTTTCAAAATCAATCCAAGTCTTTGTCAATTGCCGAATCAAATATTCTGAAATTTTGCTTTTTTCCATTGCAAGTGTAGGTGCTTCTATTTTTCTTATCGGATAGCTTTTAATCGATAATACCTCACTATCTACCACTGTTAATTTCATAAAAGAAGTAATAAATCGACCACTTTCAGGAACCATACATAAAATAGTATCCCCTTTTTTAAGTTTTCCCGAATACATTAGCTCCTCCAGCATAATGAAAATAGAAGCAGCACCCGTGTTACCTTTGGTTGATAAATTGGTAAACCATTTTTCATCTGCAATTTCACCTCCTCCCTTACGCATTAATTCTTTAATGGGTGCCTTGAATATTTCTGATGAATAATGACAGCAAAGCCAGTCAATTTTCTCTATGTCAATTTTCTCTTCATCAATAAGCTCGAAATAATGAGTCACGCCTGATTGTATCACCTTATTTAATAATCTCGCATCTTGCTTTAAATTTAGGGCTCCTGCTTGGGATGCCATTTCATAGCTCGGGTAATCTAACCAACTAGGCCCATCTTCATCTTTATTCGTTTTTTTACCTGCAAACATACAAACTGGAAATTCATTGGCATGGGATTTTATGTCTATCCATTCTATTTTTAAGGAAATCCCGTTGCTATTTTTTTTATTTTGCAGTACAAATGCTCCGGCCCCGTCTGATAGCATCCATCTTAAGAAATCAGCTTCATAAGGTAATGATTTTAACCCTTGGGCCTCGAATCTAGAAGACTTAAATAGCCTACTAGCAAACTCGCTACCTACACAAACGGCATTTTTTTTATCCCCACTTTTTAATTGGAGAAAAGCATTTTTCAAAGCCATCATTCCGCTAGCACATACGCTTTGAAAACTAGCTAATTCACATTTTTTAAAATCCAATCGAGCATGTACCATACTGGCAAATCCAGGTACAGGTAAGTCTCCCTGTGTTGTTCCCGTTGATAAGAGTTGAATGTCTTTTGATCTCAGAGTGCTTCTCCTTACTGCTTGATTGATCGAATTAACTGCTAATTGGGCGTTTGAGTGTGTGCTTTTTTGCTTCTTATTTAAGGCATAATAGCGGGTTTTAATGCCATTTTTCTTTAAAATACGATCTTTTATAGAGCTATTCTTACCATTGATTCGCCCAAGATAATCTTCAATGTCATCATTGGATACCGACTTATTTGGCAAAAAGATGCCTGAACTTGTAATGTAGACTTCATTCATATTTTATCTAAATCTTCTAGAATATAATTTATCCAAAAAATTGAGGGCAAATCCATAATTTTTCCTGCCTTTTGTGTGATGCTCATTATGAGCGGTTCCGAAATTTACCCAATAATTTCCCTTTCCCTGCCCAAAACGATAATTACAATGTCCTGCCAAATTTAAGAGTATACTTACGAATGGGTAGATGAATACGGC
Organism: Flammeovirgaceae bacterium; assembly: GCA_002691385.1. GTDB lineage: Bacteria > Bacteroidota > Bacteroidia > Cytophagales > Cyclobacteriaceae > UBA4465. The sequence continues at coordinate 5,108 of NZHT01000011.1, read as the reverse complement.
CACTATGGAAAAAGGAATAAATGGTAATATCGTTAATGGAACAGTACTTAGCAATAGTGCTTCAAACCAATGGAAACTGTAAACGGAATAAATTGTTGGAATTCTTGATTTATGATGAATAAAATGAACATGCTTCATGAAAAAGTTGAAATGCATTAGGCGGTGAACAATAAAAAAATGGACTTCATTCCATATGGTGAGAAGCACAATTCCTAGAAATATTATCGGCCAGGTATTTGGTAATAATACAATGAAATCCTTACGAATGAGATAGATTATGGGGATCACAGAAAAGCCAAAAATAATGATCGATTGCATTGATTGAGCAATTTCAAAATTCGTCTGTTTTTTTTCTAATGCTTTTGATTCGATTTTTTGAAGAACCTTCATACTCTCGAGACTTTTACAAGATAACAAAAACAGCGTACCTACCCCAAAATAAAGAACCATGAAATACCCAAATGACATAGCCGATAAAGTCAAATAGGAGAATTCATAAAGAATATTTTCGATTAAGTCTTGCAAAATATCATATTTAAATGAGTAATCTATATTAACCTACTATATTCAGTTTTATTAAAAACTATAGTCGTTATTTTTAAGTTACAAATTTTTGTCGTAAAAGACGTGTCAAATTTTCGCTAAATGAGAAAGCAAATTAAAAAGCTTTCGGGGACTTCAACTTTTTAAAAAACATATTAGCTGCTGCGCTTGAAATAAAATCGGGTGATGTAAATACCATTTTTATCATCTTCGCTGCCAACGGCTTCCACTCCTGCGACAATGTTGACTAATTCCCAACCGTCGTTAAGCATGGTACTAACCTTGTTATTAATTAATGCATCATTTGCGGCAATATTTTGAAATCTGATACCGACAATATTAAAAAAGTTCAAAAGTTTGGTTTCCTCATACTCATTGGCTCGGATTTCCTGGCGATCTGATTTATTTCTTGACTGTAATCCTGGCGATTTGATACTGGTGTATTCTTTGTAGTCACGTGGCTCTAATGAATTGATGATTCTGGATCTTCCTATTCCGTTAGGAATGATTGATTCTACAACCGTAAAAGAAGTAAATTCAAATTTTGGAGGAGTTTCATTTCTCTGATTAAATGCGGCGATTGCAATTATTAAAATAATACCCATAATAAAGTGACTTAGTCTAACATTATTCATTTTTAAAAAGTTTTATAGTTCTAATAAAAATTATCAATTATCATACCAAACTTATTATTTCAGCAGTAACAGAAAAACTAAGGGATTATTTACAAAAACTTGGAAGTCTAATTGATTTGTCAATGGGTAATAATTAGAACTTATGTATTCAATAGAATAAATATTTAGGATTTTCAAATCTCATTCCATTAATTCATTTATGAATTTTAATTTTTTGTGATTACTACTCCATTTAAAATTTTATTTATTGTCATATTTTCTATGATCTCACGAAGTATCTATGAAGTTATGCCATACCCAAATAATATTGATGAAAAAGTTAAATAGGAGAATTCGTAAATGATATTTTTGATTTAGTATTGTAACTTATTATTTTTTTAATGTGTCATTTTCTTTAATATTTTATTAATTGCATTACTAATATTAACCATTTCGGCACTTCCAAATGGCTCATTAAGTTCAATAATAGTCCAGCACTTGTTATTATTTATATAATTATTTCAATTCATTTTGTTGATTCTAGGTCTGCCTAATTATTTCGATATTAACCAATTGTTCTTACAAAAGGATTTTTCATTTCTATTGTTCATTGAGCTGCGTATCTTTACTTTTACGAGATTAGTTTTCTAAGTAAAAATTTCTTCTATTTCAATATGATGACATTTAGTAATTTTTGATATGCAATTTTCACGTAGTATAATCACTTTAAGTTGTTGGTTACTGACCCACTTACTCTCGGCACAATCCGTTCAAAGAATTCCTTCAGGCGAAGTCAAACAATTACTAAAAAAGTTAAATATATTGGGTTCAGTTTTGTACGTAGCAGCTCATCCAGATGATGAAAACACAAGACTTATAGCCTATTATGCCAACGAAAAGTTATTTAATACCGCCTATTTATCAGCAACGCGTGGTGACGGTGGACAGAATTTAATAGGTCCCGAAATAAGCCAAAACTTAGGATTAATTCGGACTCAAGAACTATTGGCCGCAAGACTTATTGATGGAGGTACTCAATTTTTTTCCAGAGCCAATGATTTTGGTTACTCCAAAAATCCAAATGAGACATTATCTATTTGGGATAAGGAAAAAGTATTAGAAGATTTTGTTCGAGTTATCAGAATCGTTAAACCTGATGTCATCATTACAAGATTCAATACTCAGGCCGGGATTACGCATGGTCATCACACTACTTCTACCTTGTTGGCGTTGGAAGCTTTTGATTTGGCGGGTGATTCCAGCGTTTACCCTGAACAGTTGAAAGCCCTTGAGGTGTGGCAACCTAAAAAGCTTTTTTGGAATACTAGCTCATGGTTTTATGCAAGGAATCAGGTTAAGTTCAATCCAGAGGGTCTGTATTCAATCAATGTGGGCACTTATAACCCTAATTTAGGCATGTCTTACACCGAGATGGCTGCACAGAGCCGTAGCATGCATAAAAGTCAAGGATTTGGATCGACAGGTTCAAGAGGTGATGAGCTTGAGTACTTAGAATTATGGCGAGGAGATAGTGCTGGGATTGATGTTTTTGCAGGTATTGATACTTCCTGGGATCGAGTTGAAAAAAGTCAAAAAGTATCACAATTCTTGTTAGAAGCCCAAGAAGTTTATAAAGCAGAGAATCCAAAACCAGCTTTACACTATCTATTGAAAGCCAGAGAGGAGTTAATTAAAATGTCGGATCAATATTGGAAGGAAATAAAGTTGGATGAAATTAATCAAGTCATTATGGCGATCACTGGGACTTATTTGGAAGTTGTCGCAGATGATTACAGCTATGTAAGAGGTGCCAGAATAAAGTTGAGTATTGAAGCTATCAATAGGATAGACTTCCCTATTGAATTAGTAGGATTAACTATTGAACCATGGGGATTTAATGTTGAGTTGGATCAAGAGATGCACTTTAATCAGAAAATAGTGAATGATTACTCATTAAACATTCCTGATTCCATTGCCTTGACCTCACCTTATTGGTTAAACGAAAAAGGTACATTGGGGATGTATTATGTAGCCGACAAAGATCAAATCGGTCAGGCGACCAATGACCCAACATTACATGCGAGATTTACTTTAGCTATGGGGAATCAATATTTGGAATTAACAAAACCAATCCATCATAAATTTACCGATCCTGTGGATGGAGAAGTTTATCGACCTATTGCCATTGTACCTGATGTGGCGATTAACCTTTCCGTTGACAACGTGGTATTTTCGGATGAGAATTCAAAAAGTGTAGATTTTAGGTTGATAACAGGTAAGGATAATGTTTCTGGTAAATTTCACGTAGTAGTTCCGCAAGGTTGGCAAACGGATAAAAATGATGTTTTACTATCTATTCCAATAAAGAATGAAGAACGCGTGATTAGTATTAAGGTCAAGCCAGAACCTAATGCCATGTCAGGTGATTTAAAAGCGTATTTTATTTCTGATAATGAGAGTGTTTCCAATCAACAAGTGCAAATTATTGCATATGATCATATTCCTGTTCAAACGGTTTTGAAACCTGCTAAAATTGATTTGATCAAACTAAATATGATTAAGTTAAGTAAATCTATTGGGTATATTGAAGGTGCAGGAGATATGATCCCAGATTTGTTGAGGCAAATTGGATATAAGGTTAGCCTCTTGGATAAAGACGATGTGACCATTGACAATTTGAGGCAGTTTGATGCTGTTGTTTTAGGCGTGCGTGCTTTTAATACCGTTGACTGGCTGGCATATAAAAATCAAGAGCTTTTTGATTACAGTTTTAAGGGAGGAACTGTTTTGGTGCAGTACAATACGAATCGAAACTTAGTAACCAAGGACATTGCTCCTTATCCGTTATCCTTGTCAAGAGACCGTGTTTCAGTAGAAACAGCTACTGTAAGTATCCTTGAGCCTGGACATAGATCCATGAATTTTCCCAATAAAATCGTGATGAGTGATTTTGATGGATGGGTGCAAGAAAGAGGTTTGTATTTTTGCTCAGAATGGGATGATAAATTTACACCTATCTTGAGTTCAAATGACCCTGGAGAATCGCCTAAAAAGGGGGGACTGCTTGTGGCAAGTCACGGTGAAGGTTATTATATTTACAGTGGTTATTCTTGGTTTAGAGAACTACCCGCAGGCGTAGAGGGGGCTTATCGAATATTCACTAATTTATTATCTATAGGCAAGGACTGATAAATATCACTGACGTCAAAACTTATATCAATTTAAATAAAAGAAATAATATTAGTAATGCCAAATTCTAATTTTTAAATGAATCAAATTGATTTCCTAGTACTCATCCTGACCCTTCTTTCTATTGTGATCTTTGGTGTCTGGAAAACAAGAGGACAACAGAATATAAAGAGTTATCTAATGGGAGATCATAAGATGAAATGGGGTACGATAGGACTATCGGTTATGGCCACGCAGGCAAGTGCTATCACATTTATGTCAACCCCTGGTCAAGCCTATGAAAGTGGCATGGGGTTTGTACAAAATTATTTTGGGCTGCCGTTAGCACTGATCATTGTATCTGTTTTTTTTATACCAATTTATTTTAAACTAAAAGTTTATACCGCCTATGAATATCTTGAAAGGAGATTTGATCTCAAAACCAGATTATTAGGTGCATTTTTGTTTTTGATTCAAAGAGGTTTGGCTGCGGGTATTACCATTCATGCCCCTTCTCTCATTTTGTCCACTATATTGGGATGGGATCTTTCCTTAACTATTTTAGGAACGGGTATTTTAGTAATTATTTATACGGTTTCCGGAGGAACCAAAGCTGTGAGTATTACTCAAAAACAACAGATGGGTGTCATCATGGCAGGAATGTTTGTCGCTTTTGGTTATATCTTATACTACATAACTGATTTTATCAGTCTTACTGATGCCATAGATGTTGCTGGAATTCTTGATAAAACAGATGCTATTGATTTGGGTTTTAGTTTTGAG
>NZHT01000010.1 GCA_002691385.1 Flammeovirgaceae bacterium | reverse complement strand
TTTGCAAAAGAAATTCAGCCTAAGCTTTTGAAAGCCGGATGTATTTGAGCAGGTCAGCTCTATAAAGCATCGCTGAGGTGTAATACACGCTCACAAAGTGGCAAAGCACCCAAAAGCCTCATAAGGTTGAGTGAACATCCGGGTGGTAGGTAGCAGCATGCGAGTTCGTCAGAGTTTTCCCAGTGTACTGATATTTGCTTTCATCTCGGCTTGTGGCGGTGGAGGTGGGCCCTCGGGCGAAACTGTGACAACCACTCCCCCCCCCGTATTTGAGTCGCCTCACCCCGACATCTGGGAGACTGCGAGTGCGTCAGAATCAGGGTTTGATGAGGATGCCCTCGACAGCGCCTTTGAATATGCTATGACCGATGGGTTTTATACTCAGGCGGTGCTGCTGATAAAAGACGGCAAGTTGGTTAAAGAGCGTTATCGCGGCATCACCGACGTAGAGGCTGCAGAACTTGCATCGATCTCGAGCTTGCCTGAGGCGCAGAGCGCTGGCTATTGGCAAGACCTGTACGGAGATCGAGATGCAGCCAGCGCGGTAACGTCCTGGTCTACAGCCAAGTCATTCACCAGTGTCTTGATCGGCATGGCGATCGAACAAGGCTTGATCGACTCCACCTCACAACCGGCATCCGACTTTATCGACGAATGGGAAGCAGATGACCGGGCGAGTATTACTATTCAGCAGCTTCTGGATATGCGCTCAGGCCTCGTACCGAAGTGCTCGAGTCCTGCCACTGGGCTAGTCGGTGAGTGCAGTGACTATTTGAGTGCCAGTTCCGGCGGTAACATTGTGTATGCGGTTGATCAGTTGTCTGAATGCATTGACCGTGACTTTGCCGTTCCCGGCACGGTCTATCCCTGGGTATCGCCAGAAGGAGATGGCGCTTATGAGGCGGGACAGTTCTATTACTCGAACTGTGACACCCAGATGCTCGGTGAAATAATTTTTCGCGCAACGGGGCAAGATCCGGGTCTGTTTGCGCAACAGAATTTGTTTGATCCCTTGAATATGGAAGCGAACTGGTGGCGCGACGATGTTGATACGGGTCAGGCGAATGGTAATTACCTGACTTATTGCTGCCTAGATTCTACGGCACAAGATTTCGCCAAATTTGGCTACATGCTGCTACTTGGCGGTATTGAAACCTCCGAGGGGAAAAACTATGCGTCATACGTATCGGAGATACTGGCTCAAGAAGAAGCCTACCGAAATCAGTTCTGGGCCTACTGCGACAGCCAGCCTTTTACAGCTTCTCCTGATTGCGAGAATATCTTGGTAATGACAATAGGCTTTGACGGTCAGTACATCCTGGTAGATCAAAAAAACGATATTGTCTTGGTACGTAACAGCCTCTACGTGCCCATTCTTAATTTTTCCGACGAGAGGAAAATGCGCCTCAATCCCCTGGTGCTGGCGGAGTCGAATTGGGTGGCCTCGCTCCCGATGGCTATGCTTGGGCCAAGATCAGAATACGGCATCCTGAATTTTTATTTGGCGGTTGCTGAGGCTCTTCTGTCTGACAGTTGAGCGTCACGACACGCGACGAACCGTCCCATGCCAAAGCCTGCTCGCCTTACCGAGACAAGCGTGGGTACCTTAGTGGCAGTAGTAGGAGACGCAGAGCAGATCAGGCGCTACCTGGGGCGGGGTAAGTCGTATGATGCGACGCGATTTTCAGCGGCTATTCCATAGCCCGGGGAAAAGATGGATCGCATTGTCGCGCAAAATCTTTTGGCGAAGGGTCTTGCGCTCGGGTTTCGCAGTCGTGATCAGCACCTTCGCTAGCGAGGCTCCCAAGTGATAGAACGGCCAGTCTGTGCCAAACAGTAATCGATCGACATTGGTCTTTTTAATCATCGCCTCCAGCATGGTCAGGCTCTGCCCATGGATACCCAACCACGCGTTATCGTAGCGTGCAGCGAGGGCAATCATCGCCTGGCTGTCACGGGCACCCGCATGCCCGAGAATAAATTGCAGGTTTGGAAATTCGGCCAGCGCGGCTTCGTAGTGCCGGGGGAGGGCGTAGCGATGCGATGACTCGGGTTCAATTCCGGCTCTGCCGCCATGGAAAAAAACCACCAAACCCAAGGTTTGTGCCTCTGCGTAAAGGTCCATCAGCGCAGGTTCGTCGGGATAAAATCGCTGCACGGTAGGGTGCAGTTTGATGACGCGCCCGCCCCGAGCCGCACCTCGGCGCATGCTTACAACTGCGTCATCCGCGTGGGGATGTGTTGAGAACCCGACGTGTAAACGCTGGCCTTGTTGCGCGGCGTTAACGGCGGCATACCAGTCTTCAAAGAGCTGGTCGCCAAAAGGCAACCCAAGCTTGATGGGTAGCAATATCGCGTGTTGTACGCGCATCGCATCCATCTCTCCCAGCAGGTTGGGAATGGTCTGTGTTTTGGCAGACTCGCTACCCCACAGTCCCTGCGCTATGGTGCCCGTAGTCAAATAATCGAGTGCTTGCCGAGAAAAGTTGCCATTAATGTAAGTATCGAGATCGAGAGCGCACCCCGGCGTCGATCCGTCACAGTCCAGTAGATGTTTTACGCGAGGTGTTGTTGCGAGCAGATCGAGTTGGGGTCTAAACAAAACAGACATACCCAAATGGCAGTGCACATCAATCGAATAGGGCACTTCCTCGTCGGTGCAGCGGAGGGCGCCGTTAGCATCGAGATCAAACCACGGTAGCTGAGCGAGTCCTCGGTAACCTTGATAGACATGTGGCCCATAGGGGCCACGGCCACGCGTTTGCCCCTCGAGCGCTCGTTGCTGGGCGAGTAACTCGATATCTGCTTGAGAGTAACGCTCTGCCGGCGGCGAATCGCAGCCTGGCAGTGTCAGGCCGAGGGCGGCGGCACCGCTGCCCAGCAGGAATTGTCTTCGATTACGCAGGGGACATGCAGGATTGGGCAAAGGTATCGTCCTCGGAAGGATAAGCACTGGCAAGGTATCACGACACCCGATGTCACTTCGCCAAGTACTCAGTCATCGCGTATTCGAGTAACAGAAAACTTTGGGTAACGACCGATTTGTAAACTAATCCTGTAGCGATCTTCTGTATGCAACGGCATCAGTTCATTGCAGCGCAATGGCAGGGTTATTTCCGCCTCATAATCTAGTAGCCGATGCTGTTCAAAAGCCTGAATACGCGTAAACAACACAGCATCAAAATCGTCCAGATGGGCTGTGGCAGGAATGGTCACGTTTACCGGGCTCAGCTCCAGAAAGTCATTGTCAGTTTGGGAGGCCTGTTGTTTGAGCCTCTGGGCGTCCTCTGGCGTTAGACAGAGCACAGTGGCTAGTGGATAACGATTGCCGGCCTCCACCAGGGCGTTTGGGTCTAGTGTGTCCCCGCGTCTGAATGCAGCTGTCTCATCGTCTAGTTTGGCAAGGCACAGCGCCACCTCGACTTTTTGGGGAATAAAAATCCCTCTAGCTTGTAACTGGGGTGCGAGGTTAGCGGTAACGGCGAACTGCGGCTCCTGCTCCAGCGACTTCTGCATGGTTTCGGCTATGACGACATGGGGGTTGCTTGGATGTTGATAATTGCACGCATCATCTTGTAAGTAGCTGATGCGGTGCGTCTGCAGGCCACAATGCTTGACGATTAAAGCGACGCTATCAAGTGATCGTTGATGAATGTCTAGCAAGTGTACCGTCAGCTCATCGGGGTTAAATCTTCCCAGTAGTGGTAGCAGGATGGTGGCGAAGGGCCCGCAGCCTGCATACAGAATGTCAATCGGGCCATTGGCAAAGCGCTTTTGGGCGGCTTTTATAGCAGCGAACGCTGCGCGAACAAATACAACACTGCGCTGAGTATCGTGCACGCAATGGGCGGCAGCTTCTGGGCTAATGGCGACGCCGTCTTTTAGCAAAGAGTCTCCTGCCCAGGCATCAAAGCTGCGGTCGGGTACGACGCCGCTAATTTCAGTGCACAGCTTCACAAAAGCGTTCAGGGCTTCTTGAAGTCGCGCGGGTGGGCTGGCTTCATCAAGGAGCGTGTCGGCAATATGCTTTAACTTCATGGGCGCTTACCTCAGTCGGCTTCCGCTTGCACGCTCAACGTAAAGGTTACCTGTTGAGTCAGGCGGGCCTTGGGGTCTCAGTAGTCGTTCACTTTGCCGCGATTTTTCTTAATAGAGCCCTGCTTCTTTTTGCTGTCGAGGCGCTTGCGCACCGATGATCTAGAGGGGCGTGTTTTTTTTCTAGGTTTATCGGCATATTGAGATTTTTGCAGCAACTCATCTAGTCGCGCCAGGCTCTCTAGTTTGTTTTTCTCCTGGCTCCTGAACCTTTGAGCCTTGATGACGATCACACCATCAGTACTGATCCTGGTATCGCTCATCCTGAGAAGCTTCGACTTAATGGCTTCCGGTAAACTCGAGGTCTTGACGTCGAATCTTAAATGGATAGCAGATGAAACCTTGTTGACGTTCTGGCCTCCCGGACCGCTGGCACGGATCGCCGAAAATTCAATCTGGCTCTCGGGAATGTCTGAAACGCGAACCATTAGGCAGACGACATGCAACTGGTACTGGGTGGGTTCACCTTGATGTAGTCACCCTGATCTATATAGTCCGGCGTCGGGACGATGAGACTCGTCGAGCGCGCTTTGGGTTTATTTCGCGCATCATCCGTCCCGTCCTCAATACCGAGTGTCGTTCCGAAGATCTCAGGCTTTGCAACCTGAGGTAGATCGATTGCAACAATATTGCTATCTGCAACCTCTGCATAATACCTATCTGCACGCATATCCTCCAAGATTCAGCTCGTGTTACCAACACATATGGGATTGAGCGAGTTCCGAGATCGTCTGTCGCCCAGATACATTATACTTCTTAAATACTAGCTCGACCGTCCTGACGGTGCGCTTCTAGCCCCTAGGTTTGTTCTTTATTTCAATATTATATCTCCGCATTTTTGTAGATCATGGCCATGAAGAAAACACTCTGTAAATCAAAAGACGTTCGAGAGAGAAGCCGCTTACAGCGAAGTTCAAAGCCGGTGTCGCACCAGTGTAAAAAGTGTGGGCGTTCGAGCACGAAAAAGAAGTGGCTTTGCAAACCTAAACGCGCTGACACTCGTAGAACCGTTGATGCTGTGACTGGAAGAATTGAGAGAGACTTTATGAAAAATCTGGACAGAGAGAAGGTTTGCCGAATTCTAAACACAATCATTGAGTACGAGATGGCAGGTGTGGTGAGATATGCTCATAGCTCTTTGATGGTCATTGGCCCATACAGGCAACCCATCGTCCAATTTTTACAGGAGCAAGCCACAGAAAGTCTGCAGCATGCACTTGAGGCGGGGGAGTTAATAACTGGCTTAGATGGGCACCCCAGTCAAAAAATAGCCGAAATAGAGGAGTCCAACGATCACTCTGTGACTCAAATTTTGGCAGAAAGCCTCGATCATGAGCAGCATGCTGTCAGCCTTTACCAGTCACTTTTGCATGAGGTGAGTGACGCCAGTGTAATGTTAGAGGAATATGCGCGGGGCAAGATCAGTGCAGAGGAGCAGCATGCGCTGGAAGTCAAAAAAATGCTAAAGGACTATTCTCCAACACTTCAGTTATAGAGCATCGCTGAGGGGTGGTTAACGCGATGTCCGCCACACCAGATCGGGATCGCCTCCAAGCAGCCTTGGCAGAAGCCGACCTGCGCGTGCTGCTTATGGTGATGTTTCAAGTGAGCGGCGACGAATGTTGGCTGCAGGAACCTTATCGTCCTCGCCGGGACGTCAAGCTTATCGCCGATGAAGATGCGGGATTTACGCCTGAAATACAGGCCGAGATACGCGCGGCCGCCGTGCAAATGCTGGCTGATCGGGAGAGTTCTCCCGTGCACCCTGTACCTGACGAAGCACTAATACTGCGGATGATGTCCGTCTGTCTCGGCGAGCAGGTGGCGCCAGAGTACGCGCCGACGATGCGGGAGCAAATGGGTTTTGCGCCTTTGCTGGAGAGCCTAACTCCCCTAGAGGCGGTGCCAGATAGTAGACAGTTGCCGGTGATTATCGTCGGTGCCGGTATCAGCGGCATCTTGCTGGGTAAAATGTTGCTGGAGCAGGGCATACCGTTCCGCATTTTCGACAAGAACAGTCAGGTAGGCGGGACCTGGTGGGAGAACACTTATCCCGGTTGCGGAGTAGATACCCCTAATCATGCCTACTCGTTTTCTTTCGGGCCGCGCTACCCGTGGCGGCGTTTTTTTTCGCCTCGAGCCGACATTCAGGATTACCTGGAGCAAACGGCTGCTGCGGCCAATCTCTACCCGCACATCGAATTTAACACCGAGATAGAGCAGGCTCGGTGGGACAGCGAGAACGCCTGTTGGCAAGTGACGGTTCGATCATCCGCCGGCCAGTCGGTGGTGCAGGGGTTTGCTGTAGTCAGTGCCGTTGGCCAATTGAATCTGCCATCTCTGCCAACGCTCCAGGGTATCGCGGATTTTGAGGGCCCTATTTTTCACTCTTCTGATTGGCCCTCAGATTTGGATTTGGTGGGCAAAAAAGTGGCAGTGGTGGGCACCGGCGCCTCGGCGATGCAGATCGTACCGACTATCGCCGATACGGTGGCCGAACTGACCGTCTACCAGCGTAGCCCGCAATGGGCACGCCCGATCCCTCGTTTCCACGACGAGCTTAGCGAATCGGCGCACTGGTTAGTGGAGCACGTGCCCTTTTATGCAGCCTGGCTGCGTTTTACCGTGCTATGGCGTTACGGCGATGGTCTGCTGCCGTTTTTGCGCAAGGACCCTGACTGGCCGCACCCGGAGCGTTCTATGAACCGGGTTAACGAAAAACATCGGCTAGAGTTGTTGGCCCACATAGAGAATACATTAGGAGATCGTCAAGACTTGCTGCAAAAGTGCGTTCCTGACTACCCGCCTTATGGCAAGCGTATGCTGCTGGATAACGGCTGGTTCGAAACCCTGCTCAAACCCAATGTGGAACTGGTGACAGCAGGCATAGACCACCTCGATAGTAAGGCGATTGTTGGTGCGGATGGCGCTCGCAGGGAGTTTGACGTGGTGGTACTGGCAACCGGCTTTCAGGTGGGCAAAATGGCTGCGCGACTGAACATCACTGGTCGCGATGGAATGCGATTGAAGGACGAGTGGGCGGACGATAATCCGAGCGCGTATTTGGGCGTTTCGATATCAGGTTTCCCCAACTTGTTTTGCATGATGGGGCCGGGCACCGGGTTGGGGCACGGTGGCAGCGCCATGTTTCAGGCGGAGGTGCAAGCGCGCTATGTGGCAGAGTGCGTGACCGGCATGCTCAATAGCGGAGACCGGTCCATGGAGGTAAAGAGAGCAGTGCAGCAGGAGTTCGTCGACCGGTTGGATGCCGAACATGCGCAGATGATCTGGATGCATCCGGGGTTGCGAACCTATTACCGCAATGCCAAAGGACGGGTCTTTTCCTTGCTGCCCTGGCGGGTAGTGGATTACTGGCACATGGCCAGACGCGTTAACCGAGACGACTATCGGTTTTCGTGCTCCCGCAGCTAGCCTTGATGCCACGCCTTCCTGAGCAAATCGTAGCGCGGTGAGTAGCTAGCAGAGCTCGTCGGCAATAACTCCGATCATTACCTTTCGGCGGTAGTGTCCACGCACAAAAATATGTCAAAACGCGCGATTTTGAAAAAATAAAATTACATAAAAACAGAGGCTTAAAAATTTGGCAGAAGCGGGTGAATTCTAGTCAACGACTAGTAACTTATTAAAGCTGATTGCTCACACCTGTCCCTATGACGGCCGCTCTTGCCCACCCATTTTCGCAGTTGGTTGAAATTAGGATTAGCTTTAGTAGCAGTTAGCAGTTGGCCAATATGAGGCTAGTGCCTGTTTGCGAGGCTTTCGATCAAAATCCATGGGTTGTATCCTGATTCAAAATTCTGCTGCATTAAACTGATTTCAAGGATCACTGTTCAATCGATTCCCATTTTGGTGGGAGGTGGGTAAGTTATAAGATTATTTAGTCTCAGTACTAGGGTGAGAGGTTTAATGAAAACCATAAATTGGGTTGTGTTTCTTGCCATAACAGCAGTTATTTTTGGCTGTGATGTTGATGAAGTGAAACGGCCGCATTGGAATAATATCGATGTAATACGCGAGAATGTTGAGGAGCCGCGTGCGATATTCACCACGACCCGCAATGACACAGAGTTGAGGTATTCAAAATCATTAAATGGAAGCTGGAAGTTTAATTACGCAAGCACTCCATTGGAGAGGCCTATTGGCTTCGAAAAGTTAGATTACGATGTGAGCGAGTGGGCAGAAATTCCCGTTCCCGGAAATTGGGAAAGGCACGGCTTTGGCTACCCAATTTATGTCAATGTGCCTTACCCTTTTGCGATTGATGAACCCAATGTGCCGCAGGATAATAATCCAGTGGGGTCATATCGGCGTGATTTTCTGTTGCCAGAATATTGGCAGGGAGACGAGGTATTTCTGTATTTGGGGGCGGTAAGCTCCGCCTTTTACGTTTGGGTAAATGGCGAATACGTTGGGTACAGTGAGGGCAGCAAAACATCTTCCGAATTTCGTATCGGAGACAAATTAAGCGCCGGTAACAATACGATTGCCATAGAAGTTTATCGCTGGAGTACTGGTAGCTACTTGGAGGATCAAGATTTTTGGTCGTTGTCGGGCATTCAGCGTGATGTCACGCTATATGCCCGCCCGGCGGTGCGTGTTCGAGATTTTGAGGTGCGAGCAGGACTTGAAAACGATTATGTTGATGGTGTGCTCGAGGCCGAGATTGAATTACTAAATGACTCAAAGGCCGCGGCGGTGAGCGACATTGAGGTGCAGATAACCGATGGCGATACATTGCTTCACCGTAGCAAGCGCAGCGTAACGTTAGAGCCAGGAAAGTCAGTGGAGTTTTTTCAAACCACCCTTCCTAACGTTCGAGCGTGGTCTGCTGAAAAACCAGACCTTTATACCCTCGTTATAAAAACCCCACAGGAAACGATTTCACAGCCCATTGGCTTTCGAACCACTGAGATTGTTGACGGCCGTTTTCTTATCAATGGCAGAGCAGTGAAGCTCAAAGGGGTTAATCTGCATGAACATCATGAGGTTATGGGCCATGTCGTTGATGAGATGACAATGATGAAAGACATAAGCCTTATGAAGCAGGCGAATATGAACGCGGTTCGAAACTCACATTATCCGCATCAAGACGCTTGGTATGAATTGGTCAGTCGACATGGTTTATACATGATCGATGAGGCCAACATAGAGAGCCACGGATATGGCTATGAGCACAACGAGACGCTGGGAAACAAACCCCATTGGGAAAAACATCATCTTGATCGTACGCAACGTATGTACGAGCGCTCAAAAAACTTCCCTGCGGTTGTCATCTGGTCCCTAGGCAACGAGGCTGGAGATGGCAGTAATTTGGGTGCCACGTACCGCTGGCTTAAAGCAAGAGATAAGTCGCGCCCCATTCAGTACGAAACTGAAGGTGATATTGCAGACGTTGGAGAACGGCACTCGGACTTTCATTCGAGTATGTATTGGCGATATTGGGATCTAGAAAAGTACGCACAAACCGCTAATGACCGACCTTTTCTGCTGATTGAATATAGCCACGCTATGGGAAACAGCTCTGGCAATCTCAGAGAATATTGGGATGTGATTGAAAAGTTCGACTCTCTATCAGGCGCCTTTATCTGGGACTGGGTGGATCAAGGGCTTATTGAATACGAAGATGGAGTGCCCTATTGGACATACGGTGGCGACTACGGTCCTGACGATGTTCCATCAAGTGGTAATTTTAATTTTAATGGACTGGTGTTTCCCAATCGCAATATCCAGCCCGCCTATTGGGAGGTAAAGCGCGTATATCAGCATGTTCGTTTTTCTTCGGACAGCCTTCTTTCCGGAGTGATAAAGGTCGAAAACAATTACGATTTCACTAACCTCGATGGCTTTGAATTACATTGGAGCTTGGTTGCCGATGGCAAAGCTCTGCTTGACGGCGTGCTAAACGTCCCCCCTATTAGACCGGGCTCATCTGAGACACTTCATCTCCCATACAAAGGGCATGATCTCCACTCAGGACCAGAGCACCATATTTTGTTGCAGTTGGTACACCCTGAACAGAATGGGTTACTTGCCCCGGGTCATATCTATGCCGAGCAGCAGTTCAGAATTCCGGGCGATACAGCGCCTAGAGATGACGCAACTCTTGCGAGTGCGGAGGCCTTGATTGTTAATGAAACAAAAGAAACTATCGACATTGGCAATTCAAAGTTTGCAATCACTTTCGATCGGCCTACCGGATTGCTGTCACAACTGACTTACAATGGGGAAGATTTGTTAGTTGCGCCTCTGTCGCCCAACACGTGGCGAGCACCCACCGATAATGATTTTGGCAACTATATGCCAACGTGGGCTGCAGTGTGGCAGCAAACTGCTGACAAACAGTTTATCGGCTCGATACAAGTTGTCTCTGAAGACGAAAATATTGTGATCGTAAAAAGCAGTCGGTCACTCGTGTCTGACGATCGACTTGAGGTGGCCAAGTGGGATACGGATTACAAGATTCATTGGGACGGTCGAGTGCATGTTAACAATCACTTTTCTCGTGCGCCCGACATTCCGGTGCCACCCCGCATTGGCATGAATATGGAGCTGCGTCGCTCGCTTGATACTGTGGACTGGTTCGGTAGAGGGCCCCATGAAAACTACAGTGATCGTAAAGAGTCGGCCAATGTGGGTCGATATCATAATCTGGTTAACGACCACTATGTCCCGTATTTAAGACCACAGGAAAATGGTTATAAAACCGACGTCCGCTGGGTTGCTTTGAGCGACGATGCTGCTGGCATTCTGTTTATTGCAGACGATTTGATTAGTTTTGGTGTAAGTCATTATCGTCTGGAAGATTTAGTACCCCCGGTGAAGATCGCGATCACAACTGAGGACGGCCCCGCTGCGAGTGAAAATAATGAACGAGTTAATGTGCACGTTAACGACCTCATACCGCGTGATTTAATATCGTTGAACATTGATTTGGGGCAAATGGGATTGGGCGGTGATGATTCCTGGGGGAAGAGGACACTGCTCGAATATTCATTGAGCGAACTTAACTATCGTTACGGTTTTACCGTCATACCCTTTAATGGAAAGAGTGATCGCCTTGAAAAGCTGGTTTATCGCTAGTTTTATTGTCACGCCGCTGCTGCTTTCCTTAAGCGTCCATGCGGCTGCCAGCGACAGGCGCATGGATATTGAGGCGCTTTTCTCAAGCTTTGATCAAGGCCAACAGCCCGGTGTCGCGGTGCTTGTGATGCAAGAAGATCAGGTCTTTTATGCTCAGGGTTTCGGATATGCTGATCTCGAAGGACGGAAAAAAATCGATACCCGTGCCCTATTTCGTCTTGGCTCGATATCAAAGCAGTTTACGACGATGGCCATTATGCAGCTTGCTGCAGCGGGCCACTTGGAATACGACGATTTACTCAGCGAACACATTCCGGAATTGCCGCATTGGCCCCACATTACTATCCGCCAGCTTATGAATCACACCTCTGGTGTGACGGATTATTACGAGGAACCCTACTACACTGATTTCGTTCAGCGATACGATAAGACATTTGCGATGCCGCAGAATACTTATCTTATAAAGATTATGTCCAATTATTCTGACGCGGATTTTCCTGCTGGTGAGCAGTATATTTACAATAATGCCGGCTACGAATTGCTGGCGATAGTCGTAGAGCGGACTTCCGGCAAGGCGTTTGGTAAGTTTCTCAAAGAGAAGATTTTTCAGCCGGCGGGTATGGAAACCGCAACCACTTTTAATAGTTTACATGGAGATTTTTCCGGAAGAGTTCTGGGCTATAGCCCTACTGAACAGGGCTTCATACTCAATGACTTTGACCCTTTTAATGACATGCTGGGTGCAGGTGGTGTTTACGCATCAATCGATGATCTCACCTCTTGGTTTCAGAGCCTTAGAAACAACAGGTTGTTATCTTCGAGTGCTATGGCAGAGGCGTTCTATCAGACACGCCTCAACGATGGCTCTTTGATTGATTATGGATTTGGATGGGATATTACGCCCTTTCAGGGGCACGCAAGCTTGGGGCACTCGGGGTCCTGGGTTGGGTTTCGAACGGCGCTCAGGTATTTGCCTGAGCTAGACATCAGCGTTGCTGTCCTAAGCAACAGATCAGACGTTGATGCTTCAGAGCTTATGAATTCGGTGACGAACCTTATGGTTGATGGTCGCGGCAGCGACTTTATGGCAGATGAATCTCGTCAGTCTGCAATGAATCACCATAGGCGCATTCCTAATAACGAGCATTGGTGGAATGTGCGAGGCGATGAAATGGGGTGGATGCATCGGCATACTCAGGAAATGTTCCCCACGCAGCCAGTCTATCGTGGTGGACCTGTGCGAGAACTTGAGTACAACACCATTCCGGCAATCAGCGATATAAGCATAGAAACTCCCCAAGGCCTCATGCCTTTCCGCCGATTTTTAGCAAGCGATCAGTCAACGGCAATGGGTGTCGTTATTCTGTATAAGGGTCAGATAGCGTTCGAGTCGTATCCTCGAATGCGCGAGTACGAAAAGGTTACTTATTGGTCCACAACTAAAATTCTCGCAGGCGCTATTGTGCGACTGTTGGAAGAGCAAGGCCGCATTGACATCTCACAACCCATTGAGGCGTATGTGCCGCAGCTAGCTTCGTCTGTACATGCAGGTACGACTATAGAGAATATTTTGGATATGGCGACTGGCGTGGATTGTGCCGAGAACTACACCGACCCTGATTCTTGTTATTACCGATATTCAGAGGCAATCGGCGACAATATCCGCGAGTCCGATTCACCAGATGACCCTTATAAATTTTTGGCCGAAGTCGCAATTGAGCGCACAAATGAACAAGGAAAACAGTACGTTTACTCGGGGGCGACCAATTTCCTTTTAATGTGGGCCATAGAAGAAATCACTGGTTATACCCTTGCTGATGCCGTGACCAAAGAGTTTTGGCGACAAATTGGTGCGGAACACGACGCGGCATTTATCGCCTACCGTTATGGCATTCCACTATCGCATGGCGGCTTTATTTCGACTATGCGCGATTTGGCCAGACTGGGTTTGCTTTATACACCTAGTTGGCCGGTAGTCTCACAGAAGCAAATTATCAGCACTGAGCATCTGTCAGCGATTATGGCAGCAAACCGGCCAAACCTTAGGCCCACGGCATATGCATGGGGAGACCGCGATTCGCTGGGCTTTATCTCTCATGGGGGTTGGGGTGGACAGGGGCTTATCATTCATCCGGAACGAGATATCGTTGCAGTTTTCACCAGCTATAACAAAAAAGACTATAGTGAAACCAGTCTCGAGTTTGCCGTTAAAAAAGTTTTGCGCGACGTCTTCATAGTGCCAAATAAACCGGCTTATCAGTCGATAAGATGAGCTCTTTCTAGTACGGCTTCCTTCTCCACTCTCCCCCGAATCCATAGCGCGCGTAGCACTCCTCAGTTTGCAGAGGTACTATATTTGCGCGAATTCGATTTTTCATTGCACAAACACGCATGGGTAGGTGGGTTTTGGATATTGGTGCCAACCAACGCCTCTTGGGGAAAATAGACATCGAACCCTTGCAGAGGCGAATTTCACAACAGACTGAAGAGACTTGGGCGGAGCAAAAGTTGCGGCAGCAAAATTACGAAGTGCACCGCGACACACAATCGATTGTTCTGTTGTTTTGTGACGAGGACTGGCCGCTTTCTGGCGAGATTTATAAGGATACTGGGTATGATCGGCTAGCAGACGTCGCTGAGCCTTTGATGGCTCAAATCATTACTGCCGCATATGACAAGGGTGGCTTGATTATTCGCGCGATGGCGGCGAGGCTTAAACCCGGCGGTAAAATACCTGCTCATCGCGATTCTATTCACTCTTTTCACATTAGCCATCGTATTCACGTGCCGATTACGTCTAATGCTGGAGTGCGCTTTACGGTTGGTGGCAAGCCATATATTTTTGAACCGGGCTATGCTTACGAGATAAACAATCAGCGGAAACATAGTGTTATGAATTTGGGTAATGAAGATCGGATTACATTTATCTTTGACTACGTCCCACCGATTGAATTGCAGACTGGGTTATGAGTGACGGCCCAGAAAAAACCATTCAGGCTTCAATTGATTTTTTAAAGCAAGATCGCCCACTGCGCGCAGAAGAAATTTGCAGAAACTATCTAGAAAAATCGCCCGGATCTTTGGATCATCTGCGATTACTAGGGCAAGCACTCCTCAAGCAGGGCAGAACGTCCGAAGCTGAGCATTACCTACGGTTGGCTTTAGATATCGAGCCCGATTTTCCTCAATTGCATGAAGATCTTGGTAGTGCCTGCGCAATGCAATCTAAATACGAAGAGGCGATTACCGCCTTCCAGAGAGCATTAGAGCTGCAGCCTACATTGCCACTTGTTGAACGTAAACTGGGTCAAGTGCTCATGGCTGTAGGTCGAGGAAACGAAGCCTCCGAAGCTTTTCATGACTACATTGATAAAGACCCTGAGCGAGCTGAAGTTTTTCGTGGCATTGAATTGTTTCAAAAAGAGCTTTTTGATGAGGCAATAACTGTCTTTCGCGGCGTGCTAAAGCAGAACCCCAAAAATGTGAACGCACTGCGCCAACTCGCCATTTCTAACTGGCACGGAAAACGAAGGTTGGATGATGCTGAGGCGCTACTCCGACAGGCTGTTGCCCTGGCAGATGATTTTTTTGGTGGATGGTTGACACTCGCGGCGCTTCTTATGGAGTTGAACAAGTTTACTGAAGCGATCTCAGCTTACGAAAAAGCTACGAAAATTGAGCCCAATAGTGCCGAAGCCTGGGCTGGGCTCGCCAGCGCCAACGGTCGTGCCATGTATCCAGAAAAAGCCATTGTTGCTTACGAAAAAGCTATTAGTTTGAATGATTCTGACCCCCAAGTACTTGGCGGCTATGCTTGGGAACTTAAGACTGTTGGAGATCAACAGGCGGCGTTGCATGCATATCGTAAGGCGATTAGCGTGAAACCAAATTTCGGTCCCGCCTATTGGAGCATGGCAAATCTGAAAATATTTAAGTTTGAAGAAAAAGAAATTACAGAGATGCTCTCTCAAATCGAGTGTGGTGACTTAACCGACATCGAGGACATACATTTTCGATTTGCATTAGGCAAAGCGATGGAAGATAAGAAAGAGTACGATAAAGCTTGGTCCTACTACGACACTGGAAATAAGCGCCAACGTGAAACTGTTGAATGGGAACCGATGGAGATGGAACGGCGTCAACAGACGATCCGTAGTGTTTTCGATCGGGATACGCTACAACAGAGAGCTGATGTTGGATACGAAGCGGCAGACCCCATTTTTATCGTTGGGTTACCTAGATCCGGCTCAACGTTGGTGGAGCAGATTTTAGCTAGTCATAGCCAAGTAGAAGGCACTGCGGAATTGCCAATTATTGGTCGCATAACCGATTCAATCGGCCGCTATCGGACCGATGGTAAACGCTTCCCTGAGGCTATTTTGGAGCTTCGAGATAAAGATCTGCGGGCCTATGGACGTCAATACCTCAAAGAAGCTCAGCGGTATCGAAGTACCGATAAACCTTTATTTACAGACAAGTTACCCAATAACTATCCAATGCTTGGCTTCATAAAATTAATTTTACCCAATGCGAAGTTTATCAATACCCGGAGACATCCTTATGACAGCTGCCTCGGGGCATACAAGCAGTTATTTGGTAGAGGTCAAAATTTCACCTATGACATGCTTGATTTGGCCCATTACTATCAGCAGTACATTGCCACAATGAACCACTGGCATGTTGTTATGCCCGATCAGGTCCTCGATGTTCACTATGAGGAAACGGTGACGCGGCTTGAATGGCAGGTTCGCAGAATTCTTTCGCACTGCGGGCTTCCTTTTGAGGAATCTTGTCTGCACTACCATGAAACTGAGCGCCCAGTGAAAACTGCCAGCTCTGAGCAGGTCCGTCAGCCGATATATCAGAGTGCTTTGGGGGCGTGGCGACGTTATGAAAAACATCTTGGCGTCTGGCAGCATCAGTTGGGCGGTATTGTCGAAGAGCTTCCCGAAGCTGCAAAAAATGCCGGGCTTTAGGAGAAGGGCCACGACTCTAAGCCATGGATAGCATTGCGAACATCGGCACTGATGCTTACAGATCCTAAAGTTTTATTTCCAGCTAGATCATAGATAGTGATTGTTGATGGAGAACTGCCTCCCGCAACAAGGCGGTCTGATAAAACACAAAGACCCCTAGCAAAATTCGGTCGAACGATTCCACTGTCTACGAGATGCAAGTTTTGCAACTGGCTAGGAGCTATTGTAGGGACCTGCATAGCTCTATCTTCCTGGCCTTCACCACGACCCGTGTAGCGTAAAACGTCGGCAGCCGTGTCATTAAAAAGCACTCCATCTCGGAATGGCTGAGCATTGTGAGTGCCTTGAGGTAGTTCCACTGCCATCCGAATTTCGTTGCCGTTAAAGTGCAGCAGACCTTCGGTTCTTAAACCTGAAATGTACATGCCGTGGGATGAGCAATGCACATTATTGACGTGCAGTTTATTAATCATGAGTGGGCCCTCGTTTTCCTCAGGATTGAAAATCAGGCCGCTGAATCTGTAGTCACGTTTTGTGATGTGCATCGCCCATGTAAAGCGAAGCTGATCAAGGTCAAAGCCGAGAATGGTATCGAATCCAGTAGAGGTAAGGTAGAGCATTCGCTCCCAGACAAAAATTTCATGGCAGTGTTTTAGAAAAGGATTGCGCCAAGAACCTATTTTTTCAAAGGTTGACGAATATGCAAAGAGCTCGTTGCTGGCGGCAATAAAAACTTTTTCCCCATCGAATTCAATTCCACGAAGCCCTCGATCTGCACCGCGGCCATCC
>NZHT01000009.1 GCA_002691385.1 Flammeovirgaceae bacterium | reverse complement strand
TTTAGGGATTAGGTAATACTTATAATTACTATACATAAAAGACAAACAGTTTTTGGTTGCTATAAAATTTTACTTGATTAATAAAGGCAGCACTTTAGCTACTTCAAGCAAAATTTATTCATGTGCAACGAAATGTCTCTCCTGAGAAAAAATCAGTCCGAACGTCGAGAGATAATCCTCATTGATCTAATAATTATTTTTTAAAGCATAAGCATATCTTTTTCATTTAGATCAGCTGCTTCTAAACCTCTTAAATAAGTTAAACTTACCTTCAAAGAACAGGAAAGCTCAAGCAATGGGAAATTGTATTGGAAGTTGGATGCACTCAATCCAGGGTTACGGAGATCAAACAAGGCAAGGCATACTCGGATGTTGAGTAGTTATGGAAGTTCACTGGAAGTTTTTGTTTTTAATAGAAAAAAACGTACATTAGAGCTAATAAAAAGGGATTTATAAAGTAAGTAGTTTTGTATAGAATAATTCTTTGCCTACTAATACTCTTAGATGCTTGCAATCAAACTCATACACAAAAAAAAGATTTGCAATCATCATACTCAAGCCTGAATATAACCCAAGCCTATGATTTATCCTTACTCCCTTTGGCCTGCATAAAAACACAGTATCCTAATAAGCTCAATCAAACATTAAGTGATTCTTCACAAATTAAACAACCCAAGGAATTGCATCCTGCATTCTACGGTTGCTTTGATTGGCATTCTTCTGTTCATGGACATTGGTCATTGGTCTATTTATTGAAAAAGTTTCCTTCATTAGAAAATGCTGGATTAATCAAAAATTTACTCAGTGATAATTTGTCCGCTGAAAATATAATTATTGAAGTCAACTACTTCAATGAAACAGGTAATCAATCTTTTGAACGTACCTATGGTTGGGCGTGGATTCTTAAATTGGCCGAAGAATTAAATACATGGGATACCCCCTTAGCAAGGCAATTAGAAGCTAATTTACAACCCCTGACAGATTATATTGTAAATGCTTATTTAAATTTCTTACCCAAACTGATTTACCCCATTCGCGTGGGTGAACACTCCAATACGGCTTTTGGACTTTCTCTCGCTTACGATTATGCACAAGTAATTGATCATAAACCCTTAAAACAACTAATTGAATCTTCTGTAACTAGATTTTATGCCAAAGATCAGGGATGTCCATTGACTTGGGAACCCAGCGGTTTTGATTTTCTTTCCCCATGCTTCGAGGAGGCTAATCTCATGAGAAAGGTAAATAGTCCAAAGGTATTTAAGAACTGGCTGGCCACCTTTCTTCCCTCAATTCTGCAATCTAATTTTCAATTATCCCCCGCACGTGTAGATGATAGAACCGATGGTAAATTGGTGCATTTAGATGGCCTTAACTTCAGCCGTGCTTGGTGTTTATATGGCATCGCCAAAACACTTCCCGAATATGCACATCTGGAAAGTGTCGCAAACGATCATTTCAACAGCTCTATCTCCAACGTAGTTGATGACCATTATGCAGGTGCTCATTGGTTGGGGACTTTTGCCATTTATGCATCCCAAGCATCCACTTCTATAATTGGACGGTCAAGTAGTCAGAAAGACTGAAATTCTTTTAGATAGTTCTAACGAGTCTTACCGAAAATAGTTCACATTTTTTTTGATATGTTTTTTATGGGCTGTCGAATAGGTTTTATCGCCAGGCGCTCACATTTCGCTATGCTTCAGTGTAGGACCAATAAATAGTATTAAATTCATTTAACATGCAATTTTAAGATTCAAGATATTCAACCAACGGAAACTCAAGACTCACAACTGTGTTTACAATTTTTAATGATAGACAAGAATCTAGATTTTTTAAGTAATAGGGTTTTTAAAAGTAATTATAATAATAGGATTTTTTAAACTAAAAAGAAGCATTATCAAATGTATAAAGCTTTTTAAATAGTCAGCAATCTCTCTCTTCATTAAAAAGCTCTGACTGCCCTTACCGATAAATATAGATAACGTTTTGGATAACTTTCAGGACTATTGGTGCAATTACCTCCACTTTTGAAGTCCTGAAAATAGGCAAAATTCTCATCATCTTGAGTTGAACTCCAGTAACCATAATGATCATCAAATACAAAATCTTCTCCTCCATTCAAAGCAGATATAGAATCAATGACCTCAGAGAGGCAATGCATTTTATCCAATTCATCATGAGAGGGTAAAAACCAATCATCATATCCTTGCGAAACTGAATTGGCAGCATAAAAAGCTGCTGTGCTATCTTCATTACAATAAGCCAGAATGTCCAATGTATTTTGAGCACCAGTGCCTATGGATGTTCCGTTAGAATTATAAATTTCAGTGCCATAACAACCCCATACAATTCCAACTTCTCCTAAATTTTGAATATCTGAAACTAAACCATGCTCATTTGTTTCGTCTAAATAAAACACTACGCCACCTTCTCTGTAAGAACCTAAAAAAATATGACAACCGTGATTATTTATATTACCTATCTCCGCTTCAGGAGTATTTGGACAAATGTCAACTAGATTTGATAAACCATCTCCATCTGTGTCTCCACAGCCCATTTCATCTACCTCTTCTCCCAATATTGTATCTGGACATTGATCTAACGCATCAGAAACACCATCATTATCACCATCTAACTGAGAGGCGGAACAACCCTCAGCATTGACTGATTCTCCGTAAGGCGTATTCAAACAAACATCGTCTGAATCTCCCAATCCATCGTTATCATTATCAAGAAACAAAAAAATAGCTACTGTATTTAAGTTGGAATTCATGGTAACTGGTAAAGGATTTAATGCCCCATCATCTCTCAAGTGATTCCAAGCAAAAAATTCATAATTATCATTAGCAACAGCATTTAAGATTATTTCAGTACCTTCTAAATGAGGACCCTTATTAAAAATTACCGATCCTGCACTGTCTGGACTAACCTGTACAGAAAGATAAAAAGAACCCGGAACTGCATCATCTCGACAACCACTTAAAACCATAAATAGATAAAAAGATGAAGTTAAAAAAAGGTATTTCATTATTACGTAAATCCTTAAAATGATCAATAGGGTATAATTACACCGAGGTAAATTATAATAACCATATTTACAAACAAATATAGCACATGCCAAGGCTAGCTACCAAAATTGGGAAACAAACCTCCAGCCTAATGATCATTTCTCGAGTAATGAAAGATCCTAAATCATTAGTTGCTTTCCAAAAATTGTAAAAGGCATAATTTTCTTGGCCAAATTATTAATAATCGAAGATTAACCAATTATAATAAATTTTAACTTAACTGTGGACTTTTGGAATTAATTAACCTACTCTAGGTGGTAGTTTTTTGATCAAAATAAACAAAGTTAAGACCTAGGAAGTAAGGTAGATCGCTAATCTGCATTTGAGCTAACCCCTACGTTTGATCCCTCTTCTATTGAAATAAATCAATGAATAGACTACTAAAAGGTTCTGACACTGCGAACACGAGCCGGAGTTTCTTTGGCATAAATATGGTCATCTGCACCAAATTTTAAATCCCAACACCAAGCATGATCAGCATCATATTCTGAGGACGTCCAGTAATAGGCATCAAGTCTTTTTCCTCCCAATGCAATAGAGCGCTCACTTATTACAAAACTATTTGACCAAATGTATTTCAACTCCTCTTTTGAAGGTAGATACCAGTCTGAATATTCTTGCACAATTAGATTATTCGCTATACCTGCAGCAATACCAGAAGTTTGACATGTGACCAATATATCTCTCGTATTCTGCATACCGTACCCTACTGACAATGAATCTGCACCCAATATTTCTGTTCCATTACACCCCCATATAGCTGGATAATCGTTTAAGTCACAAACTAATCCGTGTTGACCTGTATCATCTACCCAAATCACAATTCCTCCTTCTCTAAAGTCACCAATAGTCGCAGATATACTACAACCTAAAGTATCCACCGCTTCATTCGCCGGAGTCTTTAAGCAATTATCTACGTCATCATTTATACCATCATTATCTAGATCTTCATATTCAAATACAGCAGTAACTTTAGTGTTGAAGTTTATAATAAACGCAGTTGGATTCATTAACGCAGAAGAATCCGTTGTCCAATTAATGGTATCACTTTCCCAATGCTTAAAATTATAATTCTCGATAGGGATAGCCTCAAGCACTATGGTAGTTCCTTCGTAATAAGGACCAGTGATTACCGAAATATAACCCGTATTTTCTGGTGAAACCGTAGAAGACAATGAATAATCTTCCAATGGTAAAATGACAGTTTCTTCTTTACAAGAAACATACAATATTATGCTTACCATTAAAGAAAAGAAACCCAAAGGCTTAAGATATGAATTGGAAATCATTAAAGCTCTATTTTGTTAGTTAATGAGTATGCAAACAACGGAAATTATTAGGGTTATTACAAGGCGAAGGACATTATTAAAATAAAGTTATAAAACAAATCTAATTTTTAATACATCTATTAAAATCTAATTTCACTTATTTCATTGCCATACCGGAAACCTTAAATCTGTTTATTTCCTAACATATTATTAAAAAAAAATCTAATTTAGACAAAACCTTATGAACTATCTGCCTTATTCTAAATCAACCAAGTTCTTTTACGCATTCTGCTTGATCTTTCTTACTAACTCATGTCAAAGTCCGCAAGAATTAGACGAAGTAACCCTCAAACTCAGCGATCAAAACATACTATACGTGAACTTGAGTTTAGGATTTATTATGCTGGGAGTAGCACTCAGGCTACATATCAAAGATTTTATTCTTGTCTTTTCATCACCTAAATCCGTTTTAATAGGATTTATCTCCCAATTCCTAGCTCTTCCTTTTTTTACTTTCTTGTTGGTATTAGTTTTTAATCCTATGCCCAGTATTGCCCTTGGCATGATGCTAGTCGCCGCATGCCCTGGAGGAAATATTTCCAACTTTATGACCTCTCTTGCCAACGGCAATGCGGCCCTATCTATATGCATGACAGCCGTGGCAAGTGTTTGTGCCGTATTTATGACTCCTTTCAACATCTCTTTTTGGGGGAGCCTCTACCCACCAACTGCAGAAATTCTAAATACTGTCAATTTAGATTTCTGGGCTTTATTGAAGATCGTAGGCATAATTTTACTAATCCCTTTAATTTTAGGTATGCTATTAAGGGCCTTCAAACCAAAAATAGCTGATTTCCTCCACCCCTTCATGCATTATGGTTCTATCCTGATTTTTGCTGCTATCGTCATACTTGCCTTTCGTGCAAATATGGATTTGTTTTTGAATTATATACATTTGATCCTATTCATTGTTTTTGCTCACAATGCAGTAGGTATAGCCACGGGGTTCGGATTAGCACGAATTTTCAAACTACCCAAACCAGATCAAAAAACTTTAGCTATTGAAACTGGAATTCAAAACTCAGGACTAGGCTTAGGCCTCATTTTCGCTTTTTTCGACGGCTTAGGAGGTATGGCTATCGTGGCTGGTTGGTGGGGTATTTGGCACATCATATCAGGGTTAAGTCTTGCCTATTTTCTTAAAAATAGAAGCCTTTAAAAATCTTACAGATCCATCAACAACCTTAAAAATCATACCGCCATAAGTATCAAAATGAATAGAAAAGTTTATATTATGATTATTGTCACTCTACTGCAATTTTCAGCTTTGTCTCAACCCTATACTGAATTGAGTGCTCTTAAGTTTCAGAAATATTCATCAAATGAAAATCAAACTAATGAATACTCAGCAGCTATTTTTATACCAATCAAAACAAAAAAAAATAACTATTTAATTTTTGGAGCTGGATACAACAAACTTTCACTAGAAAATTCATTGAATCAACCAAAAATTAGCAACTTAGAGGCTTTAGCTATACAGCTTGGCCGTGTCATTAATTTGAATAATGATTGGAATATGACAACTATACTAATACAAAAAATCAGTTCTGATTTTCAAGATTTTTCCAAAAAAGATTATCAAATAGGTGTGGTAAGCTTTTTAACCAAACAATTAAATGAGCATACGAAATATAAACTTGGATTGTTTTATAATCAAGAGTTTTGGGGTCCGCAAATATTTCCAATCCTCGGTTTTGACTTCATACTCTCTGATAAACTCCGCTTTTTTGGATTGCTTCCAAGAATGATCAATCTTGAATATAAAATTTCAAAATCAGGATACTTAGGTTTTAAATTTAATATGAAGAGAACCTCCTACAGATTAGCTGAACAGTATGCAGAAGGATATGTTCAAGAATTTAAGATTGACACTCAAGCATACATAGATTACTACCTCAATGATAAATTAACTCTTTTTGGTTCTTTTGGTTATGCTCTTGTTCGCAAATACAAAATTTTTGAGACAAAGGATATATTAGCAGAAGATCATTTATCTGGGTTTAATAACCAACTTATGGCTCATGCCGGTTTGGCCATTCGTATCCGATCTGATTAAGTTGAAAATTCAAAAAAAAATTTCTCAATTTACTTTAATTCTTTTTAACTATCCAATGAGTTAAACCTAGCCATTATGATTTATAGCCTGATCAAATATTTATTGAAAATCACCATTTATTCTTATTTCAGAAGAGTAACAATCCTAGGTCAAGAACATATACCCACCCAAGGGCCTGTCATTTTTGTAGCCAATCACCCAAGTGCTTTAATAGATCCGTTAATTGTCATCACCGGAATAAAAAGGAGGATAAACCCCATAGCCGCAGCCGAATTCTTTGGTGGAAAGATTAAAACTTGGATACTAAAAAATAAGTTTCATATGATACCTGTCTATCGACCTAACTTAGTTCAAGATCGATCAAAAACAAACAATGCCGATATGTTTAGTCACTGCCATCAATTACTGCTTAATGAAGGAGCTTTGTTGATTTTCCCAGAAGGCACCAGTGAGACGGATAAAGGTGTTCGAAACTTAAAAACAGGGGCCGCCAGGATCGCTTTGGAAGCTGAACGCTTGTCTAAAAACAAAATAAAAGTTCAAATTATTCCCATCGGATTAAATTATAGTAATCCTCATCAGTTTAGAAGTGATTTATTTGTAAAAGTTGGTCCCCCCATCTTAACCAAAAACATCGATTCTGATGCCGATAATCAAGTACATAATTTGACGGATTTAATTAAAAAAGGAATGATTGACAACTTACTCCACACCGGATCAAAAGAATTAAATAAACTCACCAATTCAATAGAGAATTTCTATCAAAACTACCTAGAAGAATCTCTGGAAATAAAGAAAGATGACGCTTTTAGACATTTTGAAATTCAAAAGAAAATAATCGAAGCCACTGTGTATAGTTTGGCTAACCAAAAAGGCAAAGCAGTCAAAGTTTCTGATCGCATTCAAAAATATTTGGCTAGGAACAAATCTGAAGGAATCTATTTAAGCGATGCCTTTAAAAAATTAGCGTTTGGAGAGGTTCTAGAACTAATTTTTGGACTTCCAGTTTACATTTTAGGCTGTATTCTTAATTTAGTACCATTTATATTAGTCAAAAAAATCTTTCAAAGCATTCAAATTAAAGAGGCATTTAGGGGTTCTTTGGCCATGATGATTGGATTATTAATTTTCCTGTTTTGGTACATTTCACTAGTGGTAATATTAACCTTAATTACAAAAATTTCAATCATAGGGATTCTTATTTTCTTCGTAGGATATCTTTCGGGTTTATATGCGATTTCATGGTCAAAATTACTTTTCATTTTATCTCAAAAATTACTCGTATATCGCATGAAAAAATTCAAAAGTAAAGAGTACGATAAAATAAAAACAGAACAAAAAAACCTGCTCGAAGCACTTAACGAATTTCGTTCCGTTTTTGATCTGAAAAACAATTAAACCCGCTTTAATTTCAAGCAATCAAAAGTCCCGCCGCATAAAATTATTACTTCTTAACAAAAGACATGATTAAATTGTCGCAATTGCTCTTTGGATGCACAGCGCTATTTTTTAACCTTTTATATGGATTGAAATTCATCTATGGTTTTAAAAAATGTCCAAAATAGGATTCAACTTATCTTTTCAATATTCCTTTATTATTGATTTTCAAATAACTGATGAGTGTCCTACTATTACCAAAATCCATAGTAGCTGCTATAGCAATTGAACCATCTGAAAGGGTCAATATGGCTTTTCCTATATCGTCACCACCAGCTAAGCCAAAATGATTTTTATAAGACAGGTAGTCATTCGTTATTTTCCCAAACTGATTGGTGCGCATAAATAAAGCTTGATTATTAAAGGTCTCTTTGGAAATAGAATCCTCATAATTATAAAAAGCGCCCGTAATGATTAAATCATTTTGAGCACTAATTGCAACATCCATTCCTCCAGAATTAAGGTCTGAGATTGATCTAGTTAAAAGTTCTTTAAACACCAATGTCCCATCTTTTCTAACGCGCAAAAGAAATGGAAAACTTCTTGGGTTTACTGCGTTATTACTGGTGCTAGTTCCAACAATTATCATATCTTCATTTTGAGTATAAATGAAATCTCCTACTGCATCATCAAAGTCAACATCTCCTTGATAATCAAATCCAAATACATTATCGATACTTGAAGAACTTCCTATATCAGTAAAAATCGCAAAAGTAACGTTTACACCTCCTTCACCTTCATTGCTAGATTTTTCCGTCCAACCTATTACGCCAAGATTGCCATCTGACAATTCGAGAATGCCAATGGCAAAATCATCCACATCATCATATCCGAATGTTTTACTCCAAAAAACGGTATCATTTTCAATAGATCTCCTAGTCAGATATCGTTGCTTTTCTGGCCTTATCGAAGTATCTCCATCTTCTTTTTTATTTGTACCTCCCACTATAATGATATTTCCATCTTTCGATTTGATAATATCACCCACTTCCCAATAATAGTCTACATCACTGATAACCTGTTTGTCAATAATATTGTACTCATCATCTAGCTCACACCAGAAAATTTTGGATCCTAACCCGTTGACATTGTCATCTTTTGTTGTAAAATTGGCGCAAAGCAAATAACCACCATCTATAGCCCTGATTCTAACCGCTTCATCATCGGTGATTCCAAAACTATACGAACTGTCATTCGCATATAAAGATTGAACATCAAAGATCTTTTTTTTAAGCAAATTTCCAACTGTATCTATTTCAAGGATCACAATATCTTTTGAGGCTCCAAACGCTGAACTTTTTTCATTACCCAAAATGACTAGATTTCCCTCATTTGAGATGATCATATCAACGACTTCATTAGAGCCTGAAATTCCATAATATTTAATGAAAGTGTCTATAGGCCTTGGTCCATAATCTGGCTCGATCACACAACCATATGCCATTAAGACAAACAACAACAAAAGAATTATAGAATACTTTCTTATCATCTAAATTCCTTGAGTTTCTGAGGATTATAAATAGAGTAGGTATAGCCAAAAGAAAAAGAAAGCATATCTAATGAAAAATCGTCTTCAACAAATGCCAAATCATAGGTTGATAGCGGATTATTACTCCATCGATTGTGAGGGTTAATATAATTTAGTAATGCCTTATTAAATTTAGCTTCAAAGGTTAAAAAATGTGTTTTAACGCGCATTTTAAGACCCAAAGATGCAAAAACAGAAAAATTATTTTTGGCGATAAGATCTAAACCTTTCAAAGAAAGATCTTTGTCGAATTTGTATTCAGCCCCTCCAGTCCGATTACCTTCTAAATATTTAGCATCCAATAAATAATCGTAACTGGATCCAACGGCTATGTAGGGAACAAAGCTTTTGTCTAAATTATAGTTAAAATTATATCTTAAAATTAGTGGAATCCTAAAAAAGGATTGCTGATGGGTAACCATTGTTGATAAAACAGCGAACTGGGCTGTCTCAGTGCTCCCATTGACTTGAAGGCTATCTCCGTAAGTGATATAATTATCTACGCTGTATTGAGAATTACGGAATTCTAATCCTAATCCTACTTCAAAACCCCAATCTAAATAACGCTCTACCATCGCATTGATGAAAAAACCAGTACCAGAACCTCCATTTACTGAGGCTCCATTGGGAGGTTGCCCTCCACCATTATAAATTTTAGAAACTATTCCTGTATTTCCAGTACCGAAGGTATTAATAATATTGGGATAACTCTTATTCACACCTACCCTTAAACCTATTCTAAAAATAGGCTGAGACCTGAATTTCCTATATAAATCGTACAACTCAGCCGGATCAACTTTAGCATCTAGTTTGTGTTCTTTATCTGCCTTAAGCAGTTTGATCATATACTCATCTGACTTTGGCTCATTATCTAAAAATATATAAACCTTGGTAATCAGTTTGAGTGCTCTTATTTTCTCCTCACTAGTATATCCTTTTTCGCCTAAAGTATTATCAAATCCTCCCGAAATATTATCTACGATATTAACCAATCTACCTGCATCATAGTCTCGCTCGGCGACCAAAAGTTTCTGAGTCCATGTCTGTCCTGATACGAAAAATGTCGAGAAAAACACAAATAAAGCAGCAACTAATCTGATCTCAAAAGCACCCACTAACCTTGCTTATTTTTCAATTTGGAAGCCTCATTTGACTCCAACTTTCCTTCTTTTATACTTTGGCTATTAACCTGAATTTTAGAATTTGAAGCTTCATCGCTAGGCTTAATCTTACCCTTACATGTCTCCACCCAAGGAATTTCATTTGCATCTCCCACGTACTGACGCCATTCAATATCCGACATATTACGTGAAATATAATCACACAAATCATCAACCATCTGATTAGGCTTGAGGGGAAATCTCCTCAGTAATCCATCCTCCGCCGCGGTTACCAAATATCCTCCATTTGGATGGAAACTTGCATCCCAGACCCAGCCTTTGTGATCATAAATGATTGTTGGTAGATCATAAATATTATTTGGATCCAAATCCCAAAATCTGACTGAATTATCATTGCTCGAGACAGCAAGCAAAAAATCATTTTTTGAAAATTCAACATCATTTACTTGTGCCGAAAAACCCATTAGTTCTGGACCATACTGTGTTTTGTTTGTTCTATCCCAAATGAATGCATAGCCTAAACCATTGGTTATATTAAGTCCTCCAATTGCCAAATATTTACCATTATGACTAAACTTTATATCAAGAATAGGCTTTTGTTCCATGTCCTTTCTTACAATTTTTTTAGGTGCTTCCGCCCCCTCCAAATCAAATAAAATAACTTCTCCATTCATTGAACCAGCTGCCAAATATTTCCCATCTGGAGATATTGCTATAGTCTTTGTTGTAGACTCCAACTCTGCCAATAAAATAGATTCTCTGTGGCTATTAAGCAGTATTTTTTTGTCTGCACCGACACTGGCAAATCCAAAATCTCCATCAAAAAACACCAAATCATATACGGCGCCTTGATGACCCTTTAGTTTCTTTGGTTCTCTAAGAAGATCATTTAAATCAAAAAGATCAATTTCATCTTCACTAGTGCCTAAAGCAAGCCAGCGTTCATTTGGGCTTATATTCACCACACGATTAACATTGGGTTGACTATACACCTCAACATACGATCTATCATCAAAATTCCACTGCAACAGACGACCATCACCGCCCGCAGAGTACATTTTAGAACCGTCTCTTGAAAAAGCTACACTACGTACATTGACCACCTCTCTACCCGGTCCTGATTGTGTATGCCCATGGTATTGATTAAAAGCAGAATCCGCCTTAAAAGTAGCTGCATCTCTACCCGCTTCTGGGGCTTTCTCATATTGATCTAATTTCAATAATCCCTTTATCCCATAATAAGCTCCTGCATAAATGTCACCATTATATTGCTTATCAGGTTCTTTATAAGCAATAAAGAAATCAAAAGCCTGTTTGGCTATGACTCCTCTCAATTGATCATCAGGCACATCTATAGCTCTTAGCGCCATAGATTGAGCTACCGCTTGATAGCGTAATTTTTCTGCTCCTTTTTGCGCCGTAACAGCAAGTTCTTCTTGTACAACTGCCTTTTCTAGCGACACCTCCGCTTGCGCCTTAGCAGAATCTGCCTGGATCTTTTGAATTTGAGCTTCTCTTGAAGCAATTTGTGCCTCATTTTTAGCAATTTCTGCTCTTTTCTGAGCATTTGTCGCACTGTCTCGTTGAACATTTGCATCTAGTTCAGCTTGTCTTGCTTGCTCTAAAGCAGACAAGGCTTTTGTCTCTTCCTCTTTTGCCTTTTCGGCACTAATCAATGCCTCTGCGGCACTTTCTTCTGCCTGTTTTGCACTATCTTCTGCCATATTCGATTGCGTAACTGAATACAGGGTTAAGAATATTCCTAACACTGCAAAAGCACCAAAAACCAATGCAAGAATTCTACTATTCCTTACCTTTCTTTTTTGTAGAAGTGCCTTATTTCTTTGCTCATTTTCATAAGCACGCTCCGAAGTTTCCAAGAAAACCATGGCTCTTTCAAAAGCTTCATCGTAGCGAGTAGCCCAAACAATCGTTGGCCTATTTGAAATGCGCCAATTGATAGCCAATTGCAAATCTGGCATTTGCCATAAACTTGCTTTTCCCTCCTGAAACTTTCGTGCCGCCTCAGAAATATTCAGGTACATATCAGCAGATTTACTCTCTTCCTCAAGCCATTGCTTCAATCTGTCCCAAATTCTCATCAAACTTTCATGCGAAATATCGATGACCGTTTCAGAAGTAATTTTAACGCCGTGCGGTGGCATTAAAAGGGATCTTCCCGGCTCTCTGAACCTATTTACAACACGGGCTACATCGTCTTCAGAAACTCCAGAGATAGCCGCAAGAGTACTGAGTTTGGTTGGTCGTCTGATTCCGGTATTTTCGGCACCTTTTTCGGTTAATGCCTTGAACATGGACTCAGCGATTTGACGTTCTCTTTTATTTAAAAGATCGAACGCTTCATTCGCATGTTGTGAGAGCGCACTTTTTAAAGTTCCAATAGCATTATAATGCTCAAGATCAATGGCTTCTGTATCCTGGCGAGACGACACCCAATAGCCCCAAGTACGCATCAAGGCATGCTGTAAAATAGGCAACTGATCGGGATTATCACCCACATCATTGAGAAGTTGCTGTGTCAAGCGAGGGGTAATTTTTCCACCTCCAACAGCAATAGGCCCCTCAATCACCATGCGCTTTTGATCTCTCACCATTTGTGGTATTAAATAGTGAGAATCATTAATAAATTGAGTCAGATCGAGATATTTGGCACATTCTCCAATGAAATCAGATCGCATTGTAATCGTTACATATACGGCTACTTCAGGACTCTCTACAGCTTCAATGAGTAAATTGATAAAAGCAGCAGACTCATTTTCATCCGAATTTTTGGACTCTAACCTACTGAAGCGAAAAAGTTCTTCAAATTGATCAATGACAATGAGGGTATTGATTTTTTGATCTTTGTTGATCTGTTTGATTACCTCTACCAGTCCGAGACTTGAACTACGTAATACAGTGCTCACAATGGTCCGTTCGATCTGCTGATCTTTTTGCGGGAGATTATGGTAGTCTTTTTTATATTTCAATATAGACTCGGCGAGATTATCAATTGGCCCTGATCCAGGCCTGCTCACCATAGTTTGCCAATTGGAGCCAGCTTTTGTCATCATACCCCCTTGTAATGAAGGGATAAGCCCACAATACATAAAAGAAGATTTACCACTGCCCGAAGCTCCTAAAATAGCTAAAAACCTACTTTTTGAAAGTTTGACTAAGGCATCATCACTTTGACCCTCTCTTCCAAAAAACAAGTAAGTTTCCTCAACACCAAAAGGTCTCAATCCTGGAAAAGGATTAAATAACTCCGAGATATCAGATTCAATAATTTCTTTTTTATCTAATGTCTCGTTACTCATTTTTTATCCTCAAGCAATTCTAAAAACGGTTTCAAATGGGCTAATTTGAATGAAGCTTGCTCACCCAATATCATAGTATTATTCTTTTTAAGGTAATTACCATCCATAATTTTTTCATCTCTGAAATAAACTGCTTTGGCTATCATTTTCTTCACTCGGCCAAATCCAGGTGATTTCATTAGATCCTGTAATTTAGTTTTTATCCAGGATTCTGAAGTATTTCCAAAATATATTATTGCCGCATCACATCTTTTAAGGTTTTCTTGATGAATATAACGAACATCGACCAATTCACCTTCAAAAATAGGCTGAACTACCCTAAAACCCTTTTTTTTAAGTGCTTTGGCTATGACCTGTCCCTCCTCACTATCCTCTTTATCCAAAATTAAATATATTATTTTTGATGAATCAGTTTTTGAGGGTTCCTGATAACCTGAAATCTCACGGTTAACACTATGGCTATGGAATCTACCACCCGTTTCAATTTCTTCAATTACAATAGATTTCATCTCCTCCATATCTACTTCCAAGACTTCGGTTTCTTCATACAATGCAGCTTTAGTTTTTATATTTTCAATGAATATTTTCTGCCGCTCAGTAATGTTTTTTATTGATTGTGAAATCCAAATCAATCTACCAAATTTCTTTTTTTCATTATTAATGCTTTCCTTGGTCAAATCGCCTGAATATTCATTGGCAATCTCATTTTGTAAATCAACCAAAGACAAATCATGTCCTTCAATACTAGCACCATAATCTTCTCCAATCAAATGTAGAGATAGCCTGGAATTTGATAAATTATCTTTTATGGTCATTTCCATTTCACTACGGTTTCCTGTAATTGTATTTTTGGGTAATACCTCAAACCCATGACTTCGCAATTCGCGACGAATCATATCTCTTTGAATTATCAAGTCTTTTCCTACTTCAGCCAGGTAAACAGTCTTTTCTCTTTTATTTATATTCTTTTCTTCAGTTATTTTTGATTTTAAAGACAAATATCTCGAAATATCAAAGGATAAATCTATCAACTTCATCCAATAATTTTTTTCTGCCTCTGATCCAAAAAATCGATTAATCTCTCGAGGTATACCTGTCACATTATCAATTTCATACAATTGATAATTATTTAAGTTGAGTAATTCAGGAAAATTTTGAAAATTAAAAACTGTTTTATGGACTATAAGACATCTTTCTACTTCAGCTTGAAACCCTTTTTTCGGAGTGATGATTTCTTTTAACCAAGAAGAAATCATTTGATACCCCTTGTTTTCAACAGTCAGAAGTGGGCTTACTACTAACACCACTATTACATCTTTTTTTAACTCACTTTTTTTAAGTTGAGTTAAACTGCATAATTCAAGCAAAAGATCTCGATAATTCATATGCAGCAACAAGGAGGAGAGAAATTTAAAAAAATTAGTCACCCAACCCTTATCATCACCTTGAATTGTTAAATCATCTTCTTCTGAGTGAACAACTAATATCTTTTCTATGGCGCTCATTACTTAATTGCAATCTGACATAAGACTAATTAAACACACTGACATTATCATCCAATATACTCAAATCAAATGGATCTATTGGCTCCGATTTAATAGTTGTATCTATTAAATTAAGGAAGGCTCTTAATATCTCGCTATGCAGTGTCATTAAATCAAAAAGTTCCTCTTTTGGCAAAGCAAAGAAGAATGTCTCCTCTTTTGCAACTGCTTGGTAATCATACTTTTCCGAAAATAGAATTACCTCTTCTCCCATAATATCTTTGGGACCCAATGATTTAAATACGGCACCTGACCTCATCAGATCAATCTTACCCTTGATGATTACCAACAAGGGTTGATCTCCATTATCCCCTTCATTAACAAGTACTGTACCCTTAACGACTTTCCTTTGATTCATCACATCTACCATTCTAGTAATACTATCCCCGGGAATAGCTGAAAAGCTTGGTAGAGATTTTATGAACCTCACCCTCTCAACCAATAACATTTTTCGATAATTTTCTTCTTCTTTATAAGCAAAAACAGGAGGCAAGATGATCTCATCTAATCTTAACTTAGAATACGATTTAATCCTTTTCGTATGTACTTGGTAAGCTTCTGGCTCAATTTGATATATAGAGTTTGCAGCACTTTGCAACAGCAATACATCTGGATTAAATAAATTTGCAATCAAAGAATTGGATACGCGGACTTCAGGAAGTTGATAAAACCTATTCATAGCCAAGGATTTAGCGTATCGTGTAATTCGATTAAAATCCCTATTAATGATTTGGGTAAGCAAATCCGAATACGATTCAAAATGCTCGGGAGGAAAGAAGTTTAATAATAAATCCAATCGCTCCTTATCCGTTATATCATCTAAAATAGGCAATAACATTGGCTTAATTTCATCTTCAACAAAGACGTCTAACATTTCAATAGCAAAAGTTACAGAATCCATTGAACCATGAGATAAGTTCTCCTTGACTAACTGCACATTATGTATATCATAAATCATACCCAAAAGGATAAATAAATTATTCAAGTTTACAATATTCTCCTCTTTTAATGCTTTTAGTAATTCCTCATCCAAAGGATCTATTGGATAGACTTGGGGAATATCCTGAATGGCTTTTATATTCCAAGCGATATCACCTAAAAGATTTTCAATTATTAATTTAATCCGAGCCGACTGGAAATCTTTAGATTCAAAACCCAA
>NZHT01000008.1 GCA_002691385.1 Flammeovirgaceae bacterium | reverse complement strand
TGGTAAAGATAATGCACAACTTCCACTTCCACCAATGCTAATGTTTGATAGAATAATTTCTATAACCGAGAATGGTGGATTATACGACAATGGCCTAATGATAGCAGAAATGGATATAAATAAGGATTTATGGTTTTTTAAGTGCCATTTTGAAGGTGACCCTGTTATGCCTGGATGTCTTGGTTTAGATGCAATGTGGCAATTAATAGGTTTTTATCTTGGCTGGAGAGGTGGAAAAGGAAGAGGGAGAGCTTTAGGAAGTGGAGAAGTGAAATTTACAGGTCAAGTTTTACCAACAGCTAAAAAAGTAACTTACATTATAGATTTAAAGAGAGTAATTATAAGAAAGCTTGTTATGGGGATTGCAGATGCAAAAATGGAAGTTGATGGAAGAGAGGTTTACCAAGCTTCAGACCTCAAAGTTGGATTATTTACAAACACTGATGATTTTTAAAAGGATAAATTGATTGAAAAGAGTTGTTATAACAGGTATGGGCATTGTTTCGAGTCTTGGCAATAATGTTAAAGAAGTCAAAAAGAGTTTACAAGAAGCAAAATCTGGTATCACTTTTCAACCTGAATACGAGTCGCATGGACTTCGATCGCAGGTAGCTGGCTCAATTAATATTAATGTTGAAGAATTAATTGACAGAAAATTATTAAGATTTATGGCTAAAGGGCATGCCTATGCATGGCTCGCTATGCAAGAATCTATTGCAGATTCTGGATTAAATGAGGAAAAAGTGTCAAATTTTCGGACAGGTATCATAGTTGGCGCAGGAGGTACCTCAACTGAAAGTATGCTTCAAGGAACTGAGACTTTGAAAGAGAAAGGTATTAGGCGTGTTGGGCCATATATGGTGACTAAAACTATGTCTAATGGAGTATCTGCTTGTTTAGCAACCGGGGCTAAAATTAAAGGTATTAACTATGCTATTACATCTGCATGTTCAACAAGTGCACATTGTATTGGAAATGCATATGAATTAATACAGATGGGTAAGCAGGATATTATGTTTGCAGGTGGGGCGGAAGAAGAGCATTGGACTATGAGTTATTTATTTGACGCTATGGGTGCAATGTCTTCAAAATATAATAATCAACCAGAAAAAGCATCTAGAACTTTTGATGTAAATCGAGATGGATTTGTTATATCTGGAGGGGGAAGTATTTTGGTTCTTGAAGAATATGAACATGCAAAACAAAGAGGGGCAAAAATATATGCTGAAATAGTTGGTTACGGTGCCACTTCTGACGGCCATGATATGGTTGCGCCAAGTGGAGAAGGTGCTCAGAGATGCATGGAAATGGCATTAATAGAAAAAAATACTAAAGATATTTCTTACATAAACACACATGGCACAAGCACTCCAGTTGGAGATTCTGTAGAATTAGATGCGATTCGAAACGTTTTTGAAAGTGGTAAATTCGGCGCAATACCAGATATAGCCTCAACAAAATCTTTATCTGGACATGCCTTGGGTGCAGCTGGATCAAATGAAGCAATTTACAGTTTAATTATGATGAATAATGATTTTTTAACACCGTCAGTCAATATTGAAGATCTAGATTTAGCTGCAGAAGGTTTACCTATTTTACTAAAAAGAAAAGAAGGTAAAATTGATACAGTAATGTCAAATAGTTTTGGTTTTGGCGGTGTAAACGCTTCTTTAATTTTTTCAACTATAAATCCATAAATTAAGAATAAAACTAATAAAGGACTATCAAAAGTACTTTGTTAAAAACTTTAAAACTAATTTAAGGTAAAATAATAATTAATTTTAAATAATCGAGATAACAAATTTTGACCCCAGTTTTAAAATCAAACAAATTAGATAATGTATGTTATGACATTAGAGGTCCTGTTCTTGAGCATGCAAAACAAATGGAAGAAGATGGGCACCAAATTATAAAATTAAATATTGGTAACCCAGCTTCATTTGGTTTTGAAGCTCCAGATGAAATAACTCAAGATGTGATAAGAAATATGAAAAAATCCTCTGGTTACACGGAAAGTTATGGACTTTTTGAGCCAAGAAAAGCAATCATGCATTACACTCAACAAAAATCTATTGTCGATGTTGATGTAGACGATATTATTTTAGGTAATGGTGTTTCTGAGCTGATAGTAATGGCAATGCAAGGATTAATTAATAATAATGATGAAGTTTTAATTCCAAAGCCTGATTATCCATTATGGACAGCAGCAGTTACTTTAGCTGGAGGAAACCCAATCCATTACACATGTGATGAAGATGCAAATTGGTTTCCAGATATTAAAGATATTGAGTCAAAAATTACAAATAAAACTCGTGCAATTTTAGTTATAAATCCTAATAATCCAACTGGTGCTTTGTACTCAGATGAATTATTAAATCAAATAATTGAGGTGGCTAGAAAAAATAATTTAATTATTTTTGCAGATGAAATATATGACAAAGTTTTGTATGATGAAAATAAACACACTTCGATAGCATCTTTAGCCGATGATGTTCTTTTTGTTACGCTTAATGGACTTTCGAAAAATTATAGAGCTTGTGGATACAGAGCTGGATGGCTTGTAGTTTCTGGAAATAAATCATTAGGTAAGGATTATTTAGAAGGATTAAATATCTTAGCTTCAATGAGACTTTGTGCTAATGTTCCTGGACAATTAGCTATTCAAACTGCATTAGGTGGGTATCAAAGTATAAATGATTTAGTTGCTCCTTCAGGTCGATTATTTAAACAGAGAGAATTATCTTACAATATGATGACAAATATTCCTGGAGTATCATGCGTTAAGCCATCAGCAGCTATGTATTTATTTTTAAAGTTAGACCCAAAAAAATATCAAATAAAAAATGATCAAGAATTTATTTTAGATTTTTTAAAAGAAAAAAAAGTTCTTATGGTTCAAGGAAGTGGATTCAATTGGCATGATAATAATCATATTCGTATGGTATTTCTTCCAAATGAAGACGAATTAAAAATAGCTATTGAAAGATTTTCAGATTATTTACAAGATTATAGAAAGTAAAAAATGCAAAATAAAATAAATGTTGGTTTAATAGGAGCTGGAACAGTTGGTGGTGGTACATATAAGATTTTAAAAGAAAACTTTTTAGAAATTTTTCGTAAAACAGGAAAAGAGATAACTATATTTGCTTTAGCTGAAAAAGATTTAAAAAGGGCAAAAGAAGTTGTTGATGCTAAAACTATAATTTATGAGGACGCTTTCGATTTAGTGCAAGATAAAAATATTCATATAGTTGTAGAGCTAATTGGTGGAACTGGAATCTCAAAAGATTTGGTAGAGGAAGCTATTAAAAATAACAAACATATTGTTACTGCAAATAAAGCTTTAATTGCAATGCATGGAGAAGAATTAGTAAGTTTAGCTAATAAGCATAATGTAAATTTATCATATGAAGCTGCCGTTGCTGGTGGCATACCAATAATTAAATCAACAAGAGAAGGTTTAGCTGCAAATAAGATTGAATGGATTGTTGGAATTTTGAATGGTACTACAAATTATATTCTTACTGAAATGAAAGAAAATAATTTAACATTTGATGTTGCACTCAAGCAAGCGCAAGAACTTGGTTTTGCTGAGGCAGACCCAACATTTGATATTGAAGGTGTTGATGCCGGGCATAAAATTACAATATTGGCATCTATAGCATTTGGAATACCTATTAATTTCAAAGCAACACATATTGAAGGCATAAGTAATTTAGAACAAAAAGATATAATGTATGCTGAAGAGCTTGGTTACAAGATTAAATTACTGGGCATTACAAAATGTATTAATGATCTTGTCGAGCAAAGAGTTCATCCTACATTAATTCCAAAGAGCCGATTAGTTGCTAATGTTGATGGTGCAATGAACGCAGTTTTAGTGCATGGAGACAAAGTTGGTCCAACTTTATACTATGGGGCAGGAGCAGGTTCAGAGCCAACAGCTAGTTCAGTTGTAGCAGATATTATCGATTTAGCTAGAAATATAGAATCAAATAATACCAACTCAATTCCAATACTTGGATTTATCAAGAATGAGATTAAAGCTAAAAAAATACTATCCATTGAGGATATTACTTCTGAGTTTTATATAAGACTTTCAATGAAAAATGAATCGGGGGTATTAGCTAAAATCACTCAAGTTTTTTCTGAACATTCTATATCCATAGATGCTATGGTTCAGAAAGAAATTCAAGAAGATGACGAGGTGGTCGATATTATTTTAGTTACTTCAAATATGATAGAAAAAGAAATGAACAAAATAATTGATGAAATTGAAGCGCTACCTGAAAATATTGATAAAGCAGTTAAATTAAGAATTGAACAACTAAATAGTTAAAAATATGAAGTATATTTCAACAAGAGGAAAATCTCCAGAGTTAAGTTTTTGCGAAGTTTTATTAGGTGGATTAGCACCAGATGGTGGTTTATATTTACCAAAAAGTTACCCTAAATTTACAAAAAATGACTTAGATGAGATGAGAATAATGTCTTATCAGGAATTATCATTCTCTATTTTTGAAAAATTTATTGATGATATTCCGGCTAATGATCTGTTGGAAATTATAAATAAAACATACACCCCAGAAGTATTTAGATATAACCGCTCCAGTCAAGACTCTAAAGATATAACACCAACATTGAAGCTTACGGATAACCTTTATTTATTATCTCTTTCAAATGGACCAACTCTTGCTTTCAAAGATATTGCCATGCAGTTTTTAGGACATATATTTGAATATGTTCTAGCTAAGAAAAATAAAACATTAAATATTTTGGGCGCAACTTCTGGTGATACGGGACCTGCCGCAGAGTACGCAATGAAAGGTAAAAAGGGTATTAATGTATTTATGCTCTCACCTCATGGCACAATGAGCCCATTTCAAGCTGCTCAAATGTATAGCTTACATGAAGATAATATTTATAATATTGCAGTTAAGGGTGTTTTTGATGATTGCCAAGATATTGTAAAAGCTGTTTCTAATGACTTACAATTTAAAAAAGATAATAATATTGGCGCTGTAAACTCAATTAATTGGGGCAGAATCCTAGCTCAGATCGTTTATTATTTTAAAGGCTATCTAGATGTAACAGATAATAGTTCGAAACTTGTTGATTTTACTGTTCCCACAGGAAATTTTGGTAATATTTGTGCCGGTCATATTGCAAGAATGATGGGTTTACCAATAAGACATTTGGTCGTTGCTACAAATGAAAACGATGTACTTGATGAGTTTTTTAAAACTGGAAAGTACCAGCCTAGAAATTCTGAAAATATATTTCAAACTTCAAGTCCATCAATGGATATTTCAAAAGCATCTAATTTTGAAAGATTTATTTTTGATTTATTAGACAGAGATACCTCAACTTTAAATGGCTATTGGGATCTAATAGATAATGGAGGCTCTTTCCAGCTTGATAAGAAAAATGTGGATTTAATTTCAGTCTTTGGCTTTATTTCTTCTTCAAGTAAGCATGAGAATAGAATTAAGTTGATTAAACAGTTTTATGACGAATATGATGTAATTATTGATACTCACACTGCAGATGGTGTTAAAGCATCTCTTGACCATTTATCAAAAGATACCCCAATGCTGGTTTTAGAAACTGCATTACCAACAAAGTTTGAAGGAACTGTTTTAGAGGCAATTGGTAAGAAGCCTCCTAGACCTGAGGCATTAATTAATTTAGAAAAAATTGATCAGAAATTTGAAATTTTTGAGAATGAGGCTTCATTAGTTAAAAATTTTATTCGGGCAAAACAATAACATGAAACAATATTTAGATCTCTTAAGCCATATAAAAGATAACGGGATAAAAAAAACGGATCGAACTGGTACGGGTACTTTATCAACGTTTGGTTATCAAATGAGATTTGATTTAGAACAAGGCTTCCCTTTATTAACTACAAAAAAAATACATCTAAAATCAGTGATTCACGAATTGTTATGGTTTCTTACAGGTAATACTAATATAAAATATTTAAAAGAAAATGGAGTATCTATTTGGGACGAATGGGCTGATGAAAACGGAGATTTGGGTCCTGTTTATGGTTCACAGTGGAGAAGTTGGCCTTCTTCTAACGGTAAATCTATAGATCAAATTAAAAATTTGATAGATCAGATAAAAAATAACCCTCACTCAAGAAG
The DNA here is from genome assembly GCA_002691385.1 of Flammeovirgaceae bacterium. Lineage (GTDB taxonomy): Bacteria > Bacteroidota > Bacteroidia > Cytophagales > Cyclobacteriaceae > UBA4465. The sequence goes on along the minus strand of NZHT01000008.1, from coordinate 1,921 downwards.
ATTAATTGTTTCTGCTTGGAATGTAGCTGAAATTGATAATATGAAATTACCGCCATGCCATGCCTTTTTTCAATTTTATGTTGCTAATAATAAATTATCGTGTCAGCTATATCAAAGAAGCGCAGATGTTTTTTTAGGCGTGCCATTCAACATTGCCTCATATGCGCTTTTAACAAAAATGATTGCTCAGGTATGTAATTTAGAATGTAAAGATTTTGTTCATACTTTAGGTGATACACATATATATTTGAATCATATCGATCAAGTAAATGAACAACTTAAAAGAAAACCTAAAAGTTTACCAATAATGAATATTAATTCTTCAATAACAGATATTTTTCAATTTAGGTACGATGATTTTGAATTAATTAATTACGATCCCGATCCTTCGATAAAAGCTCCTATTGCAGTTTAATGATGAAAATATCAATCATTGTCGCAATGTCAAATAATTCTGTAATTGGTTTTAAAAATGGATTACCTTGGTATCTATCAGAGGACCTTAAAAATTTTAAAAAAACTACTTTAAATCATACTGTTATCATGGGAAGAAAAACTTTTGATTCAATTGGTAAGCCATTAAAAGATAGGAAAAATATAGTAATTACTAGAAATACTTCTTTAAGAATTAGTGGGGTAGTAGTTGTAAATTCATTGAGTGAAGCGATTTCGATGGTTAAGATACCAAACGAAATTTTTATTATTGGTGGCGAACAAATATATAAATCAGCACTGCCTTTAGCTACAAATTTGTATATTACAAGAGTTGATGGTGATTTTGATGGGGATGCATTCTTTCCTCATTACGATCAAAATGAATGGAAAGAGGTTGGTAGAGAGGACTTAATATCAGAAAAAAAAATTAAGTTTTCTTTTTTAAAGTACGAAAGAAAATAAATAGGTTTATTTTTTATTTAAGCCTGTCTATTAAGATATGTTATTTTTATTTTTTTTGGTGAGAAAAATTTATTTACTACTTTTTTAGCAACTTCAACATCGAAATCTTTACAGCTAAAAATATCAATATAACAATCGCCATTTTTATCTACAAAATGACCAGTTATTGAAGATGTTTCGATTAATTGTACAAGGCTAAATCCAGCAGCATCTTTATTATGAGTTGCAAAATGGTGAAGTTTCGGTTCACCAAATGCAATCATATTAATTTCTTGAACTAGTTCTTTTACAAAATCTTTAATATGTTTAGGCGACTTAACTTTTTCCAAATCACCATTTTTACAATCCATTATTAAATGATATCCCCAGTATTCCAATTCATAGCTCCTATAGAAATAAGATTAATTTTTAAACTTTTAATAAGAATTTTTGGTATTAAATCTTTGGTAAAGTAACACCACTTTGACCTTGATATTTTCCACCTCGATCCTTATAAGACGTATCGCATGATTCATCAGATTCAAAGAATAGAACTTGCGCACATCCTTCTCCAGCATAAATTTTTGCCGGAAGTGGAGTTGTATTGCTAAATTCTAGAGTGACATAACCTTCCCATTCAGGTTCAAATGGAGTTACATTAACAATTATGCCGCACCTAGCATATGTTGATTTACCTACACAAATTGTTAGAACATTCCTTGGAATTTTGAAAAATTCTACTGTTCTCGCTAAAGCGAATGAGTTTGGAGGAATTATGCAATGATCTTCATTAAATTTGAATTTTTAAACTAATGATTTTTTTTCTAATCTTTTTCAAATCCTCCCAGGAAAATTTTTTATTTTCTGGAAATCTTATCAGATAAGAGGGATTGAAAGTTATAAGAAAAGGATATGTTATATTTTTTAAAATTATTTCTTTCCATTTTCCTCTTTCGTTAGAAATCTTTTCGTTTAAACCAGTAATTGCTTCCATAGCAGTGCTACCCATTAAAATTATTAATTTAGGATTTATTATTGATATATG
>NZHT01000007.1 GCA_002691385.1 Flammeovirgaceae bacterium | reverse complement strand
TGAAATATTGGTTAAATTAGCTAGAGTAGATGGGCCACATTTTAAATTGAATATTGATGCGTTTATCAAAAAGTCAGCTAGCATTGATTTTTTGATCTCATTTTTAGGAGAAAAAAAATTTCTTTCACTGTATAAAATTATAAGACCTTTAGGTCATAGACAGGCTCATGAAATAGCTAAGCAATTTCATGAGGCCTTCTCTGAAGCTTTAAAGCCATCAGTAGCTACTAATTATTTTGTCCTAATTATTCTCAGGTACCAACATGAATACCCTGCAGCTAATAATGAATTAATTTGGAATGAAATATTGGATCAATGGTCACTGAGCATGCAGATGAGTAAAATTGAATTACTCGACTTTGCAGGAAGTCAAAAATCAGAACCGATAGCATCTTATTTGGAATCAACTAAGTTGAATGCAATGACTTACACCAATAAGCAGTTGTCTTGGCAAGGAGATATTGATTTTTTATTACATCTTATTATTTATGATGAATACCCATGGTGGTCTATTGAGTTTGATGATCAAGGATTTTCTAAGTTAGAAAATTTGACTAGGTTAATCAATCAAATGCTTAATGAACATCCAAAATCTTTTATAAAAGCTGTATCGATGCTTAAAAGGGCCGATGAAGTTTTTGCAAAGATCATTCCGATCATAAAACCTCAAATTGTGGACCGAATATTACTTATTTTATCCCCTCAGCATGGTGCCTTTGTTGTTAATTTCAATATTTTAATTAAAAGATGGAGTTATTTAAAAGCAAAAAATGAATGGATCACTTTTATTTTTAGATATTTCTCTCACCTTGAAAGCTTCGATTATGATCAATTCATATTGTCTTCGGTAACCTTTATAGCCAAGAAGACTTCGTTCGGTTTGCAAAAAATAAAGGAACAATTATTGAAAGTTACTAGGGATGCATTACAAGAGGGTGAAATGAAATTTCTCCCCTTTGTGAAGTTGTTGAATGATCTAAACATAAATGATCAAGTGAAGTCTATTCCAAATACTTTTTTCGTAAAAAGTCATCCCAACAGAGATTTTATAGCTATTTTGACTTATTATATTACTACTGGATCTTTACCTGCTGATTCTGCCTTTTTGATTAAATCATATTTGGTTTTTGTTCGTAAAATTGAAAATTATTTAAATACTGGACATGAAAATTTAAGAGCTGCTATTGTTTCTGTGATGAAAAATAGTGAGGTGAGAAACCGAGTTGTGAGAAATGAAAAAGAAGATATTTTGTTTTTGATATCTAAAGCTTTATTTCCGAAGCAGAGTAAACTCTTATTGATATATAAATCTGATATCATCAAATTATTTACTCAGATTTGGCCTAACATCCAACCAAAGATGATTAATGAGATATTTTATCAGACCATTTATCAATCTGTATTGAATGCTAAGTTTATGAATCTCACCGCATTTGATTTAGTCAATTTGTTTTTGCAACAATTTCAAAAAATTAATCAAGTTTCTTTTGATTTCGATCTGAATGCTTACGCTTATTTAAATATTTCAGATAAACTTATAGAAATGATTGTCTCCTTAAATACGGCTAAAAAAATTCGAGTTGCTTCGACAGAAAATGATTCAGAAGCAAAGCCTTTACCTATTATACTGGATCTGATAGATGAGATTGAGCCTGAAAAATTGGAGCATCGAATTGAAATAAAAAATGCTGGAATTGTAATTGTTTGGCCTTACTTAGATCGGTTTTTTCAAATGTTAGAGATGACCGAAAAAGGGCAATTTAAAACTGAAGGGGATGCCATAAGAGCTGTGCATCTCATTCAATATTTAGTTAAAGGATCTAGTGAAACACCTGAGCATGAACTACTTCTAAATAAAATTTTGTGTGGGATTAATTTGGCAATACCAGTGCCTTTAAAAATTGAATTGACAGATAAGGAAAAGAAGACCGCAGATTTAATGCTCAATGGGGTTATGCAAAACTGGAAAAAATTAAAATCGTCTTCAATAGATGCTATGAGAGAAGGGTTTTTTATAAGGCAAGGATTTTTAGAGGAAAAAGATGATTTTTGGGAACTAGAGGTCGAAAAAAAGACCATAGATATTCTTTTAAAGAGTCTTCCTTGGGGATTTGGTATGGTTAAACTACCTTGGATGTCGAAAAGAATGATTGTAAATTGGATTTAATTTTAAATGAGAGTTTACCGACTTTAGCTAAAGAGCTTGGGTGGCTAGAAGAAATCATATCTTTTAGATTGAAAGACTATTTTGAGCAAGTAGTCCGAGATGAATTACCGCTAATGCCTGATCTGAAAAAAGATGATTCTTACTATGCACAATTTGTACGTCATTATGAATTAGGGGAAATTGATCGTTTGGTAATGATCATCGCTTTGGCACCGCATTTGAAACCCTCAATTTTTGATATATTTTTCACTAAAAACAAGCAGTATGATAGGTATTATGCCGAATTTGGTGGTGTAAAAGGAGAGAAGCATAATGGGTTTTTGCCCACAGGTGAAACAGCAGCATTTATAATTGCAGGATCAGATTTAATACGTAGGTTTGAATTGTATAAATGCTTTGAAGAAGAACATGTGTTGGCTCAACAAAACATTATCTCCTTAGGATTTACAAATGATCATGAACCAATTTGGAGTGGGGAATTGATTGCAAGTAAGGAGTTTTTGTCTAATTTGACATTAAATCAGCCTTTCAAGCCCAGATTTTCGCCTATATTTCCCGCTAAACTTTTGACCACACGATTGGAATGGAGTGATGCCATTTTTGAACCTAAATTATTAAAAGATATTAATCATATCAAGGCCTGGATAAATAATGAAAGAGAAATTATGCGTAATACTGATTTACGTAAATATCTTAAAATGGGGTATCGAGCGCTCTTTTATGGTCCCCCGGGTACAGGTAAATCTATGACTGCAGCACTGCTTGGGAAAAGTGAAAATCTAGATGTTTATCGCGTAGATTTATCCTCAGTCGTTTCGAAATTTATAGGTGAAACAGAAAAAAACTTAGCTAATATTTTCAAAATCGCGGAGAACAAAAGATGGATTTTATTTTTTGATGAAGCTGATGCTTTGTTCAGCAAGCGGATGAGTACTCAGAGCAGTAATGACATGTTTGCCAATCAACAGGTATCCTATTTGCTTCAGCGAATTGAGGACTTTGATGGGATTGCTATTTTGGCTTCAAACTTTAAAGAAAATATTGATGATGCTTTTTTACGAAGATTTCAAAGTATTGTTTATTTTCCCAAGCCAGATCAATCGATGATGGTTAAGTTGTGGGAAAAATACTTTTCAATGTATAATATTGAAAATATTGACTTTGATGACATAGCCAATAATTTTGAAATTTCTGGTGGGAGCATGCTAAATGTTTTAAGGCATTGTGCGATACAAACAGCCAATAGAAAGAATGGAAAAGTTTTGAAAAAGGACATTATTGATGCAATTAAAAAAGAATACGATAAAGAAGGGCAAACTATCTAAAGGCATTCATACATTTTCTTTTCACTTACTTTTTTGTGATAAGTGACGTAATCAAAGCTATATAAATGTTGTTCATCTGTAGCATGATGGGATCTTTGGATTTCTTTGAAAATTTGTTTGTCAAAAATTGGGAAGTAGGCATGACCATTAAGAGATGCATTGACTTCCGTTAGATAAATGGTATCAGTATAGGGTAGGGCTAATTTATAAATTTCCCCACCACCAATAATAAATAATTCTTGCTCACCATTTATTTCAGCATATTCGATTGCATTTTCAAGTGAATGGAAAATATGTGTGTTTTCAGCTTGATATTTCTCATTTTTTGTAATAATGAGATTTGTTCTATTTGGAAGAGGTCTAAATTTTGCAGGTAAAGATTCGTAATTTTTTCGTCCCATAAGTACATGATGTCCTTTTGTTTTAGTTTGAAAGAATTTAAAGTCATCAGGTAAATGCCAAGGCAAGTCATTGTTTATTCCGATTACTCGATTAGTACTCATGGCGGCAATCATTGATATTTTCATTTGTTTAAGTTATTGTACTGTTATTAACTCATGCGATAGCCTCTTAAGAATTCTTCAATGGCCATTCTTTTTTTCCCCTGAATTTGTAATGAAGTAATGGTCAAGTCTGAGGTTTGGGTACCAAAATGCAAATAATTTTTTCCGTCACTTTCAAATTTTCCCGGATCTAGATGCTTTGTAGTAGTTTTATTTACATGAAATATTTTCAGCATTTCATTGTTGAAATTACACCAAGCTGCCGGATAAGGTGACATACCACGGATGAAATTAACGATTTGATCAGCATCTTGTTCCCAATTTATTTCGCAATCTTGCCTGAATATTTTAGGTGCTAAGAGATATGAATTCTTATCATTCTGAAGAAATGTATTCACTGATCCTTTTTCAATCAGTGCCACAGTATCTAAAATGAGTGCAGCCCCTTTTAACATCAACTTGCTATAAAGTGTACCGAAGTCATCGTTTTCTTGAATCACTTCTTTCTTTTGTAATATTATTTTTCCAGTATCAATTTTTTTATCTAGAAAGAATGTAGTAATTCCAGTTTCAGTTTCACCATTGATTAAGGCCCAGTTGATGGGAGCTGCCCCTCTATATTTAGGGAGTAGAGATGCATGCAGGTTAAAAGTTCCTCTTTTAGGCATAGACCAAATAATTTCTGGAAGGATTCTAAAGGCTACAACTATTTGCAAATCGGCCTTGAGTGCTAGTAATTCTTTGATAAACGATTCGTTTTTCAAATTATCTGGCTGTAGTAATTTTAATTTATTCAAAAGGGCAAATTCTTTTACCGCAGAAATTCCTAATTTTTTACCCCTTCCTTGTGGCCTATCCGGGGCTGTAATTACGCCTACAATTTCTTGTTTTGAGCTAACCAATGCTTTAAGTGAGGCAACGGCAAATTCGGGCGTACCCATAAACACAATTCTCATCCCCATAAGTCATTTTAATTTAGAAATTCCATACTGTTTACTGAAGAAATTGATCTTCTCCCTGAGTTAAACGGTCAATGATGATTTTCGAAGATCTGTTGTTCAAAGAGTAGATTATTCGGGCAGCCTTGTTAGAGGGATAGGGTGAGGTCTTGTTTGGCTTTGATATTTTATGATTTCGGTTATCTGAGGAGGTTTGAATTTTTTTTGATGCCGTTATTTCCCATAGATTCTCATTGCGATTCACTTTAAATTTCAAATTCTGACCATCTACAAAAACAGAGTCTATTTGTAAATTTTCACATTGTTGACTTAAAAATTTAAAAGAATAATCAGTTCCACTCACATTTGGTATTCCTCCAAACCAATTATTCCAACTTGCCGATTGAAGAGTTATTTTACATTTTTCATTTTTAGCACAAGTAGATGCTAAAAGAATAAAAAATACAATTAAGACTAAATATTTCATTAAAAGGAGAAGCCTAGGCCTGTTTTTTTTGGTATTGCCCAAAGATAATAAGCACATTTTAAGTTAAGTAGTAAAATTAATGGTTTGATACTCTATTATTGTAATAAATATGATAGATTGAATTTACATTTTTTCATAGCAAATAAAATAACCCTCCAAGCTGAGGGGACTTTTTCTCAGATCATTCATAGGGTAGCGATAACTTCAGTTGCCATTGGGGTACTTTCGTTACTACTTTCTTTCATGATTTTCGGAGGTTTTCGTAATGCTATTTCAGAGAAAATTTATAGTTTTGGCGGGCAATTATTAATTACAAAATATACATATTCTAACTCATTTGAAAATGCTTCATTTCTGATGAATGACACCTTATTGAAGGTTTTAGAAACTGAAGAATATATTGATAATTTTCAATCTTTTGCCTTTAAGGCAGGATTATTAAAAACGCAAGAAGAAGTACAAGGAGTTGTTTTCAAAGGAATAGATTATCAATTTGATACTACCTTATTTAGTTCAAATATGGTAAAAGGTCGATTTCCCAATTTTCAACCAAATGCTTATACGGTTGAAGTTTTGCTTAGTACCAGAATAGCAAATATTTTAAAGTTGGACCTCGCGGATGAAGTGCTTATCTATTTTGTTCAAGATCCTCCAAGATATAGAAAATTAATAGTTACTGGCATCTATGAGACCGGTTTGGAAGATTTTGATGATAAATTTATTGTTGGAGATTTGAATTTAGTCAGGCGACTCAACAATTGGGAACCCAACCAAGTAGGTGGGGTGGAAGTATTTATTAATTCTAATATGCAAATCAGTGAGGCACAATCAATATTATTTGATGAGATTGCTGCTGACCTGTATGTAGAGAGCATTGAACTAAAATATCTACAGTTATTTGATTGGTTGGCTCTGCTGAATAGGAATGTTTATATTTTTTTAACATTGATTTTGTTGGTCGCCAGTTTTAGTATGGTTTCTATCTTGTTAATATTAATCATGGAGCGCACCAATATGGTTGGGATAATGAAAAGTTTTGGAGCTACAAATCTTATGATACGAAAAATATTTATTGTTTCGGGAGCTCAGTTACTTATCAAAGGGTTATTTTGGGGGAATTCTATAGGTATTGGTCTTGCGCTAATACAGTTTTATTTTAAAATCATTCCCTTAGACCAAGAGAACTATTATATGGATTTTGTTCCTATCTATTTTGATTTTCGGGCGATCATAGGAGTGAATTTACTTACCTGCTTATTGATAGGATTGAGTTTTCTCATTCCAATCAGTATTATCAACCGTATTGATCCCGTCAAAACGGTCAGATTCGACTGACAAATACAGAGGTCTATATTTTTTAAATAAACTGCGAATTTTCATTTCCAAAACTCCAAATATAGCTTCTCTGAAGATTCCTGAACTCATTTTAGATATCCCTTTTCTCCTATCTGTAAATATGACATCAACTTCTTTTATTTTAAATCCACATTTCCAAATATTAAATTTCATTTCTATTTGAAAAGCATAACCTAAAAATTGTATGGAATCCAAATCAATGGATTGGAGGACTGATTTGTGGTAGCACTTAAAGCCTGCTGTAGTATCATAAATAGGCATGCCTGTGATCAATCGAACATATATAGAAGCACAATAAGACATAAGGACACGTCCAATTGGCCAATTAACAACATTAACTCCTTTAACATAACGAGAACCAATTGCAAGATCATACCCCCCCGTTTTACAGGCCACATAAAGTCGAATAAGGTCTTCAGGATTATGAGAAAAATCAGCATCCATTTCATAGATATAATCATAATCTCTTTTAAGTCCATATTTAAAGCCATCAATATAAGCCGTACCCAGACCCATTTTCATTGGTCTTTGAATTAGATGTAATGTTTCAGGATAAATTTCCTGTTTCATTTTAACTATTTTTGCCGTCCCATCTGATGAATTATCATCAACGATGAGGATTTCAAAAGGCAATTCTAGACCAAAAATTGCTTCAATTATATCTGAGATATTTTCACTTTCTTCATAGGTAGGTATAATTATTAAATTTCGATCTTTCATTGATGTGTTCTGCGGCGGTGTTTGAAATTAATTTTAAATAATATAAATATTATTTTATTTATTTTGCAATTATGAAAGCTTTTTTTTTTGACAGAGATGGAATTATTAATCAAGAGCGAGGGACTTATACTTATCAGCTTCAAGATTTCATTATTTTACCTAATGTTTTGGAGGTACTTTTGCACTTAAAAGATTTGAATTTCAAACTCGTTGTAATCACTAATCAAGCTGGCATATCAAGAGGATTGTATACCAAAGATGATATGAACGCTTGTCATGATTTTTTACAAAAGGAATCTCAAAATATCATTGACGATTTTTATTATGCTCCTCTACATCCAAAAGTATCAGAGTCATTGAGCAGAAAGCCAGATTCACTCATGTTTGAGAGAGCGATTGCCAAATATGATTTAATAGTGCGTGAAAGCTATGTGATAGGGGATAAAGAAAGGGATTTGATCCCTGCGAGAAAGCTGGGTATAGCTACGATTATTTTAGGCAATAATGTTGTCACGGAATATGCTGATTACTGCGTAAAAGATATTTCAGAAGTATTAAAGGTGATAGATGTTTAGGTATAACCTAATATCTTGAGCATGTCCTCATTTTTTTGTTCCTCCGCGAACATTTTAGAAATGAGGTTTCCTTTTGAATCTTTATTGATTATGACATGTTTAGGAGCAGGAATGAGACAATGCTGAATTCCTCCATAGCCACTTAATGCTTCTTGATAGGCTCCGGTATTAAAAAAACCAAAATATAAGGTTTCATCCTTGTTGTATTTGGGTAAAAACACTTCAGCTATGTGGGCTTCAGAATCATAATAATCCATGCTATCACATGTTAGCCCTCCGATATTAACTCTATGATACATATTTTGCCATAAGTTGAGGGGAAGTAAAATGTACTTTTGATTAAGACCCCAAATATCGGGCATATGTGTAATAAAGGAGCCATCCATCATATACCAAAGTTCTTTGTCATTCTGCAGTTTTTGATCGAGCACAGAATAAATGGTAGCACCACTTTCACCTACCGTATAATTTCCAAATTCAGTAATGATATGCGGAGTGGGCGTATGATTTTTTGCACAAATCCATTTGATATTTTCGATAATTTGATCAGCCATGTAACTATAATTGAATTCAAAATCCAATTTGTTTTTTATGGGAAAACCACCTCCTATATCAATAGAGTCTAAGTCAGGACAAATTTTCTTAAGCTCACAATACATATGAATAAATCTACTTAGTTCACTCCAGTAATAGGCACTATCTCTCATGCCTGTATTGATAAAAAAATGGAGTATTTTAAGTTCTATCGATTTATTTCCTTGTATTTTCTTTCTGTAATAATCGATAATATCTCGATATCTAAATCCCAACCTAGATGTATAAAATGAAAAGTTTGGTTCTTCATCTGATGCGACCCTTATTCCAATTTTAAATTTCTTGTCAATCTTTTCGGTATACTGATCAAGTTCATTCAAGTTGTCCAAAATTGGTATGCAATGAGTAAAACCAGCATTGATCAATCCAATAATATTTTCTATATACTTAGGCCTTTTAAAACCATTACAGATGATAACTAAATTTTTCTTAATTATTCTTTTCTCATATAGATGATGAATTATTGAAATGTCGAAGGCCGATGAAGTTTCTATTTGGGCACCATTCAATAAAACTTCTTCTAAAACAAACTGGAAGTGAGAGGATTTGGTACAATAACAATAGGTATAATTCCCTTCATAATTATTCTTGGCCATGGTGCTGCTAAATATTTTCTCAGCATATCTTATATTTTGACCGATTTTTGGTAGGTAGGAAAGTTTTAGAGGAGTTCCATACTTTTCAACGACTTCCATAAGATTTACTCCATGGAAATATAGTTTCTTATCTTTTACTTCAAATTCTGAAGATGGAAATTCAAAACTTTGATCAATTAAATCAGCGTAGTTTTTCACCGTATTTTATTAAAATGTCTGCATAAATAGTAAAAATAATCGAGATATATATGATTACTACTCAAATAATATGAGCTAATTAATGTCTTTTTGTAAGTATCGTCTGATTAGATTTGAGCTTGGCTTAGAAATATATGATAGCATTGAAAGTTTTTGATGAATTTTCTCCTCTTCTAGAAGTGGTTTTGGGAACCTCCGAAAGTTTTGGAGGAATACCAAAAATGGAAGACATTTATGATCCAAAAACATTACTAAATGTAAATAAAGGTACTTTCCCTTTAGAGATCGCTATCAGGAAAGAATTAAATTCTTTTCACAATGTTTTGACTAGATACGATGTAGAGGTGCATCGCCCTAAAGTATTTAAATCAGTCAATCAAATATTTACTCGAGATATTGGAATAGTTATTGGAGATCAGTTTTTGTTACCCCAGATTTTAGATAAACGATCAAAAGAACAGAAAGGCATCCAATTCATCATGGATCAGTTGGATGCAAGGAAACTCTTGAAGGTAGGTGGGAGTGCAAGAATAGAAGGAGGAGATGTAATGCCCTGTGGAGATCATTTGTTTGTAGGCTATTCAAAAAAAGAAGACTTTGATAACCATATCGTCAGCAGAACCAATGAATCAGGTGTAGACTTTTTAATAAAACATTTCCCATCGTGGAAGGTTAAATCATTTGAGTTAAAAAAATCAGATAATAATCCTTATGAAAATGCTCTTCATTTAGATTGTTGTTTTCAACCCATTGGTAAAAACAAAGCCCTCATTCATAAAGCAGGATTTAAAAATCAAAGTGATACCGAATGGATTATTAATTTTTTTAAGCCAGAAAATATCTTAGAAATCAATCAGAAGGAAATGTATGATATGAATTCTAATATATTTAGTATTTCCCCTGGTGTAATTGTAAGTGAGTTAAAATTTGAGCGATTGAATCAACGATTAAGAGATTGGGAGTTTATTGTTGAGGAAATTTCTTTTTCGGAAACGGCCAAGATGGAGGGTTTATTAAGGTGTGCTACTCTACCCTTGAGAAGAAGATATGCCTGATCAAATTACACGGCAACTTATGATGATCCGTCCGGTGGCTTTCTCTAAAAATAAGGAGACTGCAATAAATAATTATTTTCAAGTTGATACTGAATTGAAGGCCGAAGAGGTTCAAACAAAGGCCCTACAAGAATTTGATGATTTTGTTCAAAAATTACATCAGGCCTCCATTGAAGTATATATTTTTGAGGATAGCGAGGACCCTTTGACACCTGATAGTATTTTCCCCAATAACTGGATTTCTTTTCATCAAAATGGATCGGTGATATTATTCCCTATGTTTTCCAAAAGCAGAAGACTAGAAAGAAGATGGGATTTGATTAATGCGCTGCGTGATGATTTTGTAATCACAGAGGTATTTGAAGATTTATTATCTTTCGAATCCCAACAAAAATTTCTCGAAGGAACAGGTAGTTTGGTTTTAGATAGGGTAAATAATATCGCTTATGCTTGTTATTCTGATAGAACTGAGGATGAGGTTATCATTGCTTTTGAAAAGTTAACTGCTTACACGGTTATCAGATTTAAGGCTTTTCAGAATTCAGATGGACAAAGACTGCCGATCTATCATACTAACGTGATGATGTCAATAGGAGATCATTTTGTATTGATTTGTGCCGATGCCATTGATAATCTTTTTGAACGTGATCGCGTTTTAGAGTCATTTAGAAATCAGTCCAAAGAAATCATACTGATTTCTGAAGATCAATTAAATAATTATGTAGGAAACATACTCCAGGTAAAAAATAAAAATAATGACTGTTTTTTAGTTATGTCAACTCGTGCATTTGAATCATTGAATGCTTATCAGAAGGGACAAATTGAAAAATATGGAACCATATTGCATAGTAATTTGACCACCATTGAGATGCATGGAGGAGGAAGTGCACGCTGTATGATGGCCGAGATTTTTTTACCTATAAAAAAAATATGAATTTAGAAAAGGAAATAAGAATACACATTAAAAATGCATTTAAATCAATTTTTGATACTGATTTAGATTTAGCCCAACTATTTCTGCAACCTACTCGGAAAGAATTTGAGGGTACCCATACTTTTGTGGTTTTTCCCTTTTTAAAAGTAACTAAAATGTCTCCAGAAGATACAGCGGTTGTGGTTGGTAATTTTTTAAAATCGCGTAGTGGCATGATAAAGGATTACAATGTAGTTAGTGGATTTTTGAATTTAGAAATTGATACATCTGTTTGGGTTTCTTGCCTTGATGATATGTTGAAAAACCAGTATTGGGGACAGCTGGCTGACAATGGTAAGAAGGTTATGATTGAATTTTCTTCTCCAAATACCAATAAACCATTGCATCTAGGTCACTTGAGAAATAATTTTCTTGGAGATGCTATATCAAGGATTTTTGAAGCGGCAGGTTATCAAGTCAAAAAAACAAATTTGGTTAACGATCGCGGCATTCATATTTGTAAATCTATGCTGGCATATAAAAAATGGGGTAACGAAGAAACTCCGAAGAGTGCTGAACTAAAAGGGGATCATTTAGCAGGAAAATACTATGTACTTTTTGATAAATGTTATAAAGAGGAAATAGCTACTTTGATTAGTAAAGGAGTTTCTGAAGATGAGGCAAAAAAGTTGGCTCCGATTTTGCTTGAAGCCCAAGAGATGCTTCAAAAATGGGAGCAAAAAGATACAGAAGTTATGACCTTGTGGAAGAAAATGAACGCTTGGGTTTATGAGGGCTTTGAGATAACATATAAATCCATGGGTATTGAATTTGATGTCATTTATAAAGAGTCAGAAACCTATCTTCTAGGTAAAGGCATTATTGAGGAGGGGCTTAATAAGAATGTTTTTTATCAGCGTAAAGATGGATCGGTGTGGATAGATCTTAAGGAGGAAGGCCTTGATGAGAAGCTGTTGATGCGATCGGATGGTACTTCCGTATACATCACCCAAGACATCGGCACTTGTGATTTTAAGTATGATGACTTTTGCATGGATCAATCTATTTATGTTGTAGGAAATGAACAGAACTATCATTTTAATGTTCTTTTTTCCATCATGAAAAAAATGGAAAGGCCTTATGGAGAAGGACTTTATCATCTATCTTATGGTATGGTAGATCTCCCTAGTGGTAGAATGAAGTCAAGAGAAGGTACCATTGTAGATGCTGATGAGTTGATCGATGAAATGTTTACAACTGCTGCTAAACATACTCTTGAGCTTGGAAAAATTGAGAAACTTACAGAGAATGAATCAAAAAATTTGTTTAAGATGGTTGGATTGGGGGCACTGAAATTTTTCTTACTCAAGGTAGATCCTAAAAAAAGAATATTATTTGATCCTAGGGAATCTATCGAATTTCAAGGTCATACCGGGCCATTCATTCAGTATACCCATGCCCGTATTTCTGCCATACTAAGAAGAGCTTCCTCAGATGGTATCAACGAAGTATTATTGCCGATCTTGGAAATACACTCGAGGGAGCAAATACTGCTGGCTCACTTAATGAGGTTTGAAGAGGTTATTGCACAGGCGGCTAGAGATTATTCGCCAGCTTTATTGGCGCAATACGTATATGATTTGGCGAAGGGCTATAATGGATTTTATCAGGAGCTTTCTATATTCAATGAGCCAAATGACCATCTTGTGACTTTTAGAATAAGCCTGTCAAGATTGACAGCAAAGGTCATTCGTCGTTCGATGAATTTATTGGGAATAGAGGTACCTAATCGAATGTGATGATGGAGATAAATACATGGATAAAAGCACTGCGCTTGCGTACCTTGCCGTTGGCTTTTTCATCAATACTCATGGCTGCTTTTTTGGCCTACTATTCTGGTCATTTTCAAATATTAATTCTTGTTTTGAGTTTGTTAACTACCTTATTCCTTCAAGTATTATCTAATTTAGCCAATGATTACGGAGATGCTGCTTCGGGCGTAGATAGTCCAGATAGAGGAGGGCCTACAAGGTCAGTACAATCTGGAGCTATCACACGTGATCAGATGAAAATAGCAATTATTTTTTGTACAATTTTTGCCTTTATTTGGGGTTTTATCTTAATCATTTATGTTTTTAAAGGTCAATGGCTGAATCTGCTCGTTTTCCTAACTTTAGGCATCGGAGCTATTTTAGCAGCCATTAAATACACCATGGGTTCAAATCCTTATGGGTATTCTGGTTTTGGTGACTTATTTGTTTTTATTTTTTTTGGATTGGTAGGTGTTTTTGGAGGGTATTACCTATTCAATCGAGAGATAGAAATTATATTTTTGTTACCAGCTATAAGCTGTGGTTTGCTTTCTGTGGGTGTTCTTAATGTAAATAATATTAGAGATATTTCAAGTGATCGAAAAGCAGGGAAGCGGTCGATTCCTGTCATAATTGGGAAAGAAAAAGCCATTATTTATCATGCATTTTTGCTTAGTGGTAGTTTTATAAGTGCGATTGTTTTTGTGAGCATATTGATGCCAAGTTTTTTTGGGTATACTTTTTTGGGCTTGGTTCCAGTTTTTTTCTATCATTTTAAGGCATTAAAGGGAAAAGGAAATATCAGCTTAGATGTAGAGTTAAAAAAACTAGCTTTTGCAACTCTATTTTTCGTATTACTTTTGGGATTTGGCATAAATTACTGACATTTTTGCTTTATGGTTTATTTGATAATTAATTGGACCTTTTTGTTTAAATTGATTTTTAATCACTTTTAATCACTTTTGATCACTAAAACATGAAAAAAATACTTGTTCCGTTCGATTTTACTTTGCCATCTGAGAATGCGCTTGATTTTGCTACACAGCTTGCAGAGAGGCAAGGATCATCTGAAATTGTCTTGT
Source organism: Flammeovirgaceae bacterium (assembly GCA_002691385.1). GTDB lineage: Bacteria > Bacteroidota > Bacteroidia > Cytophagales > Cyclobacteriaceae > UBA4465. The sequence goes on along the minus strand of NZHT01000007.1, from coordinate 1,085 downwards.
TTCATGTGATTGAGCATCCTTCCGAGAGTAGATTAAAAATTATGGGAGCCACAAATTTTGATCCTTTGGAAAACATATTTATGACGAAACTCATTCAACAATCCAAGTTGAAGTTAAAAAAAGTCATAAACAATGTGATGTCAAAAGTTACGGTTAATTTCAAAATATTAATAGGAAATCCTTATGTTTCTTTGGCTGGAGAGGTAGCCAATCAAGATGTCAATTTGGTCATTATGGGAACCCCTGGCTTGGATGACTTAGAGAACTTATTTTTGAGTTCTAATGCAGAAAAAGTAGTGCGAAGTGCACAATGTCCTGTTATTACCATCAAAAATAAAATTCATATTGAAAAGATTAAAAGCATTGTATTTGCATCAAATTTTGAAAATGTGAATCCACGTTTTATTGAAAGAGTCAGTTTTGTGCAAAACTTGATGCAAGCCCAATTACGTATCGTAAAAATCAATACACCTGCGAACTTCACAAATACGCCTTATGATATCAAGCAAATGTCAGAATTTGTAGAATCAAATATAATCAGTAATTACACTATTGATATTCATAATTTCAATAATGAAGAGGATGGTATTGTGGATTTCGCTAATTTTATCGAAGCTGATATGATCATGTTGGGTACCCATCAAAGAAAAGGCATGAGTCATTTTTTCAATCGAAGTGTTGCTGAAGATGTGGCAAATAATTCCAAGTGTCCCGTCATTACCGTTCAGTTGGATGAATGACATTTTGCCATTACCAACTTTTCCTTGTAAAATTTAGATTTGACTTCTTTTGAAATAGTTAGTGAAGAGTGCAATGGCTGATTGTTATTTTTTAGAGATTTGTATGCTTGAACAATCCATTGGTTGAACATTTGTTATTTAGAATTGGGGCAGTTTTGTTTGGTAAAAATAATAAATATGTATTGATGAATGTACCTATATAAAAAATTAAAAAACATATTGGATTTAATTTCAGGGATGAAAAGCTCAACTGTATTACCGCTCACAGCTGATATTTTGAGTAGTATTCATCCTGTATCTAACGAAGATGATTTTTGGAATAGTATTGACAAGTTGACACAGGTG
>NZHT01000006.1 GCA_002691385.1 Flammeovirgaceae bacterium | reverse complement strand
TACCGGATGGGATTTATAATGGTAGAGAAATTTTGGTTGAAAAAAATTGAAACACAATAAAGGTTAATCTAATAAAAGCTATTTTCAGCTATTTGTTTTAGATTTTCAAAACTATAGTTTTCGGCTTGATAAAAAAACATACTTAGGTAGGTAATAAGAATGTCAGCTTTTATTTTTTTTTAAGTTGTCATTCATGAAGGTTTTAGCAAATTCAAATGCTTTGATGCGGGCTTCTGGATTTCCGCCAATATTTACACCACGTTCGACACAAAATAAAAATCCCAATTTTTGAAGTAAAGGAGATGACATAGGAAGGAACAAATAATTCATTAAAACATCACCATCTTCTGTAAGAGTAAATAAGCAGTCTTTAAAACTGTAGCCCTCTTTATTTATGGTAACCGGCGTTTCACTATCAAATGAATGATGAGATTCCGGGAAAATAGTAATGTCAATATTTGCCTTACCTTGAAGTTTTTTAACTAAATTATTACAGGGTGTCGAAGGAGTCCAGTTGTCAAGCGCACCGATCATGACATGTATGGGTGATTGGGTAAAATCTAAATTTTCGGGATCGATAAAGCATGGTGGGTAGAAGGGCAAATGGGCTGCAAAACTTACATTTTTGGTAATTATATTTTTTAAGGGCAGCCATCCTGAAAACAGAGCTACACCACCGCCTAAACTCCAACCCGTAATGGCGACGTTATCTTTGTCAATGCTGGGATGTTTTGCTAGTTTTTCAAGTGCACGGTAGGCATCCAGTATAATTGCAGCAATGGTCACTTGATCTTGAGAGCCGACGGTAGAAGTGATTTTACGACTTTTAAAACTATTTAGTTCAAAGGTTGCAAATCCTTCTTTTTGATACATTTTCATGTAATCATGGTGGTGCTTACGCCAACCTAAACTCCCAGCAACACCAATGATTAATGGATATTTTTTAATGGGATTTACTGAATCAATAGGAATGCTTAATTGCCCGAAAACTTTTTGTTTTTCTTGATTATTTAAATTGCCAATTATGTCACTTAGAGAAAAGGGGTTAGCACTTTCAAAATATATTTCTTCTTTTGAAATTTGTCCCTGAAGGATAATAGGGACGAGAAATAATAAGAGCTGAAAAACTATTTTCAAATTTATTTTGATTAATAATTAACTCAATTTAGTTTTTTTTAGGTTATTTCTACTTCACTTGAATACTAATACTCAAAAGGAATTATTATTTTCCATTATTAAAGAGGATAAAACCTTCGAAGTTGTTTCTATTTTTTAGCATTTGAGTTAGGAAATAGCTCCTCTTAAGTATTGCGGCGATTAATTCATAAATCTGTGTAGCGTGTAAAAGTTTAAAATAAATTTGATAAGAGAAATAGTAGTGCGGGAAATGGGTTGATTTGATTTTGATAATAAGCTTTGTTAAGTGCTATTTAAAACTGTTAAAAAACTTCCGAGATAACACAAACCAGGAGTTATATACACAAATTCAAGCTAGGGGTGGCAGGAGGAGCTGCTCCATTAATAATCATGATCGTGAAGCGTAGGTCTTAGATATTAATTTAATGGGCCACAGCGGTCGCAATACTCCGTAAAATGGCAAGTGTATCCAGCTAGTTCATATAATTGCTTGGCTTCTTCCAATTGTTCTATTGTTGAATCATCATATTTTATTCTCTGCCTGGCACAGAGAACGTCTTCATGCGGAAATCCTTCGCACACCCATATGCCTTCTTTTCCTGTTTTTGGACAATCTCCTGAGCATGTCAAACATTGTTGAATATTGGGATTTCGGCAACTATCAATTAACAAAAGGTTAAAAATGGATATTAAAAAAATAATAATACTGATCGTTCGCAATCTAGAGATCGGTTATTTTTACAAAATTTTCTTAGTTAAAAAACCTCTTCTAATTCCTCAAAAATAGGCTTTTTAGTAAAATAGAGTAAGTGAAATTCTATAGCTATTTTACATTTGAGTTTGAAATTTTTATTCGATTTAACATTTCATTAATTTTCAAAATAAATTCAAGTTACTAATTTTCCTAATGCAAAGATTTAAGTTTAATGTTTATCGACGTCTATAGTTTTAGTTTATACTGTCAGCAGTGCAAATCCTTTCTTTTTCAATAAATAACTAAAAACTGATGCTATATTTATTAACTTTATTGTTTTTCTACTCAACACCTTCAATTTCTAATCTACCTATCGGACGATAAATTATTCATCTATTAAAATTATATTTTAAATCAGAGAACTTTCTAAATATTAAGATCAAGTTTATCATCAGAAGGATTAATTCTGTCTTTTTTAAATAAACGTATACATGAAATTTTTTTTATTTTTTTTAACACTTTTATTTTTATTACTATCAATAAGCTGTGATAGCAGTAATTCTGATGTGACAGTACAAGGAATTATTCCAGGGAGAAATGTTTACGTAGGGGGATATATTACCGATGCATCTGGGCAGAGCATGGCTTGCTACTGGCTAAATGGAAAAAGAGTAGATTTAGGAAATGGTCAGATTGAAGATATTTTTGTGAGTGAAGGTAAAGTATATGCTGTTGGATGGACTTTCGGTGCAGATGCTTCGTATTGGATTGATGATCAGTCTTTTACTTTGGAGGGTAATGACGCCGAAGCATACGCAATAGTGGTTCATGATGGTGACGTCTATACTACAGGAAGAGACAATGGTGCATGTTACTGGAAGAATACGAAAAAAAATAAACTTTCTGGTGGAGATTCCTCAGGATATGGTATTGCTGTTAAGGATAACGGTAACGTATTTGTTGGTGGCTATTACATGAATAATCACCATTATATAATTCCGGCATATTGGAAAAATGGAAATAGAACTAATCTCAGTAAACCATCTGGTGGAGATGGTGAAGTTCAGGATGTCAAAATTCATAATGGATCAATGTATTATTTTGGGATGAGTATGGCTCCTAATAATATGCTAGGTTATCTTCCTAAGGCTTCATTTTGGAAAGGTAATGGAAATAGAACAGACTTACCAAATGGTGGAGGATGGCAAAAAGGTATATATGGAGGTGAGGCTTATGGTGGATATATAGAAGATGATCTTATGTATGTTGCTGGAAAGATAGATTGGATTGGTGAAGTTGATGATAATGGTGAAGATATTCCTGGCACAGGAGGAACATATGCACATTATTGGGTTGATGGAAACAAAGTTGATTTACCTGGTGGTATATTTAATAATATGTGGGTAAGTAATGCATATGATGTTGCTGCTAGTGAGGGATTCGTAATTGTTGCTGGTGATGTTGCTACCGAAACTCAGACTCAAGTTCCTGTAATCTGGGTAAATGAACAGCTAATAAAATTAGAAGGTGATAATATTCACGGTATAGCAAAGGCAATTTTTATAGATTAAATTATTTTTAAAAAAAAATCTAGCATCAATAAACAGTAATACTATAATCAAGTCACTATGAAAAAATTGTTCTTCCTACTCTTAGAAAGTTTTATTTAAGCTTATAAAATTGCTAATTTCATGATGCCATTTCGGCATAAAAATCTTCCACACTTACATAAAATTTTTCGTAATAGACACACAATATTTAAGTATAGTATGAATGTTTTGCAAAATTGATAAGAAAAGGGACGCTTTTGAGTAATAGTATTAATTCTGCGATAGCAACTGTTTATTTACTAAATTATAATAATAAAATTTAACTTTAAGTATAAATAAAACACCTGGGATAGCACACTTTTAGAAGTTTTTTATGCTTAAATAAGTAGCTTAGGAAAGCTATTATAAATTTTCTACAGTGGAGAATACAATGCTTTAAAGAGGCTTATTTACTGTTCGAGGAAAGTTTTCACATAATCACGTTGAGTAGGGTTAATCCCATGATCTGCATTTCCTCTAAGATGAATAACGTCTCCTGACAAATAAGAATATTCGAATACAATAGGATTTCCAATAGGTGTTCCAGAATCTGACAATTTATCACCATCGTATCCTTGACTCTGAGCTATGACGTAAATAGCATCTTGGGCATTTAAAAAATTCGTTCCTACTTTGGATGCACCTCCTAAATATGGAATTGTACCATCATTATCATTACTTATATTCAAATACTTTCTACTTGTTAAAGGAGTTGTAGCTAAATCTCTATATCCGCAGTAATCATTCGATGGATCTGTATCATTTCCTATTTTATAAAAGTTTTCTAAATGGTATTGCGGGACTGTCAAATGAGTCACAATTGCACAGACAATATCAATCCCCGAGTTCGGATTTTCAATAAAAATGCTATTTGCCAATCCCGCACCGTTTGAGTTTCCTAAAATTCTAATCTTGTTAGGGTTGATGTTAGTATACTTTTGTATTAGGTTAACAAGAGTATCTACCATTTCAATGTCAGGAGCTTTACTGTCTTCATCACAAAGATTCCAACTGTTCATATAGCCCGTCGGAGCCACTAAAGCATGAGTTGTCAAAACAGTTGACCAATGGTTTATTTCTTCCAAGCCGTTACCTCCATTACCATGGAGTAATATACATACGGGAAATCCATCTGAGGGCATCTCTTCAGTTGGGATATGTATGTCTATTGAATAAGTGTAACCCGTTGGTTCTTGAGTCCATGATTTTGATATTTCAATTTTGCTGTTTGGTGTCAAAATTTCAGAGTTAACTTCTTCCGTGTTGTCATTTGTTGAATCGTTAATCACATTATCTTCATTGGTGACATTTGTATCATTATCACTATCAGGATTGTCACTATCACCACAATTAGTGAACGATATAAGTAAACAAAAAATGCTTAAAAATAGGAGTTGTCTGAAGTGATTCATAATGGTTGAATTTCGTTTATTAAAATTACAAAATGTTTTCTAGAACTCAGTGATATAAAATTTGATGAAATTATAAGAGAAAGAGGTATTGTCATTTTCCCATCCTCATTCACGGATATTCCTTGAGTTCAACTTAATTTTTTTAAATAATTTTTTGATATAATTCATATATTGGCTCTTGAGATTAGTCAAAATATATTTGTAAGTTGCACGAACTTATTCTAGTAGCTAGCTCTATGAAAAATTTGAAGCATCTCTTTTTCCTATTCTCTCTTTGTTTATTTGTGATGCTCAATTTTCAGATTAATTGATTTTTAAATGGAATAGTTGTATTATCACTGTAAAAATTAAGAAGAATTATATGGATGCTTTAATGCATGAAGTAAGGAGAATGGTTAAAAAATTGGTTCCAGGGGGAAAATTATTTTTAATAATTTTATTTATTCCCTCATTCGTTTTTAGCCAGGAATTTGGCTTTAAAATTCATTCGAGCATGCGCTCTCCTGGGACTATATATTTACGTGATGTCAATAAAATATTTAGAATATCATCAAGCATTGATGCAGTTTATGTTTTTAGAACAAGTGACGAAGCGAAAATGTATCTAAATACTCTTCACGATGATAAGATACCTCGGATTAGTTATCAAATAGGGAGCATAAGAATTTATGTCCATGAATTAAAGTCGGTTAACTACTATATGAACAACAGCCCTTTAGGTTCTATAGGAGATATAAAATCCATCAATAATTTGGTATTTACTTATGCCAATAACAGTAGTTGGAATAGTCGTTCAGGTGTTGTAGGTAAGCTTACCAAAATTGGGGATACAAAAATTACTTATTGGACTGCTTCAGGATATACTGAAAAAGGACAATACAGAGGTAAAATAAAATCAGTTGGAAACAAATTATTTATGTACGAGATGTGGACAAGTTATGGAGAAAAAATTGGAATCGTAGGTAATTTAATCAAGGTTGGTTCTATCAAAATTAATTATTTCGAAACTGATTATGATAAAGGATTTCAAGGCAACCTTAAATCGATTGGAGATCTCAAATTCAGTTATTTTAATGAGACATACAACAACAAAAAAGCCAATATTGTGGGTAAATTTAAAGAGCAAACTGGACAAGACCCAAGGATTATTATATATCCGTTCACACCATATTGATTATAAATTTTTTAACTGTCAAAATTATTTTTGTTGTCAGTACTTCATCAAGGGGTACAATGTATTTTGCAAACCCTTTTTTTAACGGTTATCAATAATCTTTTTATAAGCATTATCCTTGTTCTCAATCATGAAATTATATTGACTACGAGTTACAGGGGATTTGGGGTATTTTTTGAACAATAATGCCATAATTGCTCTTGCAAGATCAAAATATTCTTCCTCCAGTGCTTTGTTAAATTTAGCCATTAGTTCTTCTTCTCCATCAGCCTCCCAAATGCTGTTCGGGATAATTGGATAACGCTTTTGATAATCAGCTAATTGAAGTTTTAACATAGCGCTTTTAGCAGATAATTCTGAACGATCCGTATCCAAAACTTGCATTTTTTTGGATAGCCGACCGAACTGTACAATGGTATTAGGACTACCATTTCCATTGATAATTGGTAAATTTTTCGTAGATATACTGATGGTTCCTTTTTGAAATAAACTATCAACCTTTTGAGCAAAACTAACCATTACCAATCCTAACATTGCAAATCCAAAAAAGAACTTTTTGCTACTCATATTAGCTCGTTTAAACAAAAGATAAAGGTAACTGATTTTTCATTCATTAATTAACCCTAAACGCCCCGAAGCCTTTGACAAAATAATAAAACCATTTTTCAACCCTTGATGAATTATTTTTATCTGAATATATTACTGAGTCCAATTGGGATATAGGTAGTTTATGGGCTATTAAGTAACTTTGTAGTACAAATTGAATCGAGGTCTTACAAGCAATTTAAAAGTAATTGGGGACAAGTAATTATCTTAAACTCCTTTAGTATTTGAGGGTTAGCTATCTTAAGGAGGCTGTTATCAGATACAAACTATTTATTATGTTTTGTTCCCTTCTAAAGAAGGCAAAGAATTTGTTGGAATAAACGATATATAGTAATCTCTTACTAAGATTCTTACCTTAAATAGTTATAAAATACTTGATAACTCGTGCAACATTTGATCTTATTATTTTAGAACTAAAATAGAATTTTTGTAAACAGATAATTTCAATAAATTTATTTTGTTTTGAAAAAGTTAAATTTGAGAAAAAATAACCTTTCTTCTTAGGGGATGAAGGTTAAAATATTTCCATTTTAATGGTCTCTAGTTCTTAGAATCACTTTTATTCAATTGGTACCCTTTTTCCAACCATAAAACAATATTGAAAAAATTAGAAAATTCAATATCATAATGGGAATCGGTGCATGAGGTTCATTCGAAAGGATTCCAATGTAATCTGGCATTGCAACAAGGACTAGCATTATCCCACACAAAAGAGACAGTTCTCTTTGAGCATCTAAATCTTTGATTCTTAAAGCTCCAAATATTGGTACTACTATTGCAGCTCCCATGAAACCCATTACAGAGATGAACACATCAAAAACTACAAGTCCTTCGGTATTTTGCAACATGCTTTCACCGAAACCATCGATAATAAAAAACTCTTTTACAGAAGGGATAAGTGTGGCCAAAACAATCGGAACAATTTGCATAATGAGGGTTAAGACACCCGAAATAATGAATATACTTTTTAATTTCATTTTTTATTATATGTTGATAAAAATTTAGACTCAATGTAAAAAATATCCCAGATAATCACAAACGATAGGCAGTAGTTACTCCATTGGTGTTCCTGAGTTTGAAGTTTTTGAGTACTATAATAGATCGATTAATATGGGTTGAATACTGATTTGTAAATGATAAAAAAAGTTCATAAATTAAAAAGATAAATATCTAATCAAAATCAAATGAAAAATCAAATGAAAAATATACTAATTCTACTCATCTTATTTTCTTCTTTCTCATTGCTAGGTCAGAAGGTAAAAAATGGTACAGTTTACAAAGAACATCCAGGGTTAAGTTTAATTGAAACATTTAATGACGCTTTAGTTAATGGAGATTTTAATAAGGCAGCATCTTTGTTAGAAGATGATTTTAAAATTAGAAATGGTGTTGGTACCAATAAAGATTTTAAGGGATGGTCAAAAACGCAATTTATGAATAACATGAAATGGTGGTATAGCAATTTTGATTATTTCTCAATCGAAAAAGATTTACCTGCTTATCCTGATGCAATTGAATATAAGCAAGGCAATCAAACTTGGGTACAAACTTGGGAAAGAATTTATGCTGTTAACAAAAATAATGGTGTGAAAGTAGATATGCCTTTTCATAGACTTTACTACATTAATGATGATTATACCCAAATTAAGTCTGCGTTTGAATACGCAAATCAAAATGTATTTAATTCTATAAATGATAATAACTATGAGAGGAAAAATGGGACGATTTATATTAATCATGAATACATAAACACAGTAAGAAAAGTAATGTACGCCTTCGAAAATGGTGACTATGAAAAAGCGTATTCACATTTTTCGGATAATTCATCTTTCTATGACATTAATGATCCTTGGGGAACTAATATAAGTTTGGCTGAGGCAAAAAAAAGAAATGAAGGACTTTTAGATAGATTTGAAATATTAGGGTTTGACGAAATTGGTTATCCTGACTACCTTAATTATGAAGAAGGGGATTCGAAAACTGTTTTATCCTGGTGGAAATTCAGAATGAAAAGAAAGTCAGACGGTAAAGAAATTTTGTTACCAATACATTATTCTCACAGATTTAATGATGAAGGCAAAATAATAGGTTCAACAGCCTTCTATAGCTCAAAACATATGGAGTAAACAAACTTGCAGATGCTACCAGTGAAAAAAGGGGGCAATTAGTCAATCTTTTTTCATTTTCTGAAAAGATATTCCCTGATACTTGGTATGAGGCTAAGTTATAGCTTTTAAATCATGATAAAAGTTAAAACAATTATAGAATATTAAGTCTATAAGTGATACAATATCAAAATAAGTTTTAACTAATCAAATATTACCTTTTAGGAAAATACTTGCAAGTACTATTTATCTCATTTAAGACGGCTGAGTGCATGCCAGATTTAAGCTATTTTAGTAAGTTTTAAAGCTACTGTCAATATGTATCAGAATAGAATTATCATTGTTTATGGCGAGTAAGGAAATTGATTAAAAAAGATTATATGAGCTCTAAAGATAACGGTTTATTTTTTCGCTAAAAGTGCAAAGACTATGCTGGAAAAAATGATTTTTAGTTTATAAACAGACTTGTTTCTATTATTCACATTCTGAAAACTGAATAAGGTTATCAATTGCAGATCCTGAATTTATCTTTGAAAACTTATAACTATAAGAACGATCTACCTCTATACAGCCATTATTGAAAATAAAATTTATATTGTAAAAGCATCTATTTTTACTATTATCAATATCCCATTTACCTGGTTCTATCACAAAATCAATACCATCTCCATTATCTGTGATAGTAAGTCTTAGGTAAAAATCCTTTGAGTTGTGATAAAGAGGGTCAAAATAACCTGTTTGAAAAAAAACTTTAACAATTTCATTAGATTTAAGAATAGCACTTAATTCACTTGTATTTTCATTTATTCCTGAAACTTGGTAGATACCTGTATATTCTGTAGATGTATGATGGGTAATGGTATCTAAGGTAAGAGAGCTTGAATTATCATATCGACAAGAATCTGTCAATACTGACCAAAATAATTTTCCCTTATTAATTTCAATAATAGTAGTGCCATAGGGATTTAATTCATTTGTTGCGTTTAGTATATAATATCCATTGCGTTTTTTTAATATGAAATTATCGTCAATTTCAATACCACAATTGGTAAAAAATATGGGGGAACAAATAATACTTAAAAATAGGAGGTGTTTGAAGTGCTTCATAAGTTAATCAAAATTAATAAAAAACTACCCTCAGTTAATTATTCTCACCATAAGATATTACTTTACTCGCATTAATTTTATTTAATGGATTTAAGCTACTACAAGATTAAGAAGTTATAAAGGAAGAAAATGTCTTTCTTTCAGGTAATAATAATCTTTTTGAGTTGAGAAAAAAAGAAAAGTAAGTAAACTTCCCTATCTTATTAAAATCACTATTTTACATCCCCATAAGAGACATTTTATTTGTTATAAGTAACTCTTGACTGAGTAAAACTAACCTCTTCTCAAATTCCCTTCTCAGATAGCTCATTCTCCTCAAACAATTTACGAATGAAGAGAACCTCAGGACTTGGATTTTAATTCTTTCTAAAATATTTTTTATGTTGCTTGAATTTGCATTAGAACTATATAAGTTTGCGCAAATGATGATGGGAAGAATAATACAATGGATAAATCTCTAGAAAAAAAGTTAAAACAAGCATGTGAAATAAAGTTTAAATTGTCTTTAAAAGAGATGAAATCTTGCTGTGTAACTAATAAGGATTATATGTTGGTGAAGCATAATGACCATATTTTTCTTATCATAGATTGTAACTCATATTGTAATATCGTAAAGACCTCCATGGTTGAAGCCGAGGATAGCTATAGAAGAATTCCTTGGAGTGTTTTGGTGAATTCTGAACTTGAATATTTTCATGAAAACCCAACATATAGGGGTGTTCTTTGGCAATCATTAGATAGATTGGAGCGTGAATTCATTCAGCAAAAAATGCCTCTTGAGAAAGTAAAAGAAGATATTTATTGGGAGGAAATTTATTCAAATCCAGTGATTTATCAAAAGGCTTTAAAGGCCCTTTATTTTACTTTTCCTAGTAAAGATAAACTTGTTAGCAACATAGTTAAGATTGGTTTCAATGAGAATTGTGAAGAACTTTTAATTAACTGTAAAAAGATTGATAAGGTTCAGATCTTTTCGAGAAGTATTCAGTTCAATGGCTATTTGTTGATGACTTTTGGTAATCGAAAATCTGATATGGATGAACATTTTATTGATGTTTATAGTACGGAAGGGTCCAGATATCCGGATTTGTATAATTACCTAATAGATGAGAGAAATAAGTAAATTATTATGCCTTCAGGATTTGGAATTTTACACAGCTAGTTAATTTTTCACTCTTTTTTCAAATATTTTTAATTTTTATGATATTTGTTTATAAATAAAGAATGGTAAAAGAGGGTTTAGACTTCCATCAGCAATTATCCTATTTTTGATCTCTTATGAATCACAAAAAAGCAAGAATAGGAGATTACTATAGGCAAGCGCTTAATTCCATTATTCAAAGTTTAAGTATGTCAGGACTCCTTTTTAAGACGATATTAACCATTTGAGTCTTTGAAAGGATATGGTATTTATCTTGATTATAAAGGGATTTAATGAGCGTTAATGCTCTTGCTGTGCCTAAGGTGAGCTCTGCTCGTGAACTCAAAAATACTTCTTTAGCCATGGTTTATCTAATCAC
>NZHT01000005.1 GCA_002691385.1 Flammeovirgaceae bacterium | reverse complement strand
TTAACAATATTTCTGCTTTTACCTTAGGATCTTTTTTGATCATTATTTCAATTTGGATGATTACTTTTTTGATCTTCGTTCCGCTGCATAATAAGATATCAATGAATGAAATTAACCCACTGATTTTAAATAAGCTAGTTCGACTAAATTGGATAAGAACTCTACTTTGGAGTGAATTATTTGTCTCAAGTCTCATATATTACCTTACAAATTAAATCATTCAATTAAAGGAATTCCTAAATACCATTAATCCGCTTTTTTGGCCAAATAAAATGATCTTAACGAACAAAAATACTTTCTTCTTTTCATTTATTGGACTCATTATGCTCATTACGCTTTATTCATTGACGCTTTATGGCTTTTTTGGGCCACATCCCATAGGAACGACCAGTACAAGTATAAGGCCCTTGATTGTACCGGAAGGATTTGCTTTTTCCATTTGGAGTCTCATTTATACAGGCCTCATTGCTTTTCCCATTTATCAGCTTCTCAAAAGAAAAGAGACCAATCAATGGTACTCATTACGAATATGGTATGTTATAAATATGGTTTTAAATGGTCTTTGGTTAGTTTGTGCTTCTTATGATTGGCTTTGGATAACGGTCATAATAATACTCCTAATGCTCGGTTCTTTGGTTAAAATCGATTATCAAATTCGCGAAATGAAAAGGGAAAAGGTCGAAATTAATTATTGGATGGAATCCTTCGTCTTCAGTATTTACTTTGGATGGGTTACCCTAGCTACTGTACTCAATATTGCGGCTGCACTCAAATTTTATCAATGGAACGGATGGGGGATTTCTGAGCTTTATTGGTCCCTCATTATTTTGTCTGTTACCGCGGTCATTATTATCAAATTATTTAGCTGGTATCACGACAAAGCCTTTATAGCCGTTGGAATTTGGGCGTTTTGGGCACTTACCCTACGACATTGGGAAGATTTACCCATTCTGGCTTATTTTTCACTGGCTATCATGATCCTGTTCATTCTCTTGATCATCAGCCAAATGGCCGTTAGCAAATTGATACGTCTTGATTGATCTCAAATCTTATATTTATGAATATTTGAGTAACTTGGTGTAATTACAAAACTTTTAATTTAGGTCTTCCTAGAGCAAATAACATTTCTTTATGTTTTATCAAGGCTTTTCTGAACGATCCATAATTATGATAAGGGATACCAAATTCTTTGGCTGTTCGCTCAACAATAGGTGCTAATTTAGCGTAATGTACATGACATATATTGGGATATAAATGATGCTCTATTTGATAATTAAGCCCCCCTACGAACCATGAGAATATCCTATTATTACCTGCAAAATTACAGGTTGTTTTGAGCTGATGAGCCATCCAATTGTCAGGGATCAAATCATCTTCAGCTATGGGGTAATCATTTACTTCCATTACATGTGCTGGCTGGAAAACAGATCCTAAAATTAATCCCGCAACATAATGCATGACAAAAAAACCTGCGAATATTTCCAAAAAAGTAAAAGGAGTAAGCATTAAAGGAATCACCATTATGTAGGCATAATACAAAAGCTTACTTATCACTAACCAAGTCCAAGCCTTAATTACAGAAACATGTTTTGCTAAAATTCCAGATTTTTGATACCCTATCAATTGAGCGAAATCTTTAAATACAATCCATGAAAAGGACATCATTCCGTACAAAAGCCAAGCATAAATATATTGGTATTTATGAAAAGGCCTTAATTCTGCGTGCGGAGTAAACCTTAGTATAAATCTAGGCCGAATGTCTTCATCATGCGTATCTATGTTGGTATAGGAATGATGAAACACGTTGTGTTGTATTTTCCAATTGGTTGCGTTTCCTCCAATAACATTTAGACTGTAGCCTATGATTTTGTTTACTAACGGATTTTTAGAATAGGACCCATGATTTGCATCATGCATGACAGATAAACCAATACCGGCTACACCAAGACCAGTAATAAAATAACACCCCAACATCATCCATACATTGGTTGCACTGTAAACAAACGAGTAAGGAATGAAAAGTAGACAAAACATAAAAGCAGTCTTGATAAACATCATTGAATTGGCATTCCTACCTTTCCCAGACAATTTGAAATATTCGTTAACTCTTTTATTTAAGGTAATGGCAAATTCTTTATTGATGGAGTTCTTAAACCTTAGTGTTGACTGAGCACTTTTATATGTTAACATTTACTATAAGCTAGATGGTTTTGAAATAAACAAGCGATATGTGGATGGAAAGTGGAATATAACACAATTTAAAATGGCAATTAAGATAATATGGAACAAAAAAAAATAAATCTAAAATCCCTATCAATTAAAAGCCAGTAAATGTAAGTTTAGATAAATGATCAGTGGCAAATTTAGCTATTGGAGCATTACGAACTCTCCTGACAAGTTGATACTAAAACGATGGTATTTACTGCGCTTGTATTTAGTCAGTAATAGCATTTCTGAACCTGCCCTAGGGACGTTTGTTGCTATTAATTTGCCGCTATAAAACGTAGATATGTTAGGGACAGTGGTATGACCAACTACATGTAATTTAGCTTTATTATTGATCAAGATAGCATCTAAATAGGACTCCAAAGTATCTGTCTGAACATAGCCTCTAAACCAAAATGGGCCAAAAGAATCATATAAATAACCTTTTTGCTCCTCACGATCATGTTGGGAAAAATTTACCGAATCAAATGGTTGTTCCATCAAATGAGAAAAAATCGGCGCTTGTATAAACTCATAAACCTGATCATTAAATGACTTCAAGGATGATCCCAAAATGATACCCCCATGTGCAAATAAAATTGCATCAATTTTAAGTGCTGTTGGCTTGGTTGAAAGCCAGCGCCCCAAAACTGACCGGGTAGGATGATAAAATTGCTGATAGCTAACTTGATGCATATTAGCTAACTGCTGCTCTTTTGCTGCAACGTAACGCAGATCATTTGACATAACCATGATTTCATGATTTCCTAAAATAAGGTGGATTTGACCTCCATTTTTAGAAGCTGACTGTTCTAATTCGTAGATAAACCACATGAGTCGCAAAGCATCCTTACCTCGATCTAAAACATCACCTAAAAAAACCAAATGTGCACTTCCTCCAATCCATTGATGAGTCTCATCTATTAATTTTGAGTTTTGAAGAATTTGTACCACTTCTTCATAATTGCCATGCGTATCTCCCAAAACGAATACCGAATCTACTCCTTTGAATTCATAAGCATCTCTATCATTGGTTGGGCCAATCGTAATTTGACCATTACCTCCTGAAGGACTTCCAAAATCCAGGTCTATTGGTTGATCACTTAAAGGTATTTGAACCCTATGAATAGTTGACTTAGGCGTACGATAGGAAGTCGTCTCTGACCGGTCAGTATGGGCATTCAAATAGCCTTTCTCAGAAACTGAGGTCAACCAATGCACCTGATAATGATCTCCCTCAATCGAAACGTATAACCCGTATTTACCATCAAAATGGTATTTTTGTGGAAAGTCGCTTGGAATTAAATCCAAAAAAAATGAAAGCACTAAAAAATAAAAAGGTGCAACCAGTTTAAAGGCAAAAGACATTTTCGTTTGTTTTCAATCAAAAAATATGAACATGCTTTGCTCTGCACACCTCTAACACTGATCTTTTCGCCTTCTTGGGATCGTTAATGATACTATAAAATTGATCGAAATATTTCAAAGTAGATTTTTTAAATCTATCACTTACATGAATTGAATTTTGATACAACGCATAAATATCTTCTTTTTTGTCGTTGAAGATTTGGAATATTTTCTCATAACTACCTGGCTGCCTGCACAGACCCCTAAAGACACGTTGTCTTACACTGGTAATTTGCAAAGCCTCTGCCGGCTGAGCATAAGTAGTCATGATCGCTCCAGCATAATCGAAATCGTAGGGAATAGGAATCGGTGATCGGTTAGTAGAGTCATCTGCTATCAATTTCATATTATGCTTAGCCCCCACACCCCAATCTGTATTTCCAATCATATATTCAAACGTAACCATCAAATCCAAAGCGTCTCTATCACACATGTCTTGATTCCTAACCGACTTTTTAGATACAACTTTCCCCCTTCGATGGGCCAATATTTCATCTTCCTCGATCAAAAATCCATATTTAGTAAAAGTGTTTCTATTCCCACCAGTATCTACATAGGTAACCCTCAATAACCTCACTCTAAAACTATTATTTGTCAAGATGTTGTAATGCTTATAAGTCAAATACTCTTGAGCTACATAATCATCAAACCCTTTATTATATTGACAATGAGCAACAAGTTTAAGCTTATCCTGTCCTGCAAATAGGTTATCATAATTCCCCTTCTTTTTGAAATTCAATTGTAATGGTGGAAACTTACAAACCTCCGGGTTGGCCCTTGTTTTTCCTCGTGTCTTAAACATGACATCAATTAAAACATCTGTTCCGTCAGCTGACTTATATGCAAGAGTCCCCTGATGCTCTTCTCTGTCTTCTATGTCCTTGGTAACTTTCTCAAGATCCATAGTCAGGGTTAACTCGAGAATTTCATCTTCTTGGAATAAAGGAGATTGAACAGCTCGATCCATACGACTTTGGGCAGATAACATAGCTATTGATCCTAAAAAAACAATTATCCCTATTAAAAAATGTGTTTTAAAAAATATCTGTTTCATCATTTGTAATTTAATTTTTATTTATTACTTCAGATATGAGCATTTGTTCAATTTCATCTATATCAACCCTAATATCATCAGAGCCAAACTGATCAAATGGATGTTCGAGTTGAGTTTGAATATTATCTAAGCTAACCAAAATTATGGTATATAGCGTTGGTATCAGATAACTAAAAAAAATACCCAGCCAAAAATACCCAGCCAAACCTTCAAAATTTGTAGCTAATAAAGCAAAAGATGGAGCATATAAAACAGGGAAAACAACTAAAAAAATTTTTCCATATGCTTTCAAACCTATTGGAGTTCGATAATAAAAAATCATTTGCATCTCTTCAAAAGCTACTGTAAATCGGGTTAAAAATACAATCATCCTCGAAACTGATCTGCCATGAAGACCTTGTTTCAACAACGTTTTTGAAAACTCGCTCAATGCTTTTATATCTACATAAACATCTCTAACAAAAGATTTTGATTCCTCGGGATCACTTTCCAAGAAACGCTTCAGTGAGTTGAACAAGTTTATTATTTTTTCTTTACATTCTACCGATTTTTCAGGATCCAAGTCTTTAGGATGATCCGCAGCTATTCTATAAAATCCATTCATGAATCCTTTGCAAGAAGCTAGACTTACAAGCCCTTGTTCTCTTCTGGCATAAGCTGAATTGATAGCAAAGACGACGGGAAATATAATTGCAATACTCACCAATGCCAAGGGTAAATCAGCAGTTATCTCTTTTTCAATGCAAACATAAGTGGCAGAAATAGACAAAAAGGTTACGAGAAAGGTTTTAAAATTGGTTATGTAATAAAAATCCTTAAAAAATTTCATTATTATTTGTTTATGGGCATTATCAATGAATAATTTACAATATAATGAATCTTTAAATAAACACTATTTATCTCTATTAAAATAGACAAAAAAACATAAATATTTGCCCCTAAAATTGATACCCCTTTGGATATTTAAATTAAAAGAGTCATTTTTTTTGAACTTAGAAAAAAACATCTCAATTTAATGGAAATTTAAAAAAATGATAAGTTATTAGTTATAACCAACAATGTCAGCAATAATTCATATTTCTCCACTAGGTTTTCCATGGAAAACCAAAGATCCTTTCTTATTTTGCGCCTTTCATGAAGATACCTATCCTCCAGGCAATTCAGCATTGGGACCCGATCCTACCTTGCTCACCGGACGAAATTTAGGACAAGATTTCAAAAGTAAAGATGGCTTTAGAATGTATCATGGTACAGTTGTTCCTGGTTTCCCCGCTCATCCACATCGTGGTTTTGAAACAGTGACCATTGTCCAAAAAGGATTAGTGGATCATTCAGATTCTTTAGGAGCAGCAGGTCGGTTTGGTAATGGTGATGTTCAATGGATGACTGCAGGTAAAGGAGTTCAACATTGTGAAATGTTTCCTTTGTTGAACACATCAAAAAATAATTCGTTATTGATGTTTCAGATATGGATTAATTTACCAAAAGTTAAAAAAATGTGTCGCCCTCACTTCACAATGCTTTGGAATGAAAAAATTCCTCGATATATCCAAAAAGATGATCAAAATAAAATAACGGAAGTAAAGGTAATTTCCGGTAACTTATTCGAGACCAATGGATTACCTCCGGCACCTGATTCTTGGGCCAATGATCCAGAAAATGAAGTGTGTATTTGGACTTTGGAAATGGAACCCGAAGCACAATGGACTCTGCCCGCACATGGTGCTAACTTGAGCCGAACGCTCTATTACTTTCAAGGAAAAGACATTGAATTAGAAAATAAAAGGTTCTTACCCAATAATATGTTAGAAATGATTAGCGACCAACCTCTTCATATAATTAATGGCTCGGAAGTCAGTCATTTCTTATTTTTACAAGGTAAACCTATTAATGAACCTATTGCCCAATATGGCCCATTTGTTATGAATTATCAATCTGAAATTCAAGAAACGATAAAGGAATACCAATCAACCCAATTTGGTGGTTGGCCATGGCCAAAGAAAGATCATACCCATACAAAAGAATCGGGAAGATTTGCTAAATATGCGAACGGAAAAATCGAAACTAGATGACTTTTATATTTTTTATTGAGGAAGGTTGTTATTATCTTAAATCTAAATAAATTTCAAATGAAACTCTTTACATACTTATATACAATACTATTTAGTGGTTTTCTGATTGGACAAGACCTTACAGGGGCTTGGTCATCCTCGGAAGGTGACATAAAATCTGTTTGGATCATGACTGCAAATCATTTTTCTATCACCCAATATAAAACCGAACCTTCGGTATTTATTTCAACCTCCGGAGGAAGTTGGGATAAAGCAGATGGTTATGTTAGAATGAATTGGGAGTTTGATACCTCATCACCGAAAAAAGTAGGCATCCAAACCACTATTAATTTTATTCAAAATGAAAATAGCATTCAATGGAACGGTACTCTATGGAGCAGAATTGATAATGGTCAACCTGGTGACTTGCAAGGTGCTTGGCTAATCACAGGGCGTAAAAAAGAAGGTATTATTTCTGAGCGCATACCAGGTGCTAGAAGAACCATGAAAATTCTCTCCGGGACACAATTCCAGTGGATTGCTTATAATGTTGAAACAAAAGAGTTCTTCGGTACGGGCGGAGGAAACTACCAGACCGTTAATGGTCGATATACAGAAGAAATATTGTATTTTTCTAGAGATAACAGTCGTGCAGGCACAAAACTTCAGTTTAATTTTGAATTACTAGATGACAAATGGCATCACAGCGGTAAGAGTACCAAGGGAAAACCTATTTATGAAATATGGTCTAAAAGAGCCTATTTGGGTATATGATCCGCGCATCATAGAAAATTGAAATAACTGAAATGGAACAATTGTTAACTGGAGATGCAATCATTGCTTTGATTTCCTTAACAGTAATGGAAATTATCTTAGGTATCGACAATATCATTTTTATCTCCATCATTACTGGAAAATTACCAACTAAATCGCAAGCAAAGGCAAGAAATACAGGCCTTCTTTTGGCTTTAACCTTTAGAATATTACTCTTACTAATCATTAATTGGATAGTAGGTTTGACTGCACCCATAATGAGCCTCACTCTTTGGGGTGATCTACCTCTATTTGAACTCAGTATCAAAGATCTCATATTGGTATTAGGTGGAGCTTTTCTTATTGCCAAAAGCGTACACGAAATTCATGAAAAACTAGAGGGAGCTCATGTGATCCCTGATTGTAAACCACCGCTTCAAACCTTTGCCTCTACACTAGGTCAAATCGTACTTATTGATATTGTTTTTTCATTTGATTCCATCTTAACCGCAGTAGGACTTTCAGATCAAATTATAGTCATGATATTAGCTGTGATTTTTGCGATGATAGTCATGCTCATTTTTTCTCAGAAAATAAGTGATTTCATTAATAACAGGCCTACAGTAAAAATGCTGGCACTGGCCTTTTTAATCTTAATCGGTTTAATGCTCATGATTGAGGGAATGCACCAACATGTAAACAAAGGTTATATTTATTTCGCCATGACTTTTGCCTTAGTCGTTGAATTATTTAATGATAAACTACGCCGTAAAAGAGGCACCCCAATTCAACTAAAAAAGAGTAGAATGATAGCAAAAATCAATTTTAGCGAGAAATCAAAATAATAAAAATAAACATACAATTGTGAGCTGCATAAACTACCTTGATGGATTTTATTTATTCTTTTCCAAAAAGTGGTACTCAGTCATCTCTTAATCTCCCCATGAAAAAAATATTAGCTTTTTTAATTTCACTTTTTTTTGCTGGTTATGTATCCCTCGGTTGGTTTTTCTCTTCATTAATTATTGTCCCCTGGAGATCTCAACCTGACTTATCTACACTAAAAAAATATGGAATCTTAGAAGCAGTTGAAGTGTTAACAGATGATAATATTTCATTAAAAGGTTCATATCTGAAAAACCCCATTGACAGCATCTTTTGCGGAGTCGTAATCTCGCATGGCTGGGGAGGAAATAGAATGGGAGGTGCTGAATACGTTCCTTATTTTTGGAAAAAAGGTTGTGATATCATACTCTATGATCACCGAGGCCATGGTGAAAGTGGTGGATCACTAGGTACTTGGAGCATCCAAGAACGGAAAGACCATCAGTCGTTCTCTGAAGTGCTAATGGATAAGTCTAACCTCGCTATCGGTCAAATTGGATGGATTGGCAAATCTTGGGGTGCCGCAACCGTATTAGCCGCCGGATCAGTCACGCAAAATATCGGTTTTATATTGGCTGATTCTCCTTATCGCGACATTAAATCTGCGGTAAATGAACGTGCTTTAAGACGCTATGGAAGCTGGATAAAAATATTTTATCCTATCACCTATTTTTTAGTGCAATCACGGGCAAAATTTGACATTACTGAAGCAAATATTGAAGCATTGGCTTCAGAAATACGCGTACCTACCTTACTCATACACTCTCAATCTGATGACCAGACGTCCTCTTCGCAGTCTGTAGATATCAATAAAAAGCTAAATCATAAGTATGCCATTTTTCATCATACCAAATGGGGATCCCGACACTGCAAAGACATGGAAGATCATCCAAACGAATATGAAGCATTAATCGATGATTTTTTAACCAAAAAAGCTCTAAAATGGCCCCATCTCTAAAAGTCTGTTTTTGACTCCAACTGTTCCCTTTCGGAAGCATTTAATTTAAGCTTATCTACAACATAATCGTAGGTGGGGCGAATCAGTGAAAACCATACCAAGATCCCCAAATAAATTCCCACAAAAAAATAGTCTCGCAACACATAAATGGTAACAAGGGCAATCATAGCCGCTAGTTCCATTAATATGAACTTTTTAATGTATATATGGTAAAAAGAAAATAATTTAGAGGAAACTATTATCTTAGGGTTAATCCCTTTTAATCCCTTTTTTGTGCTCTTTACTGAAACAAACAAGAGAATAAATATTAAGGTAAAAGAAGAAAATCTAACAATCCACTTGCTTTCATCTTTGAGCAGAGCAACTTGATCTCCCACTGCTTCCATTTCTAATAGCAACCAGCAAAACGGAAGGAATGAAATTGCAATTATAGCATTGAAAAATAGTGTAATCTTTTGATAAAATGCTTCCCAGTTCTTAAACATAAAACAAGTCCAGTTATTTATTTTCCTTTTATCGCAAATAGGAAAATGATTCATTCAATAGAAAGCTTCAACTCTGGGGTCAGGGCACAGCCTACACATAGCAGTGCAAAACCTTCCGCAATTTCTTCTTCGGAAAGGCCGTCAGCTTCTTTTGTATCGACTTTACCTGACAACACCTTGCCACGACAAGCCGTACAGAACCCACTTTTACATGAATAAGGCATATCAATACCTGCCAAAAGTGCTTGATCTAAAATGGGCTGATCTCTATCTATTTTCAGTTCATGGGTGGTGCCATCCAAAACAATAGATATATTGATTTCATTTGAACCCTCCAAATTCTCGGTAACATAATTCCTTACAAATCTTTCTATTTGAATTTGTTCTGATTGTACTCCAAATTGATCCAGTCCAGACTGAATAATTTTCATCATCGGATCTGGACCACAAATGAAATAATGAGTTAGCGCATTCACATTTGACCGCTCAAGAATGGAATGTACCATGGATTCTGTTGGCCTACCTATGTAATCTGCCGTTCTCATTTCATCTTCATGCTCTAAAATATTGATCCAACGAAAATTTTTAAACTGTTGGCTTAACTTATTTAACTCTTCCTGAAATATGACATCTGCAGATGACTTATTGGCGTAGACCAACAAAACCTCTGTTTTGGGTTCTAAATGTAGGGTTGACTTAATGATAGAATATAACGGTGTAATCCCAGAGCCTCCTCCAATCAATACTAGCTGTCTTGATTTTTCAACATCAAAACTGGTAGTAAAAGTACCCATTGCCTTCATTACTTTAATGTTCTGACCCACATGATAACTATCATTTATATGATTAGACATTAAGCCATTGACCACCCTTTTTACCGTTACTGCTGGATATCTATCGATATTTGGTGCTGAACATAAAGAATAAGCCCGCCTGATTTTAACACCATTTACTTCACCAATGAGAGTAATAAATTGACCTGACTGGTAGGGGAAATCTTGATCTAACACATCAAATACTAGGTTGACTGCATCAGCCGTAATTTTTACAATGTCTTTTATTTTAAGATTAACATACCTTTCATCGACTTTTTTATTTTTTTTATCCTTATTAAATAAACCAAAAACCATTTTTTAAAAATCTATATTTAAAGGGCAAAGGTAATTCAGTATTATGGTGGTTACAAATCGTTGGGATTCAGTATTTTTGTAGTATATTTCAGAAGCAAATGAGCAAACATTATTCTATTTACGCGATCTCACCAATAGACGGTCGTTATCACAACAAAGTACAAGTACTCTCTAACTACTTTTCAGAATTTGCCCTAATCAAATATCGAGTGAAAGTGGAAATAGAATATTTTATAAGGCTTTGTGAATTACCCTTACCTCAATTAAGGGGCGTCCATCCTGATCAATTTGAGACCTTAAGAAACATCTACAGAAATTTTACAGAAGTAGATGCCTTAAAAGTCAAAGAAATTGAAACGGTTACTAATCACGATGTCAAAGCTGTTGAATACTTCATTAAGGAGCATTTTGATACTCTTGATTTGATATCTTACAAAGAATTCATTCATTTTGGATTGACCTCGCAAGACATTAACAATACCTCGATCCCCCTATCAATTAAAGAAGCCCTTTCTAAAACTATTTTGCCCCTATTGGATGAATTCATGGCTTTGATAAAACAATCTGCCAATGTATGGAAAGAGATTCCCTTGCTTGCCAAAACCCATGGGCAACCAGCATCCCCAACCAAATTGGGAAAGGAAATTGAAGTTTATCTCATAAGACTCAATGAGCAAATAAAATTATTAAAACAGGTACCTCATACCGCTAAATTTGGTGGTGCTACAGGAAATTTTAATGCCCACTACTTAGCATACCCTGAGGTAGATTGGCATCATTTTGCACATCAATTTGTAAATGACGTCTTAGGACTTAAAAGAAGTCATCCGACAACTCAAATTGAGCATTATGACCATTTGGCAGCGACCTTTGATGCCCTTAAACGTATTAACACCATACTTATTGACTTGAGTAGAGATGTCTGGTCATACATTTCTATGGGCTATTTTAAGCAAAAAATAATGAAAAATGAGGTAGGTTCTTCTGCCATGCCACACAAAGTAAATCCCATAGATTTTGAAAATGCAGAAGGGAATTTAGGCATGGCCAATGCCATATATGAACATCTTGCCGCCAAGCTGCCAATATCTAGGTTGCAACGAGACTTAACAGATTCTACCGTATTAAGAAATATAGGAGTTCCAATCGCACATTCATTGATTTCTTTGCACTCATTGGTGAAGGGTTGGAAAAAACTAGAATGTAACGAGGAGAATATTAAAGAGGATCTCAATCAAAATTGGGCGGTAGTCGGAGAAGCCATTCAAACTATTTTAAGAAGAGAAGCCTATCCATCTCCCTATGAAGCCTTGAAAAGCTTGACTCGTAAAAATGAATCTATTACTGAAGCTACCATTCAAGCGTTTATTGAATCTCTTGATATTTCCGAAAATATCAAAGAAGAATTAAAGGGCATTACACCTTTCAACTACACAGGACTTTAATTATTCTAATTTACTGGCCAACAAATATAAAACAGCCATCCGAATAGCCACACCGTTTTCTACCTGATCTAATATCAAAGCATTGTCCGCATCTGCTACGCTTGAGGTGATCTCAACACCTCGGTTAATTGGTCCTGGATGCAAAATAATGATCTCTTTATCGAGCGCATTGACCATTTCTTTATTCACACCGTAGAACAAGCTGTATTCTCGAAGCGATGGAAAGTAAGGCATCTTCTGTCTCTCAAGTTGAATGCGTAGAATATTAGCAGCATCACACCAATTCAATGCCTTTCTTATGTCCAACTCCACCTTAACTCCTAGGGCACTAATATATTTTGGTAATAAAGTAGCCGGACCACAAACCATCACTTCAGCACCTAGTTTTTGTAGAGCAAAGATATTTGATAAAGCTACCCTTGAATGAAGAATGTCACCTACTATAACGACCTTTTTACCTTCAATGCTACCCAAACGTTCTCGAATGGAATAAGCATCTAACAAAGCTTGTGTCGGATGTTCATGCGTTCCATCTCCGGCGTTCACAATCTTTGAATTAATATGCTTGGCCAAGAAATGAGGAGCTCCCGGACTCGAATGACGAATAACAATCATATCAACCTTCATCGAAAGTATATTATTGACTGTATCTAACAACGTCTCCCCTTTATTAATTGAGCTGCTTGATGAACTAAAATTAATCACATCGGCACTTAATCTTTTTTCTGCCAACTCAAAAGACAGTTTAGTTCTTGTGGAATTTTCAAAAAAAATATTGGCAATAGTCACATCTCGGAGAGAGGGGACTTTCTTTATCGGGCGATTGATAACATCCTTAAAATTATCTGCAGTTTCAAAAATTAAATCTATTTCTTCCAGACCTAATTCCTTTATCCCTAGTAGATTATTTTTTTTTAATTGGATCATTCCGCTTCAATATTCATTAACCATATCGAATCATTTCCATTTTGTTCTTTAAGACCTACTTCGACATATTGTGATGCCAAAGTGTTGACTTGCTTACCCACATAATTAGCTTCGATAGGCAACTGACGTGCGTATAAGCGATCAATCAAAACCAATAATTCTACTTTTGTTGGCCGGCCAAATGAAATCATAGCATCCATGGCAGCCCGTACAGATCTACCTGTAAATAACACATCGTCGACCAAAATCAAATCTTTACCTTCTATCAAGAAAGGTACACGTGTCTCACTGGCTTTTTTGGGAATGTCTCGTCTACGAAAATCATCCCTGTGAAAAGTGGTATCCAAATAACCTACTTCTACATGGTAACCTTCAAGATCTTTAATAACTTTTTGAATTCTATTTGCCAAAAATACGCCTTTAGGTTGCAGGCCCAATATTACTGTTGACGAAAAATCATTGTGATTCTCAATAAGATGCTGACACAATCTTTGAATTGTAATTTGAAGAAGTTGGCTATCTAAGAGCAGTCGCTTTTGCATCTGAAATAATGCAAATATAAGATAATATCACTATTTCATATCTTCTTTACCCAGATAGTGAATTTTATTAAAGTAAAAAACCTCTTTAAATGAGCTGCTTGAATTCGAGGGAGACAATATCTGCTGCCTACCAAAAGCTAAAACGAAATTATCGTACCATGATACTACTGATTCTATTTCTGGGTTTTTCCATAACCATTTATCCGAATCTGCACCCAGCGATATAGGAATCTCAAGTTGATCTTCAATTACCTCTTGATCGATAAATATCCTTGACCTAATCTTATTTTTATCTAAACTATAGACTTCAAGTCTATCAGCAAAAGAATTAAACACTGCCTTTTTACTCAAAGTTACAAAAAACATATCCTGCATGGGCCAGCTATGGTCCCAAAGCAAATTCCCCTCCGTATCAAAAACTACGGCAAAGGCATGTGTATGATTAAACCCTAAATTAGAATATGGATTTGCTATATTTGAATATGTAAAAGTTTGAATATCTGTATGTTGAGGATAATATACCTCTCCTGTCAAAATAAGTCGACCTTGGTTTTGCATTATCTCATGAATAATTACACGATAATTTAAATTTATTTTTTTCCCCTCCTCAGTTTTTCTTTTGATTCGCCCCTTTAACTTTTGCATTTTCCCTAAACCTAAGAATTCGAAAAAATTCTCAAAATAGGCAAATTCATAATATTTTAGGAAATTCAGTTGATCCCCTGTAAATTTAGAAATAAACAAGCCTTTACTCAGCTTCGTTCCATTTTTGGAAAAACTTCCAGCCAAGTAGCGCGAATTTCCAAATGAAGGAGTCATCGTTCCATTGAGCAAATTCCTACCCCCAAGAGGTCTTCCATTATTTTTAAATAATTGTTGATTCTCTCGAGTGTAACCATAAATGGTTAAACTTACATTTTTTGCCCTGTTTTTTTCTGCCATTATTACGGAAAAAATGCCGGTCAGATCATCAATTGATATATTCACTATTTCATTTTCGTTCCCATATATTTCTGGAACAACATGTGGAATATTATTTTT
>NZHT01000004.1 GCA_002691385.1 Flammeovirgaceae bacterium | reverse complement strand
TCTGGCGCAAATGAAGCAATCGGTAGTGTTTCAGGAAGCCCTCTTGAAAAAACAGAGTCTACTGATCAAGCTGGCTCTGTGGATTCTTCAGTCGGTGGAGATAAAGATATCGAGGAAGATGCGGTATCTAAGCTTATAGAAGACACTCCTGATACTAGGGAAAAGTTATTGATACATGGTAAAGCACGTTTTTCCGTGTCAGAAGGTGTCCCTGCTGGTCCATTTGCAGAGCGCATAAGGAAGCTGCGAAAGGCAGTGGCTTCAGTAATGGAGAAGTTGGGGCACACGAACGAATAGAGGATTTTATTTTGTCGGATGAAGAAGAAAAAGTTGTCGACGCTAATTCTGAAGCTGAAGAAATTCTCGATGAGCGGAAAGAGTCAGTCCTTGAAGAGAGCAAAGGATCAGAGGCCATAGTTGAGGAAGAAGAATCCGAAGCTGTTGCGCAGGCTGAGGCAGATGATACTCAAGGAGAATCCGACTCCACTTTAGCGGAAGACGCTACAGAAGATCATGATCAAGATAATGATCATGAAGTCGAAGAAACAAATTCCTCGGAAAATATAACTGAAGTCATAATGACCGGTGCTGAAGTTATTAATCAATTAGAGGGTCTAATACCGACGGCACTCGATGCGGCTGAAGCATCTACTACTGCAAGTGAGGCCAGCCTTAGCACCATGAGACGTTTGTCGCTTACGCAGACTGAGCTTGATGGAAGACTGGAAAGAAACAATTTGCTTTTTGCGCGTCAGTCTAACCAAATAAAATTGATACTCGCAGCAGTTAGTTCTGTATTGGCTGTAGCTGTTATGGTTTTTATTTTTATGATAATCCAGCTTTCTTCGAGAGTTTCTGAGGTAGATGCCTTAGTCATGGCCGTCACCAAACGTGTAGTGAAGATGAATCAAAGTCTTGAATTGTTTGAGGAGCTTCAATTTGATATTCGTATCCTTGCCGAAAAACAAGCTAACGCTACGTTAAAATATGAAGGCCTTCAGGAAGCGGTGATGGGCGCTTCAAACACCTTGGTGGAACTTAAGTCAGATCTTCCTGCAGCTACTGCGACCAGTGTTTCTTCTGAAGTGAATGAAGTTAATAAGGAGATAGATCAGCTTCAGGAGGCGCTTTCTAATCAGCGCAATACGGTTTCTGACTTGTCAGGTTCGATAAAAAGATTAACCAACACAGTTGGTGCTATGCAGGGTAAGATGACCGGTCTATATTCCTTGGAAAATCAAGTAGAAGCTTTGGTTACATTAACTAGAGAAAGATATCTTGATGCATTAGAAAAGAAGAATGATGCTAGAGAGGTTGGAGTAGAATTGGAAGAAGAGACCTCTGACATTGTTTTATACAAGGCTGATTAGCCCAAAGATTTTTACATCACTTTACCATCGCGCTGATCAAGCCTTGAGAAAAATCTCCTGGAAATGGCAACTTAACTTGGTCAAACAGGGCGGCTATCGAGTCATCAATACTCATTCGCAATCGATCTTGCTCGCTTTTTTCGTCTGTTGTGGCTAGTTCATATCCAGAATTGTATAGCACAGCGCAATGCTCAGAAGGCAGCCAAGATTGTACTGAGCCTCTTAATGTATTTATTGAATCTGAGTTGCCTGGGTTTTTCTTTATGCCGCCGCTTTGCGAGTCAGAGTAGCCTGCCTGCAAAAGCGTCTGCACATGTTTTTTTAGGATAATTTCGTAGCGTTGCCTAACTGAGTCAATATTCTCTGCTTTGATATCAGAATTTCTACCCGTCAATACATCCCATAACTCTTTCCCTTGCAAATCATCGCTATCTACAGAGGTGTTTGTTACTTTCCCTGACCCAGATTCTTTCGAAGATTCGTTCTTGCTCTGTAGTAGGCTTCTTGTTACTTCCTCTAGCTTGCCCATACGTCCAATAATATAAAGTAGCAATATAATTATGGCTAAGCCAGTGGCCAGCATTAGAGCGAAATTTATCGACATTAGCTAGCTAGCTCTGCAGCATCTTCTTCATCTGTTAAACCTAATTCTGCAGAGAGAAACCGAAGGCATTCCAAATTTTGAGCAACGCCAAGTTCATCCCAAATTTCGTCCGCAATTGCTTGGACTTTTTCAATAGCTTTTTCGCCAGAAATTTCCATAGTTTGATAGAGTCCGCCAAGCAAGAAAATCTTGTTTGCCGGATCCTTTGGCAAATAAGCAAAAAAGTTACCAGTATTGGTCTTTATGACTTTAAACAGGGCTGGCTCAGGTGCTTCAGGTTTTGCCTCCCCTGCTGCAACGGCTTGTAAGCAAAGGTGGTCATAAATTTCCGCCTTTTTAGCTCCTTCTATAAATGTTTGATCAATGTGGGATCGTGTTCGAAAGGCGATTCTGGATCTCAGAGCCCTATCAACGCGTTTATCTTCTTTGACCGCCTCCAGAATCTTTTCAAATTCTGATTTGGCTTGCGCCATAGCTCTTTGGTTACCCTTTGATCTTGAGAAAAGAGACATAGTATTCCTAGGCTCTAACCAATTTTTTTATGGATGGTAGCACGCAATTTCTTAGCAGTCGCAGAAAGAATTTGCGAAACTCTAGATTCATTTACACCTATTATGGCTCCAATCTCCTTTAAATGAAGTTCTTTTTCATAATATAGAGAAAGCACCAGTTGATCCCTTTCGGGAAGGCTTTTTATCTCTTCTGCAAGCATGGATCTTACTTCATTATCTTGAACAGAATCTTGAGGATCTAAAGAATGAGCACGGTCGTCAGCTCTCTCGCTGAGAGCAGAAACATTTTCTTCCGGTATCGTTTGAAACCGATTAGCATGCTCTCGTTCATGCTCAAATTGATCCAAACTAATCCCTAAATGATCAGCTACCTCAGAATTTCTTGGTTCTCGACCTAATTTATTATTAAGCGTTTTAATTGCTTCATTATGAGCTTTTATATTTGAGATAGCAGATCTTGGTAAACTGGATAATCTTCTAACTTCATCCAAAATAGCGCCTTTGATTCTTGTTTTTGCAAAGAAATCAAATTCTACGCCTTCATCAGAGCGAAAGCTTTTAACAGCTTCCATTAGACCAATAGTGCCTACTTGAATCATGTCATCTAGCTCAATGACATCAGGGACCCGGGCCTTTAAGTGAAGTGCTATGCGTTTAACCAGAGCAAGATTATTTAGTACTGCATTATTTCCCAAAGCTTCGCTCTGAATTTCGCCATAGGTTTTTACCCCGTCCCTAACCATTTAATTAAGCACTCCGGCGCGGAGAGTGTAATTGGTTGAAAAAAAACTGCAGCCCACCATTATTATTATCCACATCGCTAGGCAGATTATTAACAAAGTTAGCCAGATTTCTAAACTCTCGAGCACTTTGAGAGTTTGGAAGGCAGGATACAATTGGCATGGCTTTTTTCCAGGCTAGAGGTATTACGTCGTCTTTCCTTACAAAGCCTGCATAGGATGCTTCGAACCCTAAAAATTTAACTATAACCTTATTTAAATTATTAAATAATTGATCTCCATGATCCATTCCAGATACTTCATTAGGTAATAAATATATGTCCTGCGTTATACCTTCTAGAAATAAAACTTTAATCGTTGCATAAGCATCTGCAATAGAAGAAGGGTCGTCTTTCAAAACAATAATGCGGTGCTGACAGGCACCTAAAAGTGACACCACTGAATTAGATATACCAGCGGCTGTGTCAATCAGGAAAATATCATACTGCTTAGTAAGAGACGAAAATGCTTGTATAACCGAACCAGTTTCTTTTTCAGAAAGCGATGCCAGGTCTTTTAGTCCACTTGCACCAGGGACCAGATCCACACCGCTGTTAGTATTTATAACAACATCATCAAGCGTTTTTTCTCCAGATAGAACATGACTGAAGTTATATTCACCTGCGGCTCCCAGCGCGAGCTGTACATTTGCTAGCCCGAGGTCACCATCCAGTAAAAGAACGTCAAGACCTTGTTTTGCTAAAGCTGCCGCAATATTTACAGAAACAGTAGTTTTTCCAACTCCACCTTTCCCGCTTGATACACCAACTACCTTGATAGGTTTTTTAAGTGACATAAATTATGCTCACGATGACGCCCTTGGCGTCATGTCCATTGGTATTTGATTATGATTTATCGCCCATTCAACGTCAAAGTCTTCGCAAACAAGATTTTCAATCTTTTTAGCCAATTCCGTGTCAAATTTCACCTGGTTATGATCTGCCACATCCCTACCAAAGGTTCCGCTGGAAATGCTCATACCTTTTTCCAGAAGCACCCCTAGAGTTTCCCAAGGGACATGATTTTGTTCCATACGAGTCAGCATAACCGAGTGAATTTTTTCTTCTCCAACAGAATTGAGAATCTCGCGGGTACTGCTTTCACTCGAATCACACGCCACTACAGGGCAAACCGTCACATTAGGTAGTATTTCTTCTATGGCAGTTATGTGTTCTTTCGTGTTTGCTCCAGAGGTATCTATAATCATTACTCCATGCCCAAGTTCTTCAGATACTTTTTTAAGCTCTTTGGGATCTTGAATGCGGTAACTCTCTGCGCCAAGTCGATTAGCGATAACCTGACAGGTACTCCATGATCCAAGCCGTTTGTCGCAATAGCTTACAATCGCGACTCTTCCTTCAGTATCTCTTTCTAATACTCTGGCAGCTAATCTTGCAGCCATTGACGTTTTACCAGAACCAGGGTTTCCAACTATTAAAAGATTTTTCCCTGGTGATATATCGATCTCGGGTTTGATTAAACCGTTGTGAATTACAGACACAATATGATCAACCACCTCATTTGGTGTGGCGTGAGAGGGAATTGCATCTATCCAAGCTTTTCTCATAGATTCAGGGACCCCGATCTCTTCGAGCTCGCTCCACAAGATTTGCTGGTGACTTGAAGATAACTTGGGCTTATAAAGCCAGTTCGGAGATGTTTTCTTGGTCATTTTTTCCATTTCAGAGCGAAATTCCATCAATTCTTTTCTTAATATATCAAGGGTAATATTAGCTCGCTGATCATCAGTATCAGTTACTTCTTTATCGGGTATTTGCTTAATTTCCAATGGTTCTTTGACTAGATCGACTACATCTACGAGCCCATCACCTTCAATTGCGACAATAATCTCATTTTTATTCTCTGATCTAGAGTTAGAGATCACTAGCGCCTCATCTCCAAATGAACGTCGTATTTTTTCGATCACGGAACGAGAGTCCGGACCAACTATTTTTTCAAGTCTCATTCTTCATTCTCCTGTTCTTGGGTATCTATTGTGGCCACTACGGTAATATCTTGATCTTCCGGAATTTCGGTATAGGACAAGACCGTCAGGCCTGGTATTCGCTGGCGTGCGGAACGAGAAAGCCAAGGTCTCAGTGCTGGCGAAATTACAAGGACAGCTGGTAGACCTTTTTGCTCGACTGAATGCGATTCCTCTTTAAGTGCTTTAAATAGGCTTTCTGCTAATTTTGGATCTATTATAAGAGAGCCACTTCTTTCACTTTGCTGCAGCACATTAGTAATTATTTGCTCCAGTTTTGGCTCTAGGGTCATGACTGGCAGTGCTTCGTCGACGCTAATTAAATTTTGCATAATGAACCGACCTAAGCGAGGCCTAACCAAGGCAGTCAATTGGTCAGGTTCACTAGATTTACCAGCCTCTGAAGATAGTACATCTATGACTGATCTCATGTCTCTTACGCTAATTCCTTCCGCTAGTAAATTTTGAAGAACTTTGGTGATAATTGATAATGACATTTTATCTGGGACTAGTTCTTCCACCAGCTTTGGCGACTTCTCTGCGACTTTGTCCAGTAGCTGCTGAGTTTCGTCGTGACTCAGAAGTTCCGATGAATTATCGAGTAGAATTGTATTTAGATGTGTAGCGATTGCTGTTGCGGGGTCGACAACTGTATAACCAAGCGTGCGCGCATAGTCTCTTTGAGAACTGTCAATCCAATATGCATCTAGACCAAACGCTGGTTCTTTTGTTGGCGTTCCGTTAAGTTCTCCATGTACATCACCTGGATTTATGGCTAACTCCTGACCAACCTTAATTTCGCCTCTTCCACGAACGACACCGCTGATGACGATATTGTAGGCATCAGGCTCAAGCTCAAGATTGTCTCTTATTCTTATTGGCTGAATTAAGAAACCTAATTCTGCAGAAAGTTTTTTTCGAACACCTTTTATTTTGGTTAACAAAGTGCCGCCAGATTCTGGGCTTACAAGTGGAATAAGACCGTAACCGATATCTACTCCAACCAGATCCACCTGATCTAGATCTGCCCAGTCTAGATCTTCTTCTTCAGTTTCATTTTGTGCTTCAGGACTATCAGCTGCTGCTGGTATCTTTTGTTTTTTTCTCAGGATGGAAACACCCATCGCAATAGCACCGGCGCTAATAGTGATAAATACAAAATGTGGCATACCTGGCACCAAGCCAAGGATTAGAATGATTGCTGCGGCGACGAAAAAAGCGAGCGGATTCGCCAGTTGAGTCGCAGCTTGTGAATATACAGTTTCCTGAGTAGTGACTCTGGTTACTATTATTGCTGTGGAAAGAGAGAGTAAAAGAGAAGGGATCTGCGCTACTAATCCATCTCCAATTGTTAAAAGTACATATATTCGACCGGCTTCTGAAAAACTGAGGTCGTGTTGTGCAATCCCAATCATTAACCCTCCAAGGATGTTGATGACTAGAATTAGTAGTCCTGCAATTGCGTCTCCTCTAACGAATTTAGACGCACCATCCATAGAGCCATAGAAATCCGATTCCTGAGAAAGCTCCTCTCTTCTAATTTTTGCCGTGGCTTGATCGATTACTCCAGCATTTAGATCAGCATCTATGGCCATTTGCTTTCCGGGCATTGCATCCAAGGTAAATCTTGCTATAACCTCAGACACTCTACCTGCACCTTTGGTTACCACAATGAAGTTAATGATCATCAAAATAGCGAAAACGATGAAACCAACCACATAATTGCCAGCTATTACAAACTCTCCAAAGGCTTGGATAACCTTGCCCGCAGCATCGGAGCCTTCATGCCCGTACACCAAAACTACTCGCGTAGATGCGACATTCAAACCAAGTCTAAGCATGGTGGCAAAAAGCAAAATGAGTGGAAAAGAAGAAAATTCTAGAGGTGCTTTAACATGAACTGCGATCATGATGATCACTAGCCCAAGTATTATGTTAAAAGTAAATAAAACATCGAGTAAAAATGGAGGTAAAGGCAGCACTAGCATCGAAATGATGAGTAATAAAAGCAATGGAATGCCTAGCGTAGATAGTTCAAAAGTCGACATAGATTGTCGAAATGATGACATGGATAGCGTTGCCATAAAAATTAAATCCTTATAAAACAGTTATTTAAAAATATTCCGCGTTATTTTTTTAAATATTTATTACATGTATTGCAAAGGTTGTGCCAAAAACGTCGTGTAACCCTTTAAGACTATGTTTTGACCACTAAAGAATTGATTGAGAATGTCGATTTATTTGAATGTTGGACTGGGTTTAGCCTAGAATTTTTTGCTGTAGCGCGAGGATTACGGGATATGAAGATAAAAACTAAGGCTCTTTTCGCTGCTTTGCTGCTGGTTGTAAGCAATATATTGCTTAGTTATGCCGCTTTTGCAGATCATCGTGCTTCTCACAAAAACGTTCGACCAACTGCAAGTTCGGGTGGCTCTGTTAGAGCTATGGTTGAAGATCAGTACACTATGACAGCTACTGGTTATGCGGTTATTGCAGTTCAACGCCATACTAACCCCGCGCAACAGCGTTTGATGGCGATAAGGGCTGGAAAAATGGATGCCTACAGATCGCTCGCGGCACAAGTGTATGGACAGCATGTCAATTCGACCACTACTCTTGGTGATTTGATTGTTGGTAGTGATATTTTTAGAGCTCGTATTGAGGGTGTGATTTATGGTGCTGAGCTTGTTAGCATTGAAACTGTAGGCGATGATACTTATGCTGTAACGCTAAGTCTAAATCCCCGAGTAGTAAATGATTTGAGAAAATTATACTTAAAATATTCTAACCAATTTGCAAGAAAGGCTTCATAAGTCAAAATTCTTGCGCTTGGAAGTGCGATGAATGATCTCAGAGGGTATAAAAATAGTCTTAACCTCTTTCTAACCCTGATTTACTTTGTGTTTCTTTTCGGGGGATACTCTTATGCAGATGACAAATTATCTGCAGAGGAGAGATTGGAAGCCTTACGTCAGTCATTACTAGACGAGGCTTTGACCGGAGAAGTGGACATTGTTTCAAGTGCATATGTTGACTCAGATGGTCAAATGCATGAGTCGGCCTATATTACCGCGAATAAGTCTGTTCGAGGCGTGAGGGTTGAAGGTTATGTTAATCCTGAGCCGACCAGCTCCCCTGCACCACCTCGCAGGCGTTCGTCGGATAGCTGTGCTTCCAAACGATATCTTCCCCAGCTAGTTGTTTCAGCGACTCCCCATGGCGATCCAAATACTCGGGTGGGTTCGGTCTATTTAAGTGCAGTGGTATCTGAAACGCGTGAGAAATTATTGGAAATCCTTAGAAATAATTCGCAAGTGGTTGTTGTAGAAAGTGATGAGGATTTGTACAAGACAGAATATGACGCGATCCTAGCACGAATGGACCAAGCAGTTGGCTCTTATGAGCTTGATATGGAGGTGGGTTTGAGCGCTGCTCAGGCTGGGAAAATTGATAAAGGACTTTACCAGGCAGGGAAGGCAGCTAATAGTATTTGGCAATATGTCCCGTTCTTCAATGTCTACCGTGGGTCTCCAGCGAATATAGCAGGAGGTATAAAGTACAAACTTAAAGTAAGCCAGGCAGACAGGTCTGGGGTAGTTTTTTCTGCAAAAGAAAGCATCAGTTTTAGGAGTGAGCCAGAGCCAACTCGAGATACAGTTTTGCCGATGAAACTGAGAGAAGAAATCAAGAAATCAGTTGGGGAGATTATTGAAGAAGTTTTGAGTGATTTGCTTTGCGAACCTGAAAGAATAGTCACAAGGCGCGCTCAGGATGGAACATATTCGTTGCTTGCTGGACAGGCAGCGGGAGTAACTTCTGGTGATCAGTTTATATTAGTTAGGAGCGCGATCTGGGATAGTGACAGGCTTGATATAAACGATGTAGCTGAATTAGCGTTAGCCAGAGTCGAGTTTGTTTATCCACATGAGTCTGCAATTAAAGTGATTGCTGGACCTAATGCTCCAGATTCGGGAAGTCTCATAGCCATACCATTTTGAGGTAATAAATATGAATTGTTGGAAATATTTCTTAGCTTGCGTTACCGT
>NZHT01000003.1 GCA_002691385.1 Flammeovirgaceae bacterium | reverse complement strand
CCTTGGCATCTTCTACCTTGGCATCTTCTACCTTGGCATCTTCTACCTTGGCATCTTCTACTTTGGCATCTTCTACCTTGGCATCTTCCATCTTTTCAGAACCTTTCTGATCTAAAACTGCTCCCTCAGCCTCATCAGTAAGTTCTTTCTCTGTTCCAGCCATTCCTGCCTCAGAAATTTCAGCCGCAAGGGCTGCTTCTGCATCTTGCTTTCTTTTTAAAATGGCTTCTGCTCGAGCTTCATTGACCTTTTTTTCTGCCTCAAATTTCGTTTTGGCTAGTTTATTACTGGCTTCAGTCAATTTTTTGATCGCTTCTTGATTCTGCTTTTCTTTCTTTTGGAACCACTCATCAAACTTTTTGTCTGCTTTTTCCTGTGTAATGGCTCCTTTATTTACACCTACTTGAAGATGTTTTTTAAACATAACGCCTCTCCCCGATAAAATGGCTCTCACCGTATCGGTTGGCTGGGCACCCTTCATGATCCAGTCTAGTGCTTTTTCATCGTTGATATTAATAAATGCAGGGTTGACATTGGGATTATAAGTGCCAATTTTCTCAATAAAGCGGCCATCTCGTGGTGCCCTGGCATCTGCTATAACCACGTCATACATGGCTAATTTTTTACGTCCTCGACGTGCTAATCTTATTTTTACTGACATTATTCGTTTTATTTATGGATCACGTCCATGTTAAAAATTAAAAAATAGAGCGCAAAGATAAAAGAAAATATCTATTTAGTGATCGGGCAGGTATAATAAAGTTAAATAGATTGAAATTCAAAGTCATTATCCATTCTATTTGTATATTCGTTTATACAGTTTTGTAATATTTAAAACAATCTTTATATTTGATGAGTTTTTAATATAGGTACAAAAATGGATGAATATTCTTACATTGGAAATGCGGATGTCGCGCATATTAACAGTTTATATGAATCTTATCGGGGAGATCCTGAAAGCGTTGATGCTTCCTGGAGATTGTTTTTCCAGGGGTTTGAGTTTTCCGCCAATAGCTATGATACAAGTTCAGAGCTTGTTAAGGGAAGTTCAAAAGAAACGGCGGTTAAAAATTTGATACATGCTTACAGATCAAGAGCACACCTAAAGTCAGATACCAACCCTGTTCGGGCTAGACGGAATCATGACATTAAATTAGATTTAGATCATTTCGGTTTGTCATCAGCTGACTTAGAGACTTCCTTTCAGGTAGGGGAAGAAATAGGTTTAGGTTCCGCCAAGTTAAAAGATATTGTAACCCGGTTAAAGAAGATTTATTTAGGACCTATCGGATATGAATATTCCCACTTGCGAGAGCCACAAATTTTGGCATGGTTCCGTTCCAAATGTGAAACTGAAGGAGCCGAAATCAATCCTTCCAAAAAAGAGAAAGAACATATCTTGGGTAAACTCAATGAAGCTGTAGTATTTGAAAATTTTCTGCATACAAAATACATCGGTCAAAAAAGGTTTTCATTGGAAGGAGGAGAGAATACCATCCCGGCAATAGATAAAGTAATCAGAAGGGCCGTCGAATTTGGTGTCCAAGAAGTAGTTATTGGGATGGCTCATCGTGGGAGATTGAATGTTTTGGCCAACATTATGGGTAAAACTTATGATGAAATTTTTAATGAGTTTGAGGGAGGGTCCAATCCCGATCTTACCATGGGTGATGGAGATGTAAAGTATCATTTAGGCTTTTCGAGCCAATATGTTTCAGATTCTGGGAATATGGCTTACGTCAAACTTGCACCCAATCCTTCACATCTCGAAGCGGTGGATCCTGTAGTATTAGGAGTAACTCGAGCCCAAATAGATGACGAATATGAAGGAGATATGTTCAAATGTCTTCCTATCGTTGTGCATGGAGATGCCGCGATTGCTGGTCAAGGCTTAGTTTACGAGTGTGTCCAAATGTCCAATTTAGAAGGTTATCGCACCGGAGGAACTATTCATTTTGTTATTAACAACCAAGTAGGATTCACAACGGATTATGATGATGCCAGGTCGAGTATTTATTGTACAGATTTGTCGAAAATAATAGATGCACCCGTTCTGCATGTCAATGGGGATGATGCCGAAGCAGTGAATTTCGTGGCCAATTTGGCTGTTGAATACAGGCAGGAGTTTGGTAAAGACATTTTTATTGATTTACTATGCTATAGAAGACATGGCCACAATGAAAGTGATGAACCCAAATTTACGCAACCCAAACTCTATAATATTATTTCTAAGCATCCCAATCCACGTGAGGTGTACATAAAAAAACTCAAAGAAAGGGGTGATGAGGCTGGAAAAACTGCTGAAAAATTAGATATGGAATTCAAAAAATTACTTCAGGATAGGTTGAATTTCGTGAAGCAAAAGCCGTTGCCATACAAGCCACAAAAAATTGATGAAGAATGGAAGTTTCTAAGAAAGTCTAAACCTGAAGATTTTCATGCATCTCCAGATACTGCAATTTCTGATGCTTTGGTTCAAAAAATAGCTCATGCACTAACGACCCTCCCGACAGGATTTAAACCCTTAAGGCAAATAGAAAAGCTTATGAAAGATCGAAAAGCTGCTTTTTTTGATAAAAAAGAATTGGGATGGGCAGAAGGTGAATTGCTTGCCTATGGCTCGTTATTGGCTGAGGGTAAAATTGTGCGTATGTCGGGCCAGGATGTCAAGCGTGGCACCTTTTCACACCGGCACTCTTACGTGGTTGATTCAGAGACCAACGAGTCTTACTGTCATCTAAACTATATAAATGAGGGCCAAGAACCTTTTAAAATTTTCAATTCTTTATTGTCAGAATTCGGTGTTCTGGGTTTTGAGTATGGCTATGCGATGTCAACACCCAATGCTTTGGTCGTTTGGGAAGCCCAATTTGGAGATTTTGCCAATGGGGCTCAAGTTATGATTGATCAATTTATTTCTAGTGCCGAGACCAAGTGGCAGCGAATGAACGGCTTGGTTATGTTACTACCCCATGGCTATGAAGGACAAGGTCCTGAACATTCCAGTGCGAGGATTGAACGGTTTCTTCAGATGTGCGCTCAGGACAACATGATTGTTGCAAATGTCACAAGTTCAGCCAATTTTTTTCATTTAATGCGTCGACAAGTGGCGTGGGAATTCAGAAAACCATGTGTCGTTTTTTCACCTAAATCTTTGTTAAGAAGTCTAAAGGTAGCAGCGCCAATAAAAGACTTTACTGAAGGTAAATTTTGTGAAGTTTTTGCAGATCATTATGTGGATCCGAGTAAGGTTAAAAAGGTAATCATGTGTTCTGGGAAAATTTATTTTGACCTTTTAGATGAACAGCAAAAGCAAAAATCTAAAGGGATAGCCATTCTAAGAATAGAGCAATTGCATCCTTTTCCAAAAAAACAATTGGCCGCGATATTGAAAAAGTATAAAAATCCCAAATTAATATGGACACAAGAAGAACCTGAAAATATGGGGCCTTGGTCCTATATTCTCAGAATAGCTGAAGGTTACAAATTTGGACTCGTGGCAAGAAAAGCAGCTTCATCACCTGCAACGGGGTTTAATAAAATTCATAAAATAGAACAAGAAGATTTAGTTAATAGAGCATTTAAATTATAAGCATATGAGTCTTGAAATGAAAGTCCCATCAGTTGGGGAATCAATATCAGAGGTTACTGTTTCACAATGGATGAAAAATGATGGCGATCATGTAGAAATGGATGAGGTGATTTGTGAGCTTGAATCCGATAAAGCAACTTTTGAAGTAAGTGCTGAAATTGAAGGTATTTTGAACCTCAAGGTAGGTTTGGGTGATACCGTTGACATCGGGGGTTTGTTGTGCGTTATTGAGCCAGCAAGCAAAACAAAAGAAGTGTTACCCCCCGAGGTGAAATTAGAAAAAGTGTCTTTAGGAGCTGCAAAAACCGTCCAAATGCATGTACCCACGGTAGGTGAATCTATCAATGAGGTAACCATATCTAATTGGACCAAGTCAACTGGTGATTTAGTGGTTTTAGATGAGGTCATTGCTGAGATTGAGTCTGATAAGGCTACATTTGAACTAACAGCAGAAGCTACAGGCATATTAGAAATTTTGGCGGCTGATGGCACAACTCTAGAGATTGGGGGATTAATATGTCAAATAGCCGTTAAAGATGAGGTAGCATCCAACCCAGTGGAGTCCAAAACTTCTGAACCGGAATACACAACAGTTTCTAAAGAATATGCTGTAGGTCATGCCTCTCCAGCAGCTGCTAAAATTTTGGCTGAAAAAGGTATTTCGGCAGTCGCTGTCCAGGGATCAGGTGTGGGGGAAAGGATCACCAAAGAAGATGCCTTGAATGCTAAATTACAAAAAGAGGAACCTTCCTCAAAAGGAACAGAGAAATCGAGCACAAATGATCCGAAACAACACGAGGACCAAGGTGATCGGTCTGAGCATAGACAAAAAATGTCACCTTTGAGGAAAACCGTATCGAAGAGATTGGTTTCAGTGAAAAATGAAACAGCGATGTTGACCACTTTTAATGAGGTCAATATGCAGCCGATCATGAATTTAAGAAAAAAATACAAAGAATCATTTAAAGTAAAATATGAAGTGGGTCTTGGATTTATGTCCTTTTTCACCAAAGCTTGTTGCGTGGCACTAAAGGATTGGCCAGCTGTAAATGCGAAAATTGATGGGGATGAGATTATATATAGCAATTTTTGTGATGTTTCTATTGCTGTTTCAGCACCTAAAGGCCTTGTTGTTCCTGTTATAAGGAATGCTGAAACCCTGTCTTTTGAGGAAATTGAAAAGGAAGTAGTGAGGTTAGCTACTAAAGCCAGAGAAAACAAGTTAAGTATTCCGGAGATGACTGGAGGTACTTTTACCATTACTAATGGTGGAATTTTTGGTTCGATGTTATCGACACCCATTATTAATGCCCCACAATCAGCCATTTTAGGAATGCATAATATCGTCCAGAGACCGGTGGTGGAGGATGATGAAATAGTGGTGCGGCCAATCATGTATGTGGCACTTTCCTATGATCATAGAATTATTGATGGTCGGGAATCAGTTAGCTTTTTGGTAAGATTAAAAGAACTCTTGGAAGATCCTTCGCGATTACTTTTGGGAGTTTAAAAAGTGTAAAGATATTGCTATTAAACACAATGAACATAGAATCATGGATTATCAAGTAATTGTTATCGGATCAGGACCTGGGGGATATGTGGCAGCTATACGATGTGCCCAACTAGGATTTAAAACAGCTATTGTTGAAAAGTACAGTTCTTTAGGGGGTACATGTTTAAATGTAGGATGCATTCCCTCTAAAGCGTTATTAGATTCTTCAGAACATTTTCATAATGCGACTCACACTTTCAAAACTCATGGTATTGATATTTCTGAGCCCAAAGTCAATTTCAAACAAATGATAGTACGCAAGTCTGATGTGGTGAGTCAGAATACAGATGGGATCGAATATTTGATGAAAAAAAATAAAATCGATGTGTTCAATGGGTTAGGTTCTTTTTTGGATCCCCATACGATTCAAATTGAAGGAAAAGAGACCCAAAGTATCACGGGGGAAAAAATAATTATTGCCACAGGCTCCAAACCTGCATCGCTACCTTTCATCAAAGTGGACAAAAAACGAGTCATTACTTCTACGGAAGCCTTAGAATTGAAGGAGGTCCCAAAACACCTCTTGATTATAGGTGGAGGAGTCATAGGTTTGGAGTTAGGTTCTGTTTATGCCAGACTTGGCGCAAAAGTATCAGTGGTTGAATTTTTAGATGGAATTATTCCGAACATGGACAAAACCATGAGTAAAGAGCTTCAAAAAAGTCTTAAGGGTCTTGGATTTGATTTTTATCTTAGTCACAAGGTCACAGGCGTCGCGGTAAAAGGGAAGGAAATAACAGTTACAGCAGAAAATAAGACTTCTGAAACCATCCGTCTGAAAGGAGATTATTGTTTGGTCTCCATTGGTAGAAAAGCCTATACAGAAGGCTTGGGATTAGATAAAATAGGAGTGGCTTTGGATGACAGAGGTAGAGTAGTGGTAGACCAAAATTTAAAAACAAATCTTGATCATATTTGGGCCATTGG
Source organism: Flammeovirgaceae bacterium (assembly GCA_002691385.1). Classification (GTDB taxonomy): domain Bacteria; phylum Bacteroidota; class Bacteroidia; order Cytophagales; family Cyclobacteriaceae; genus UBA4465. The sequence goes on along the minus strand of NZHT01000003.1, from coordinate 5,710 downwards.
TGATGTTGTGAAAGGGGCTATGTTGGCTCACAAGGCAGAAGAAGAAGGTGTTTTTGTTGCCGAACAAATGGCAGGTCAACAACCACACATTCATTATAACTTGATACCTGGCGTCGTTTATACATGGCCCGAAGTAGCCAGCGTAGGGGCAACAGAGGATGAGTTAAAAAAAGAAAAGAGACCTATTAAAATCGGAAAGTTTCCCTATAAAGCATTGGGCAGGGCTCGTGCTTCTATGGACACCGAAGGTTTGGTAAAAATTATTGCAGATGCGAGTACAGATGAAATATTAGGTATTCATATTATTGGAGCTAGGGCGGCAGATATGATCGCCGCTGGAGTGACTGCTATGGAATTTAGGGCTTCTGCAGAAGATGTAGCTAGAATGTCTCATGCGCATCCTACATACATGGAGGCCGTTAAGGAAGCTTGCTTATCTGCTACAGAAAATCGACCCATACACATGTAAACGATATGTTATTTTATAAATCTGCTAATTTTGATAGGATGCTTTTTTATAGAGCCATTGAATTTCTTAATTTGTTTGCTATTTTAGTCGATAAAGATGGATCAAGCTCATATTTCAGGCACAGCAGTCATTATTACCGGAGGGCTTTTACACGACAGTCATGCCAAGACAGCACACGGCCTCCTTCGTAAAGGGAAGAGGTTTAAAATTTTAGGAATTATAGACGAAAAACATGCAGGCTCCGATGCGAGTGATCATGTTGAGGGTATACCAGAGGGCATACCTGTAGAAAAAAGTATTGATGCTTTTATTAATTCCTTTGGGAAGCCTGAATTTGCCATTATTGGCATGGCTACTAAAGGGGGCTTACTCCCACGAGAGCTGTATGAAAGTGTTCAAAATGTATTAAAAAATGGAATACATATAGTCAATGGTCTTCATGAACCTCTTAATGATTTAGATGAACTAAAGTCTTTGTCGATAGGAGAAGCCAAAATATTTGATATTAGAAAACCCAAAGATTTCAAAGACTTACATTTTTGGCAAGGAAAAATAGCACAAATTACGGCATTAAAAATAGCCGTTTTAGGCATGGATTGTGCCACTGGAAAAAGAACCACTTCTAGATTTTTAGAGGAGCAACTTAATGCGCAAGGACATCTAGCTGAAATGATCTATACAGGCCAAACAGGTTGGATGCAGGGGGCAGATTATGGCTTACTCTTTGATGCAACTCCTAACGACTTTATTCCAGGAGAGTTGGAACATGCTTTATATTCATGTTGGGAAGAAAAAAGGGTAGATATACTGATTGTTGAAGGTCAATCTAGCCTTCGCAATCCCAGTGGACCTTGCGGGTCCGAATTCATTATATCTGGTGATTTGGATGGAGTGGTCTTGCAACATGTACCTATGCGCAAAAAGTTTAGTGGTTTTGATCATTATCATACTAACATTCCTGATATCTTAAATGAAGTGGCTCTCATCGAACATTTAGGAACTAAGGTGTTGGGAATCACTTTAAATGGTGAAGGGGCAGAGGCGAAACAGTTATCAGAATATCGTGATTTTCTGACTCAAAAAACATACATCCCCATAGTTATACCAATGATTGAGACCATGGATCCAATCATATCAAATATAATTAATCAGAAGCCATGAAAATTAAAAACGTAAGAGTATATGGTCGTGATTTAGGTACTATTCGCCCCTATACCATCGCTTATAAAACCATTTCAGAAGTAATGAATGCCTTTGTGGAAATAGAGATAGAAAATGGAATAATAGGCATGGGCGCGTCCAACTCAAGTAAGATGGTTGTAGGACAATCTGTAGAGGAAACGATCAAACATTTGAATGATGTAGATTTCAGCTATTTAATAGGTCAGAGGATTACTCAGGTAGAGGGACTACTTAGGGAGACGCATGCCAAGTTTATAACGCTGCCTGGAACCCATGCGGCCATCGATATTGCCCTTCATGATGCTTTTACTCAATTCCTCAAAATACCTTTGGTTAATTATTTTGGCCAACAGCAACAGGCGCTATCCACTTCAATAACCATTGGTATTAAAAATGTAGAAGAGACACTTTCGGAGGCGGAAGAATATTATCGTATGGGGTTTAGGTTTTTAAAAATAAAAACAGGCCTTAATCCAGAATTAGATTCAGAAAGGGTGATTAAAATTGCGGAGCGTATGCCTGACGTTGTACTGCGCGTCGATGCCAATCAAGGTTATAATACATTAGATTTGAATGAATTTGTAAAAAGAACGGCAAAGATCAAACTCGAACTTATTGAGCAGCCTTTTTCCACAGAAAATTTTATAAAATGTGTAAATGAGTTAGATCCATCGATTGCGCAATTTGTTGTGGCCGACGAATCTTTGAGAAATCCAAAGGATGCCTTGCAACTGCTTAAAGAGGCTTCGGGATGTAAAATTTTTAATATTAAGTTGATGAAAACAGGTGGATTGTTGGTGGCTAAGCAGATTGCCTACATCGCTGAGAATAGTAAGGTGAAGTTGATGTGGGGTTGTAATGATGAGAGTGTTGTAAGTATTGCTGCTGCATTGCATTTGGCACTATCTTCTCGGAGTACCAAATTTTTAGATTTAGATGGGAGTTTAGATTTGATTAAAGATGTAGTGACAGGGGGCTTTGTTATCAGCAAAGGGAAGATGTCCTTGACTGGTGAAAATGGGCTTGGGATTCAAAAAAAAGATTGATAAGTTCAACTTAAAATAGTGTTTTTTAATCAATATACTTTCAAAATTTACATTAAATAGGTGATTGAGTGGGGCTTATTTAAATTTGTCTGAAATATAAGTTTTGATTCAGATTAAAATTTAATGAACAAAAGTTACCTTTACGTCAATTTGTTTGTAATCTTAACGATAATTAAAAATGCCTAAAGACCTTAACATAAAATCGGTGCTCATTATCGGAAGTGGGCCCATTGTGATTGGTCAAGCCTGTGAATTTGACTATGCGGGATCACAAGCGGCTCGTTCACTGAAAGAAGAAGGTATTGAGGTAACTCTTATCAATTCTAACCCAGCCACCATCATGACAGACCCGGTTATGGCCGATCATATTTATCTTAGGCCCCTAACCAAAAAATCGATTCGACAGATATTGGAAGAGAGGCAAATAGATGCTGTTCTACCTACAATGGGAGGTCAAACCGCCTTAAACTTGGCTATGGAATGTGAAGAAGCAGGTATTTGGGGAAAATACAATACAAAAATGATCGGTGTGGATATCAATGCGATAGAAACTACGGAAGATCGAGAGAAATTTAGGATTAGAATGTTGGAACTTGGAGTTGACGTTTGTAGAGGCGAGACCGCAACTTCATTTTTGAAAGGTAAAGAAATAGCACAAGATATTGGTTTCCCGTTGGTAATCAGACCATCCTACACTTTAGGTGGTTTTGGTGGAGGCTTTGTAAATAAACAGGAAGATTTTGATGAGGCGCTCAACGCAGGATTGCAAGCATCTCCTATTCATGAGGTACTAGTAGAGCAAAGTATTTTGGGTTGGAAAGAGTTTGAATTGGAATTGCTAAGGGACGACATAGGCAATGTGATAATAATTTGTTCTATTGAGAATTTTGATCCAATGGGTATTCATACGGGAGATTCGGTAACAGTGGCACCAGCAATGACCTTGTCGGATACGGTTTATCAGCAAATGCGTGATTTAGCCATTAAAATGATGAATGGGATAGGTCAGTTTGCCGGGGGCTGTAATGTTCAATTTTCAGTACATCCTGATACTGATCAAATTATTGGTATTGAAATTAATCCTCGTGTCTCCCGATCTTCAGCATTGGCTTCGAAGGCGACGGGTTATCCAATCGCTAAAATAGCGGCTAAATTGGCCATCGGTTATAATTTAGATGAACTTCAGAATCAAATCACTAAAACTACCTCTGCTTTTTTTGAACCAGCTATTGATTATGTTATCGTGAAAATTCCAAGATGGAATTTTGATAAATTTAAGGGATCGGATCGCCGCTTAGGTCTACAGATGAAAGCGGTAGGTGAAGCTATGGGTATTGGGCGTAATTTTCAAGAAGCCTTGCAAAAGGCTTGCCAATCACTTGAAATCAAGAGAAATGGATTGGGTGCTGATGGAAGAGAGCTTACCGATCAATCCAAGATACTTTACAGTTTAGAAAACGCAAGTTGGGATCGACTTTTTCATATTTATGATGCATTTAGATTAGGGATTTCTTTTAATAAGATACATAAGCTGACGAGAATTGATCCTTGGTTTTTAAGTCAGATAGAAGAATTTATTTCATTGGAAAATGAAATTGCACAATTTTCTTTGGAGACTTTGCCTGATGTCTTGCTCAGAAAGGCCAAAGAGAAAGGCTATGCAGACAGACAAATTGCCCATGTCCTCAATTGTCTAGAAAGCCAAGTTTTTGACAAAAGAGAAGCCGCAGGTGTCAAAAGAATTTTTAAGATTGTAGATACTTGTGCGGCCGAATTTGAGGCCAAGACACCCTATTATTATTCAACTTTTGATCAAGAGAATGAGTCTATTTCATCTAAACGTGAAAAAATAATAGTTTTAGGTTCAGGACCCAATCGCATCGGACAGGGGATTGAATTTGATTATTCATGTGTTCATGGTGTTTTGGCAGCTAAAGAATGTGGTTATGAGACCATCATGATTAACTGTAATCCTGAGACGGTATCTACGGATTTTGATGTGGCTGATAAGTTGTATTTTGAGCCCGTATTTTGGGAGCATATTTATGAAATCATCAAATTAGAAAATCCAGTAGGGGTTATTGTTCAGCTTGGAGGTCAGACGGCATTGAAACTTGCGGAAAAGTTGGAGCGTTATGGGATTAAAATTTTGGGCACAAGTTTTGATGCTTTGGATCTTGCCGAAGATCGAGGAAGATTTTCGGATCTTCTGAAAGCTCAAAAAATACCTTATCCTGAGTATGGGACAATCACGGATGCTGCCTCAGCAATTGAGCTATCTAAGGAAATAGGGTTCCCTCTTTTAGTTAGACCTTCTTATGTTTTAGGAGGGCAGAGTATGAAAATAGTTATTAACGAAGATGAATTAGAGCATCATGTTGTGAATTTACTGGGTCAGAAGCTTGATGGAAAAATACTGCTTGATCACTTTTTAGAAGGTGCTATTGAGGCAGAGGCAGATGCTATTTGCGATGGAGAAAATGTCCAAATCATTGGAATTATGCAGCATATTGAACCTGCAGGGATTCACTCTGGTGATTCGTATGCAGTTTTGCCACCTTACAACTTGGGAGATTTTGTCATTCGACAAATAGAAGAGTACACTGCAAAAATTGCTGTTGCTTTAAAAACGGTTGGTCTCATCAATATCCAATTTGCCATCAAAAACGATAAGGTTTATATTATTGAAGCGAATCCTCGAGCTTCTAGAACCGTTCCATTTATCTGTAAGGCCTACCAAGAGCCATATGTTAATTATGCTACTAAGGTGATGTTAGGGGAGAAAAAAGTCACAGATTTTGATTTTAAACCAGTAAAAGTGGGCTATGCAATTAAAGAGCCGGTTTTCTCATTTCATAAATTTTCTAATGTCAATAAAGAGCTAGGGCCCGAGATGAAATCAACAGGTGAGGCCATTTATTTTATTGATGATTTGATGGATGATTATTTTTTGAAAATTTATAATGAACGTAATTTTTACTTGAGTAGATAAATATTTCAAATGATAAAGTTT
>NZHT01000002.1 GCA_002691385.1 Flammeovirgaceae bacterium | reverse complement strand
ATAAAAAAAATATCTCAATATTATTTATTTTATTTATATCAATTTTTTTAATTTATTTTTTTACAGAATATGAGAATCTTTTTAATTATATAGAAAAAATTTTATTATTTATTTTGTCACAAAAAGATAAAAATTATCTTCAATTTTTAGCACTTATGATTTTCTTAAATTTTTTTTATTTTTTAACTCCCCTTCCAGTATTTCCCTTGATTATATTAAATGGCTTTGTTTTTGGTTATCTGGGTTTTGTGTTTTCTATTATTTTTATCACTTTAGGATCAGCTTTAATTTTCAGTTTTTCTAAATTTTTTTTAAGAAAAAATTTATCTAATTCTCTATATAAGAGATTTATAAAATCAAAAATAAAAAAATATAAATTTATGAAAAAAAATGAAAATTCTACAATTTTTTTAAGTAGGTATATAATTCCATATTTTTTTCATAATATTTTCTTTGGTTTATATAACCTAAATATAAAATTTTTTTTTATTAATAATTTTTCTAGCTGAAATTCCACTTACTTTTGCAACAAACAGCATTGGTATGTCATTGAACTCTTTTGTACTGATTACAAATTTCAATATAACTGAGCTATTTTTAAACTATCAATTCATAGTACCATTTATATTTATTTTACTTATTGTGTTAATCTCTGGAAGTTTAAAGAAGATTATTGTAAAAAAGTCTAATTAAAAATTTATTAATTAATTTAAATATTCATAATATCTCAAATGTGTGGAATTTTTGGTTTTTCGTATCTAAGCAACAATGAAACAAATAAGTTTTCAATTATAGAAAATGACATCAAATTATTTACTCAATTAAGTAAAATAAGAGGATCTGATACTTTTGGTATTTCTGCTTCTAGTGAAAAAAAAAATTTTGTTTATAAAGTTAATGCAGATCCTGAAAAAGCTATTAAACGTAAAGATTACAATTTTTTTTTGAAAAATAGCATAGATGAAATAAATTCTGATAGTAATAAATTTTTAACTTTTATTGGTCAGACGAGATTAGTAACAAATGGTACAAAATTTTTATACGTAAATAACCAGCCAATTATAGTGAAAAATATAATCGGAGTTCATAATGGTATTATTGTTAATACTGATCATGCAACAGCTGAAAAGACAGTTAATCTTGAAGGGCATAATATAAAAAGCGACTCCTTAGAATTTTATGAAAATTTAGATAAAATTTTCCACAAAAATAATAATTTTATTATCGATTATTTAAATTATTTGAAGTCTGTTATTGGGAATTATTCTATTGCTTTCAGAACTTTAGATTCATCCAAAATAATACTCTCTTCTAATTGTGGAGCACTTTATTATTTATACCATGAAGATAAAAATTTTTTAGTTTTTTCATCTGAAAAATCTTTTTTAATTAATTTTTTGTGCAAAAGTAAAATTTTTAAACTTAATAAAAAAAAGATAAATAATAATATTCACCAAATTTTAAATAAAACTATTGTATATGATGAAAAAGAAAAAAACTTTTATAATATCGATCATGGGAAAAGTTTAGACAATGACTTAAGTTTTTTAGATAAAATTAATTTTTCTAATAAAAGTGAATTTAGTTCTATTAATAATTTTTCTAATGAGAGAAAAAGATTTCAAAAATTAAAAAAGTGTACAAAATGTATTTTACCTGAAACATATCCTTTTATTTCATTTGATAACAATGGTGTGTGTAATTTTTGTAATGGGTATGAAAAACAAAAATTTAAAGGTGAAAAAGAATTAGCTAAAGTTCTAGATCAATTTAGATCAAATAATAATGAACCAGACTGTTTAGTGGGATTAAGTGGAGGTAGAGATAGTTCATATGGATTACATTTATTAAAAAAAAAATTTAAAATGAATCCAGTTGCTTACACTTATGATTGGGGCCTAACTACTGACATTTCTAGAATTAATCAATCTAAAATATGTGGTAAACTCGGAATTGAACATATTATTCGTTCAGCAAATATTTCAAAAAAAAGATCATATGTAAGAGAAAATATTATGGCGTGGCTAAAAAAACCTCATTTAGGAATGCTACCCATTATTCAGGCAGGAGATAAAAGCTTTATAGATTATGGAAGAATATTATCAAAAGAACTTGGTTTAAAACTTGTAATTCATTTTACTGGGTATCAGTTAGAACAAAGAGAATTTTTTTTAGGATTTGCAGGAGTAAATCAATTATTAAAAAATAATCAACGCATGGTATCTTACAGTGCTTTTAATAAACTAAAAATGTTTTCATTTTATAGTTCACAGTTTATTCTTAATCCAAATTATATAAATTCAGCTTTACTTGATAACTTTAATGGCTTTCTTGCTAGTTTTGTTAGAAAAGAAAATTTTATGCACTTTTACAACTATATAAATTGGAACGAAGAGGAAATAAAAAAAGTTTTAAAAGAGGAGTACGATTGGGAATCTGATGTTTCGTATGGAAAAAATCAGTGGAGGATGGGCGATGGACAAACAGCATTTAATAATTTTATTTACTATACAGTAGCTGGGTTTTCTGAGTATGATAACTTTAGATCTAATCAAATTAGAGAGGGACTAATTTCAAGAGATGAAGCAATAAGATTGGCTGAAGAAGACAATAAATTTAAATACAATACACTAAAAAATTTTAGTGAAATAATTGGTTTTAATTTGGAAGATGTATTATCTCAAGTTCAATGTATTCCAAAATTATTTTAAATTTCTACACTTTAATATTACTTTATATAGCTCAACTATAATTAAAAAATTTTTTATATCAAAAATTTTAATAGATGAGTCTTTAGAAATCTCATATTTTACTGGTATAAACTCAACTTTTCTATTTTGGTTAATAAATAAAAAAAATAGTTCTAAATCAAAGAAGAATCTATTAGATATAAATTTAGTTCTTTTTAAAATAGGTATTTTTTTAAACCCCTTTAAACCTGCCTGAGTATCACAGGCTTCAATTTTTAATTTTAGTAAATTTTTTATTATCTGACTTATAAATTGTCCGATAAAATGTCTTATTAATTGGTATAAAGAAAACGTTTTATTAGTTAATCTACTAGCTTTCAATCTTCTATTAACCGCAATAAAGTCTACATTTTTTTTCATTAGCTTGATTATATGATCTATTTTTTCAAAATATGTTAAGTCACAATCAATTAAAATAATATGGTTATACTTTGAAATTTTTATACCTTTTCTGATGGAATAAGATTTTCCACGATTAATTGAATTTTTAACTACTAAAATGTTTTTGTTAGAAAAAAAATTTTCTTTTAATTTTTTAAAGGTGTCATCCTTACTACAATCATCTACTATAATAAACTCATATTTTATTTTATGGCTTTTAATTTTTCTAATAAGTTTTTTTACTTTTTTAATTACAAGTTTTTCGTAATTATAGCAGGGAATTATAATTGATACAGATTTCATGTAGTTTAAGACTCCAGTAAAATAGATTTTAAAAGAATGCCCAGTTTTCTTGCATCTGGACTTTCAAAAATTTCTAAAGGAGATATAAGATTTTCAAATTTAAACATTATAATATTTTCTTTCTCAAGTTCATTTTTTTCAATATTTAAACTTAGCTCATTTTCATTTTTTAATGAACTTAAATTAACATCTTCTTTTAAAATGTTATTAAAGAAAATTTTCATAATAAAGTTATCTTTTTTATTACTTTCGTAAGGTTTAAATTTAAGTTTTATATTTAAAACGTCATTATTGATTTCTTCCAAACCAAATAATATAAAAGACATATTTCCTTCTGACCAAACACCCTCACCATAATTATTATGACTCCAACCGACGCCCAACAAATCATCTCTATTACTAAATGTAAAATTATATTTTTGATTTAGTTTAAGTTCGTCAAATTTTATACGAGAAAATAATTCAATATCATTTTTTGACATATCTAATTTTTTATTTGGTAAAAATAGCCAAAAATTATCTCTATAAAAAAAACCGTTATTAGTGTCTTTTAATAATTTCTTCATAAGTTTTAAATGACCCAGATTATCTATTACGTATGCCGTATCCTTTGAAAATTTATTATTGTATAATTTATCATTGAAATTATATCTAGCCTCAGCTGCTTTTGACCTATCCATCCCAGCTACTAAAACAATATCAGTTTGTTTTATATTACTTGTTCCTAAAAAATGACTTAGCGATTTGAATAATGGTCCATAATTATTAAAAAGATAAGTTGTTCTAAACTTCTCAAATTTTTTTGGAATTTCACTCCATATATTATCATTTAATTTTATAGGTTTAGTAAAATGGGATCTTTTTATAAAGTGATGTTCTAGAGCAGGGTAAGTGTCTATAACTTGAATAAAAAAGGCCAGAATTATTACTAGAATAGAATGTTTAATTTTTAGGTTTTTATAAATTAAAATAAGTGAAAAAATAATGAGAATATAATAAACTGGCCAAAAAAATCTTCCAGTTGCAGCAAATATACTAAGTGCACCAAACATATAATTATGAAGTGGTATATTTAATATTTCATTACCTCCAAAACTTAAGTTAGTGGTTAAAGACCAAAAAGTGAAAAATAATAATATAAAAAAGTAACCAATATTTTTTGTAAGCAATTTTTTAAAGAAAGATTTTTCTTTTAAATTTTTATATATAATAATAATTATTGAGGTTAAAAAAAGAAAGATATTTCCAAGACCAAAGTAATTAAAACCCTCAATAGATGTTCCGGGTATATTTTTTAAAAAAATTGACCAGTTTGTACTTGTGGTACCCTCATCAACTGTTGGATCAAAAATGCTTAATAAATCTAGCTTTAACTCTCCATATCCTCGTGAGACAGTACTCATAACAGGAGTTTCAAAATAACCAAAAATAAACATAAAAAATAGAACAACAAAAACCGCTGTAAATACTTTGAAAATAGTATTTAAAATTTTTCTGTCTTCCATAAACTTTTGAAGTAGAGGGGCAAAATATATTCCAAATAACATTATAGTAAAATAAAGATGTATAAGTGTTGAAAGTATTAATAATAATATCCAGTAAAAATTTTTTCTTTTATTGAAGTTTAATAAGTTTAAATAAAAACCTAAAAGTATTAACCATTGCCCACCCAAAGATATATGAAAAGAAATTCTGTAAATTAATATGGGGGCAATTAAAAAAATAAAGCTAGAAAAAATTGAAAAAAATGTATTTTTTGTGCATTTAAATATTATTAAGTAAGATAGGTATAGTTGTAAAAAAAAACATAATAAAATCCACAAAGAAAAATACTGGAACGAAACTCCCAAAAAATTTTTAAATATTTTAAATATAAATGCAAAAAGGGGTATAGAGTCTGAAAATATAATAGATGTACTAATGTCAAGACCATAATTAGGATTTTTACCTAACGGAAAGTGCCATTGATCATTTTTAAAAAAAGTCCATCCATTTTGAGCGTTACTTTTATCTCCACTTCCTAAAAGCCAATCCACTTCACTAAAATAAATATTTTCAATACCAACAAAACTTATTGTTAGAAAAAAAGATAAAACTAAATAAAATATAATTAATAAATATTTTTTTTGATAAAATAGCATCTTAAAATATTTTATCCCACCACGAGTAGAAAGTAATATGCAAGTATACTCTTTTTATAATAAGCGCAGACAACATAATTGAGGTATATGTAAAAATTAAATTATTTTTTTTAAAAAAATGATTAAAATTTTCCTTTTTTAAGTTTGCTCCTAAAATTGCTGATAAAGATACCACCATCCACACTGTAGCCCCATTCCATGTTGTGAATAAATCTCCAGTTGATTTTATAGGCCAGATTTCCATAAGCAGAGATATAATTATTGGTATGAAATAAATATTATAATTTGTTTTTATTGATTTTTTTTCACTTAATTTTTTATATATTTTAAATAATATAGAAAAAATAAAAAGTGATATCAGCAGGTAACCTATCAATCCATAATCGTGCAAAACTTGTAGATGATAATTGTGAGGGTGTGTCGAACAATGAAAATTTACGTTTTTACTAATAACATTATTACATTTGGTTCTAAATGATTTATGTCCTTGACCTAAAATAGGTTTATTTTTCCAAGACTCTATAGCGGTTAAGTATATTCGATAATGAAGCGAATTGGATAGAACCACTTTCTTTTTAGAATTAATTTCACTATTAGTAATTGTAGATAAATCTTTCTGAACTATTTCAGATTTTAAAAAAAACCTTTTGTACAAATGTTGATATTTTTTTTTTAATACATCATCATTATTAATAAGAATAGCAGAGAAGGTCGCAAATATTACTAAAGATAATAAAATTGTAGGTCTTAAATTTCTATAAATAGCTATAAGAAGAAAAAAACTGGCAATTAAAACTACTGTTGAAATTCTGTTGCTCGCAAAAAAAGCACCAAACAAAATTAATAAAATAATTAATAACAGTATTTTTTTACTATGATTTTTATTATTAAAGAAAAGGATAAAACCAAAAATAGAGAACAATGAAAATTTTTGTAGAAAAGTTCCAGCCACAGCTTCGTGTTCAAAGGGCCCAGCGATCATGCCATCCCAAGGTAAATAACCAAAAACATCAAAACCGAAGGTGTATTGAAAAATTACATCAGAGGATACAAATACAGTACAAACAAGAGAAATTAAAAAAAAATTTTTTAAATCTAATTTATTTTTTTTAAGAAGAGTTTCAATGATAAGATATAAAAATAAGAATCTTAAAAGTAAAATTGCTTTTATTGAATTTTTATAATTATTTGATTCGATATTTAATAAAGAAGTTAATATAATGAATATAAAAAAGGTAATTAAAAATATATTAGTATAACTAAAAGTAAAACTATACTTATTATTATAAAGATATAAAAAACTGACTGCTAATAATAAAAATAAATTTAAATTGAGTATTAAACTTCCAACTATTAATGAAATTGGAAATAAGCAAAAAAGAAAATTTATAGTTTTTTCAAAATATAGATTATTTTTATTAGATAGCATGGTTTATTAATAGATTAAAAATAGTATTATTTCAAAAATAAAATTATGAAAGTAAATTTTAAAAAATTTAATGATATTTCGTACTTACTGGTATTAAGTTTTTTTGTTGGATTGTTATCAATTTATTATTATGGAGATACTAGTATAGATCATGAATGGTCTACATTACTAGACAATCTTTATAATCATGGAACTTTGGCATTTAGATCTTTTGACGGTAATTTAATTCCATCAGTTTACATGCCCCCTCTATACGTTTACTTTTTATATTTAATTAAAATTTTAAATCCAAATTTTTTTTTATATATAAATTCAGTTCTTTTTATACAAGTTATACTATCCACATTATCAATTTATTTTTTTTTTAAGTTAAATAGATTTTTTTTTTCAAAAAATCTAAGTTTATTAAATTCATTTATCTTATCAATATTTCCATTAAAAGTTTATGCGATGACACAAATTTCATCTGTTACTTTACAGTTTTTTTTATTGACCTTATATTTGTATTTATTTTTTTGTTTATATAAATCCAAAAGTAATAAAAAAAAGATTTTAGTTTTCTTCTCAATAATATCTGGATTGTTAATTCTATTAAGGGGTGAATTTTATCTAATCTTTATTTTGAGTCTTATATACTTATTTTTTTTTAAAAAAATTAATTTAAAATTTTTTTTTATTATTTTTTTAATTAGCTTTATTGTGGCATCACCATACATTCTAAGAAATTATTATACTTTTGAAAAAATCGCACTAACCAAGTCATTGGGATATAACTTATGGAAAGGAAATAATCCTTTCGCCTCTGTGGAAGGCGCCGAGACTTCAGAAGCTTTTTTGCATAATAATATTAATGATAAAATTGCAAATCTTCCAAAAAATAAATTATATGATTTTT
>NZHT01000001.1 GCA_002691385.1 Flammeovirgaceae bacterium | reverse complement strand
TCCGATCGTATATATGATCAAAATCAATGGGCGAAATAGCATTATTTATGGGACCCCACCAAACGCTATTTTTGGTAATCTCATCTTTCACGATAAATCGATCTTTGGGTGATCTTCCTGTAAAAGTGCCCGTACTGACACTAAGTGCTCCTGTATTGGTCAATTGTCCCTCACCACTTTTAATAGCTGCTTCAATGAGCATGGCTGGCTTCAGATTCCACAAGACCTTATCCACTATAAAACCTAATTTTTTCATATTTATTTGGAATGATTTCGATAAATATCTATTGTCTAGAATATTATCTCAGTTGAATAAATGCTAAGCTAAGGGACTTCAAATAAATATTATTTAGAATTAAACAATAGTCTTTAATTCATCCAAAAGACTATTAAGTGATTTTTTCGCATCTCCAAACAACATACTGGTTTTATCATGAAAGAATAAGGGATTTTCTATACCTGAATAACCTGAACTCATACCTCGCTTCAGTACAATGACGTGCTTGCCTTTTAAGATATCTAAAATAGGCATACCAAAAATCGGACTCCCTGGATCATCTAAAGCAGAAGGATTCACCACATCATTGGCACCCACTACAATAGTAACATCTGTTTCTTTCAAAAATTTGTTGGCATCCTCCAAATCTAATAATTTAGCGTAGTCAACATCTGCTTCTGCCAATAACACATTCATATGCCCCGGCATTCGCCCAGCTACGGGATGGATAGCGTATCGTACATTTACCTCTACCTCCTCGAGTAAATCTTCAAGTTCTTTACAAATTTTTTGTGCTTGTGCTACTGCCATACCATAACCTGGTACAATAACCACATTTGTTGAATATCGCAACATAATACCGGCATCCATAATATTCACTTCCTTTACCGATTGATCTCCAACTTGAGCTACACTACCTCCTGCCCCTCCAAAATCTCCTGCCAAGACATTAAAAATAGACCTATTCATCGCTTGGCACATCAATATAGTCAGAATACCTCCCGAAGAGCCTACAAGAATACCTCCCATAAGCATGATCATATTATCATAAATGATACCTGCTAAAGCCGCCGAAACACCTGTCAATGCATTAAGTATAGAGATAATCACAGGCATATCCGCACCCCCAACATTTAATACAAACGTGATCCCGTATATTAGTGATAAAATCATGATTAAGTAAACTAACTCCATGGTGTCCAACATTTGCAGTTGATAGGCCGATGCTACTATCAATGTCAAGAGCAAAATAATATTAACCATATTAGCTCTGGGTAATTTCCAACTATCTTTGATGCTTCCTGATAATTTTCCATAAGCAACTAAGCTTCCGGTAAAAGCTATAGAACCAATCACCAAGGCCACTAAAGTAGTCAGATAAGGTGCTAATTGAAATATTTTTACATCATGAAAATTCAATAACTCAGCAATAGAAATTAATAAGGCACAAGCCCCACCAAGTCCATTGAATAGAGAGACCATCTCTGGCATTTTAGTCATCAATACTTTGCCAGCTACCAACAAGCCGATGCCTCCCCCCAATACCAAAGCACCCACAATGAAAAGATAATTACCATCTCCAGACTCCATCGGCGCTAAAAGGGCAATCAGTATTCCAAGGCCCATTCCCAACGCCGCGATTAAATTACCGGAGCTTGCTGTTTTCGGGCTACTCAACCGCTGCAATCCAACTATGAATAAAGAAACACAAATGAGATAGACTAAGTTGATCAATGCGGTCATCACACGTTATATTAAAGTTAATTTATTTTTTACGAAACATTTGAAGCATACGATTGGTGACGGCATGGCCACCAACAACATTAATGGTCCCCAATAAAATGGCTAAACTTCCCAAGCCAAGTGATACATAGTCCTCCGAACCACTGCTACGAACCAATACAATTGAACCTATAATTATGACTCCACTGATCGCATTGGCTCCTGACATCAAGGGCGTGTGTAAAACTGTCGGCACTTTCGAGATCAGTTCAAAACCCAAAAAAACAGCCATGATTAAGGCAAATAAAATCGTCAATTGGTTTGTTAAAATTTGAATGATTAAATCCATAATATAAGTTTAGGTTTTTTTAATTATTTCCAATAAAAGTTGATTTCACAATCTCATCCTCAAAGTCGATAGCCTCTAAGCCCCCCTTCATCAAATGATTGATAAAATTAAAAATATTAACGCTGAACAACTTACTAGCTTCATGTGTAAGGGTATAAGCCAATTGAGAATCTCCTATGATATTTACCCCTGAATGATTGATTGCTTCCTCATTCTTCGTTAATTCACAATTACCCCCACTTGCGGCAGCTAAATCTATTATGACAGAACCTGGCTTCATTCCATCCACAGTAGTTCCTTCAATCAATCTGGGTGCAGACTTTCCCGGTATACTAGCTGTAGTTATAACAATATCGGCCTTAATCACTTTTTGATGAATTAGCTTGCGCTGAGCAGTCAATTCTTCTTCCTTTTGTGCAGTAGCATAGCCTCCTGTGTCCATATCATTTTGCATCCCTTCAACCATGATAAACTTAGCTCCCAAGCTTTCAACCTCTTCTTTGACTACTTTTCGGACATCAAAAGCCTCAACCACTGCTCCTAAACGTTTCGCTGTGGCAATGGCCTGCAAACCCGCTACCCCAGCACCCAATACCAGAACTTTTGCAGGAGGTACGGTACCTGCCGCTGTAGTCAGCATGGGAAAATAACCCACAAAGTAATTAGCTGCTAAAATTACCGACTTATAACCCGCCAAAGAAGCCATCGCAGACAACACATCCATGGACTGGGCTATCGAAGTCCTAGGAAGCAGCTCTAGTGCAAACGCCTTTTGATTCCTCTTTTTGAGCTCGGTAGTAAAGTCCTTATTGCTGTGAGGATTCAGGAGGCCAACAATTACTGTATCAACCGGTAACATCGTTAAATCTTTTTCCGTCAAAGCATCTGAAATCACTAGAAGATTTGATTGCTCAATCACTTCTGTCCTAGAAACTATCTGAGCACCTGTTAAAAGAAATTCATCATCAGAAATATCAGCTAATAGACCAGCATCTTTCTCAATCATAAAGCTTGTAGTATCTGTTGGCCATTTTTTAAGGCTGTCGGGAGTTACACCTAAGGGCGTTTGTTTCGAACTTTTCAGTATGCCAATGTGTACCATCAGGCTTCTAACATTAAATTCATAATTTTTAATACTTTTACTCTTTTTGTTAATCAATTAGCGATAACTTTAATTTAATCCTGTATCTAAATAATTTGATACTTGCTAAACGCTGGTAAGCTATAAAAACATTTTTATTTTCGAAAGAAAATACGTCCGTAAAAAATCTATAATCAATTCGAAAACTGATTTTTTGCAGAAATAATTCCCTAACCATATCAAGCAGTGAAATTATGCAGTTTAATTAATTAAAACATTTGATTATAGTTCTCAACAATTAAATTAAATGCTCTATTTTATTTTCGATCTACATGGAAAAAATTGATTCAAACTAGAGATATAGTTTTCTAAAAAAAAGTCGAGATATTAATTCTAACTAGCATTTAACGTTAAAAAGAGCAAAATCAGTAAATAACAAAATTTAAACCTAAAAATAGACGTATCCCTTGATTCGATGTGAAAACATAGCTAGGATCAAACGTAAGCCCATTGGGATTGTTAATTGAAGGAATCACTTGTCCCTCATTGTCAAATTGCACTTCCTTATCAAAAGGATCAAAAGCACGAGCAATACTGTTTGATGGAGGTGTAAAGTTTAATAAATTTTTGACTCCCAAATATAATTCCATGGTATTTTGAATTTTCTTGGTTACCTGTAGGTTTTGTATGCTAAAACACTGCGAATACTCATCTCTTGGATCCAATGGTCCTAGTAAAGGTAATCGCATAGGTCCATAAACATTTCCTGTATAGTCTATGGTCAATCCTAGAGATTTAACTTGATAAGTAATACTCCAAACGCCGCTGAATCGTTCTGTCAATAATTGTTTCGTCTCTATCTGTTTCTCAGTAACCGAAACGTCCATAAAAGTAGCTCCTGCTAGCAGACTTAACCCGTTTTGTAACATAAAATCCATATTAAGTGAAATTCCTTTCGAAACAGATTTACCATCCAAATTTGAATAAATTATTTTGTTTGGATTTGACTCATAATCTGGAAGAATACGATTAGCGAAATAGTTGTAAAACAAGTTTCCATCTAATGTAAGAATTGACTCCTTAAAAATGATATTCTTAACATAATTTAGATTAATATTCCAAGAAGTTTCCGGTTTTAAATCATCATTAAATTCTACAGATCTTGCACCAGTTAAGGCTGCGTGATCTTCTGTAAATACATTGGCTACACGAAATCCGTTACCTAAACTAATTCGGATGCTTTCATTTTTTTCCTCCGAACTCCATTTATAGTTAGCCCGTGGAGAAAAAACGTTCCCGTGTATGCTATTATAATCATAGCGGATCCCCAATAATAATTTATGCCATTCATTTAAATTTATCTCATCTTGTAAAAAGATGCCTGGCAGATGTAAATTCGATGGATTGTTGTTAAACCCATCTTCAGATAATGTAGCAAACGTATTATCATCATAAAAGGTATACCGGTAGGCTCCACCAAAGAGAATAGAATGCTTATTTCCAATGAGAGTATTCCATGTTAATTGTCCAAAACCAATATATTGATCTGCCTTGTAAGGGGTAACTCCGTAGTAGGAATTTTGTATATGACCGTTTCCACTAAACTGAAACTTCACATCTGAGTCTATAGGTAATTTATAAGTACCAAAAGTCTCCCATCTCTTAGTGTAAATGCTTTCAGCATATATCAAATCACTCCCCCTATAAGATGGTTTCCAATTCATCTCTCCACCCCATCTTTCTTCATAGATATAACGGGCGGCCATGTTGAAAATAGGTTTACCATCACGAAGAAAATCTATCTTATTGAACAATGAAATTCTATTTTGTAGTGTTAAATCAGTAAATCCATCGCCATTATTATCAATAGGATTTTGATAGACAAAGTGATTGATCCCCAATAAACCTCGTACTTTTGAGCTAAGATTATAACGCAAACCGATATCACTGTTCAATTCACCCCACGAGCTACCAAAGCTGTCCAAAGAAAAACGTAAGGCATTTATTGGCTGTTTAGTTATGATGTTTATAATCCCTCCCACTGCCTCTGAACCGTATAACGTCGATGCAGGACCTTTTAGTATCTCTACCCTCTCTACCAAAGATTGGGGAATACCTGTCAGACCATAAACCGTGGAGAGGCCACTAACAATGGGCATACCGTCTATAAGCACGAAGGTGTATGGACCCTCCAAACCATTTATATGAATATCTCCAGTATTACAAACATTACAATTAAGCTGTGGACGAATCCCGTTTATATTTTGTAAAGATTCAAAAATTGAAGGATTAGGATTTTTCTTGAAAAATTGTTTATTGTAAACCTCTATGGCCACCGGACTTTCAAGCTTAATTACAGGCATCAATGTTCCGGAAATAACAATTTCGTTTAGACGATCATCAGCTACTTCCAAAGTAAAATCAAAATTTATGGACACTCCTTCTTCAAATGTTAATTCGTGTTTTTGAGATATGAAACCTATTGCCGAAACCTCTACAGTACTAGTTCCTGAAGGTATGTCATCTATAAAATAGTTACCCTCTATATTGCTACTTGCCCCGATAGAAAAGTTATTTATAAATACATTTACGAAGGGTTCAGGGCTATTATTGAAAGTAATCTTCCCTTGGAGAGATGCTGTTTGAGCACACACATCTAACCTCATTAACAAAAAGCAAAAAAGTACGTTAATTAAAATTAAATTCATTAGTGAAATTTAGCTTTACAAAACTATAATAGTTAGTATTACCTAACTAATAATTTCATCTTATTTTTATAAATTTGCTGAATGATCTCGTTAACAGAAGAAAATTATTTAAAAGCACTGATTTATCTTTCTTTTCTTGCTCCCGGTGTTGAAGAAAAAAAAGATGTAGGCACAAATGAATTAGCTTCATATTTAAAACTCAAATCTTCTACTGTTAACGAAATGCTAAAAAGACTTAAAGAAAAAAATTTAATCAATCATGAAAAATATAAAAAGATTACTTTAACCCCTTCAGGTGAACAAAATGGTTTAAAAATTGTTCGCAAACATCGTTTATGGGAAACCTTTTTGTTTACAAAATTAGACTTTGACTGGATAGAGATTCATGAAGTTGCTGAGCAATTAGAGCACATAAAATCTGAAAAATTAGTGGGGAAAATTGATAAATTATTAGGCTATCCTAACTTTGACCCTCATGGTGATCCAATTCCCGACAAGCATGGTAAAATACCGCAAAGAATAACTAAAAACTTGTCCGCCGTCGATATAGGGAAAAATTGTATTGTTCTCGCAGTGAGCGATACCTCGAAAGATTTTCTCAACTATCTTGAAGATTTAGGCATCTCCATCAAAACAGAAATAGGTCTCATTGACAAAATAGCTTATGACAGGTCTATCAAGATAAAAATTAAAGACAAACAATACTCGATTTCAAAGAAAGTAGCAGACAATTTGCTGGTGAATGAAAAATTTAATTAGCATCCTAATGTTAATGAGCTCTTCAGGATTTAAATAACTTTAATAGACTTTAGACTTAAGCTATTTCTAATTTTTTGAATACCGGACCGTGAAAGCAACCAGTTTCTTATCCAAAATAACGAAAATTCAAAAAAAATGGGTTTTCACCTATCGGTGCTTATTCAAAAATAAACTGTACTAAATGACCTCCCAAGTATGATCTGACATCAATCTAACTTCTGCAATATAATCTTCAAAAGGCATTTTTTTACCCCAATCTTTCGGCCCTACCATAGACAATACATCACCTTCATTTTTTCGTTTGTACAAATAGTAAATTTTGTTTATCACAGGTGTAAATCCAATATCTGCTTGGTAGATACGTTCAGAAATTGTAACTCGCTCTTTCAACAAATTAGCTTGATTAATCAAAGTTTGCATTTGATCATAAATTTGATGGAACTGTCGATCCGTTTGATCGTGCATAGCCGCTACTGCATTTCCTTTAATTCTTCCTTTATCTTCTGGCTTAATCAAAGCGCTTCCAACACTATGGGCAAATTGGATCAGACCTGGAAAATTGGTGATCATATCACGCCCTTTTTCAAGATCTATAGTCGTTAAATCTATCTTATTGCCGCTTGATTTTGATGTTTTTATTGTCATGTTTTAAATTCTTTTTAGCCCAAGGCGGAGTTGTACGTTGAGATATGTCGTAACCTATTAACACCATCAAAAGCAAAAATATTCCCGCCACTATAAAAAATATTTGTTTAGATCTTTTCATTATCAAAAAACTAATTACAAATTTGAACTTTAAATAATTTTAAATAAAAAAAAATGGAACTTCAAGGTAAATTGATAGAAAAATATGAAACAACAAAAATCAATGATTCGTTTCGTAAACGCGAATTTGTTGTTGAATATGTGGAAAATCCACAATATCCTGAACTACTGAAATTCGATTTGATACAAGATAAATGTGATCTCTTGGAAGAATTTAATTTGGGAGATACCCTAAAAGTAGAATTCAATTTAAAAGGAAGAAAATGGACAGATCCTTCAGGGAATGACAAGTATTTCAATACCCTCCAAGCTTGGAGGCTCTCAGCAGTAAGTTCTGATGTCAATTATTCAGAATCAGCTATAACAGATTCCAATCCTCCTACAGAAGCCATAGGAGAAAGTTTCTCTGAAGATGACGATTTGCCATTTTAACGCTTTTCTAAGGTTTACTAATTTATTAAATTATTAATTTTTCAAAAATTTAAAATATCTTTATTGAAAAACTATTGAAGCCGTAAAGGAATACTTGATATCATCAACATAATAGAATCGCTTAGCGCTCTTAATTAATAAGATCACTTAATTATTAGGCCTATATAAATAATGATAACTAAGATTTTATCGTTTATTACTTTGGTTATTTCACTGTTTCCATGCTGCCTCTCATCAACAGCTCAAACAGACACTCTTAAATACATATTTCTTGGCCATCCAAGAACTGATGATCTTTTAATAAATGTCATAGAGAAATTCGATTTCATCCCATATAATGCATTTTACTAAGAGATGACTTAACATAATAATACTTCAGGCAAAATTAGCACGTTAGAATATCTTGAAAATATTTTTACCTTTTATTTTGTATAGACTTTAGACTCGATTTCATTGGTCGTCTCTACTATTTTTGTTAATATGCAATTCTTTTAAAACATCAAAATGGAATTTTCTACAATTGACCTTCTCGTTTTTGTATCTTATTGCCTTTTAATTGTAGGTATTGGACTGTTTGTCTCAAGGGATAAAAAAGGACATCAAAAAAATGCTGAAGACTATTTTTTGGCAGGTAAGGCATTACCCTGGTGGGCCATAGGAGCCTCCCTAATTGCAGCTAATATATCTGCTGAGCAGTTCATCGGTATGTCAGGATCAGGTTTTGCTCTTGGCCTCGCAATTGCATCTTACGAGTGGATGGCAGCCATCACCCTACTCATTGTTGGGAAATACTTTTTACCCATCTTCATAAAAAAAAACCTATACACAATTCCAGAATTTGTTGAAAAAAGATTCAGTACCAATCTCAAAACGATCTTGGCAGTATTTTGGATCGCTCTTTACATATTTGTCAACCTCAGTTCAGTATTATATTTAGGGGCCTTGGCTTTTGAAACGATCATGGAAATACCTAGAATTTATGCTGTTTTTGGGTTGGGCCTATTTGCAGCCGTCTACTCATTATATGGTGGACTTTCGGCAGTAGCATGGACTGACGTGATTCAAGTAGTTTTCTTAGTGATCGGAGGATTAGCAACTACCTATCTCGCATTAGATGTACTCTCTAATGGAGCAGGATTTTTAGTAGGATTCAATCTCGTATTAGAGGCCGCTCCGGAAAAATTTCATATGATTTTAGATCGATCTAACGATCAATACAAGAATCTTCCTGGTATTTGGGTTCTCATCGGTGGTATGTGGGTCGCCAATATTTATTATTGGGGATTCAATCAATACATCATACAACGTACATTAGCTGCTAAATCTCTTGGAGAAGCTCAGAAGGGCATAGCTTTGGCAGCCTTCTTAAAAATGATCATTCCCTTTATTGTGGTGTTGCCGGGTATTGCTGCTTTTGTAATGGTCAATGATCCTGAAGTCATGACTAGACTCGGGGCTTCGGGGCAATTAAATCTACCTAGTATAGGTGCTTCTGATAAAGCCTATCCTTGGTTATTGCAACTTTTACCAACTGGGTTAAAAGGTATCGCTTTTGCAGCCTTGACGGCAGCAGTCGTTTCATCTTTAGCTTCTATGCTGAATTCAACTTCTACTATTTTTACCATGGACATCTATAAGCCATACATTAATAGAAATACCTCTGATCGTCAGTTAGTCAATACAGGTCGATTAGCAGCTGGCGTTGCACTGATCATTGCTTGCATCATGGCACCCCTATTAGGTGGTATTGATCAAGCCTTCCAGTTTATACAAGAGTATACAGGTATTGTCAGCCCTGGAATTTTAGCCGTCTTCTTATTGGGTTTGTTTTGGAAGAAAACTACCAACCAAGCTGCGATATGGGGTTCCATACTTTCTATTCCTATTGCCATTGTGCTTAAACTCATTCCCGGAATACCTTTCATGAATCAAATGGGATTAACAGCTATATTCACTATGATTCTCATCATCATCATCAGTTATCAGAGAGGAAAAGGCAAAGACGATCCTAAAGGAATTAAATTAGAAAAGGGACTATTCACAACAAGTCCAATATTCAATATATCTGCATTTGTCATTTGTATTCTCACAGCTGTTCTCTATGCCATATTTTGGTAAACTATGTTTGCACTCAACCCAAAAGGACAGAAACTTAAAAGCCAAGTAAGTAGTGCTTTCAAATTTAGACTCTATTTACTTTTCAACTTACCGATAGGTTGGTTGGCGGGAATGAAAATTATAGATTTAACCGAAAAGCATTGTATCACCAGTGTTCCCTTTAAATGGATCAATAAGAATCCTTTCAAATCCGTTTATTTTGCCGTACAAAGTATGGCCGCAGAATTATCTACCGCCGCCTCTTGTATGGTAGCTATTCAAGGTCATCAACCCTCCATCGCCCTTATCATAGTAGATATGAAGGCAAAATTTCGTAAAAAAGCGACTGGAAAAGTGTTTTTCACTTGTGTGCATCAAGGTCAAACTTACGATACGGTAGCTCAAGCTGTAGCTTCAAAAAAAGCCCAAACCCTATCACTCAAAACAATAGGTAAAATGAGTGATGGGACTTTAGTATCCGAATTTACTTTTACTTGGTCCTTTAAGCAAAGACAATCATAAATCCTTAAGATACAAATTAGCCTTTGAGTTTTTGATTGTATTGTCCAAGGAATTCATCAGATCCTCAATCTCATCAAGTTTTTGATCTTCATTAAGTTTAAACCCTTCATAACCATTGGCATCCAACTTAGTCATAACTAGGTGCATGTCGATCTGATTTATATCCAAAGCTGGTTGATATCTAATAAAATCTTCATCTTGTACTTGACTAATTAGTTCGCATTGCTCCAGTTCCAAACATATTTCACGTATAAATCTAAAGGGGACATCTACCAAAGTTGAAATTTCACTCACACTTAAAGGTTTTTCATCTTCTGATTTAAAATTTTCAATCATGTGATAAAAAATAAGTAGAACCAACTTCTTTTTGTGATTCGAACT
Organism: Flammeovirgaceae bacterium; assembly: GCA_002691385.1. Taxonomy (GTDB): domain Bacteria; phylum Bacteroidota; class Bacteroidia; order Cytophagales; family Cyclobacteriaceae; genus UBA4465. The sequence continues at coordinate 34,756 of NZHT01000001.1, read as the reverse complement.
CATTTTCATACGCTCATACTTATATTTCCACGTATCCACATGTTGTCTCGCATAGGCATACTCTGCACCAAAGAGTACCAAAGTCCAACTGATTTGAAGGTAAATCATAAAAAGGGGAAGTATCACCAGAGTCCCGTAAACGACACTGTAATTGGACAAGTAAGATTGGCCATTGATCCATGCCAATTGTGTTAGTTGAAATAAAATTCCTGTCAATATTCCTGATACAGCAGCAGGAATAAATTTCACTTTGATATTGGGCAAGATGATATATACCAGCGTCAACAGCAGACATATAATTCCATAGGGAATTAACTTAAGTATGAATAAAATAAAAGGTCTAATCAGTCCTAAAACTTCCATCTCAGCTAAACTCTTGACCTCACTAGTAATATAAACTGTAACACTTCCAGATAAAATAAGTAATAGAGGAGCCAACAACACCATGGCTAAATAATCGCTCACTTTTCGCTGCCAACTGCGGCTTTTAGTATGCCATATCTCATTAAAAGTCCATTCAACACTATACAAAAGTCGCAGCACAGCATACAAAATAAAAACCAAGGACAACCCAATAACAACACCTCCATTGACGGTATTAAGCATTCTTTTTGTAAATTCTAAACTCATTTCCAAAATTTCTTCCTGACCAGAAAAAAGATGATTCAACTCTCTTTCCAAATACTTCTCTAAACCAAAACCCTTGGAAATGCCAAAAGCAATGGAAAGAAGCGGTACAATGGAAAGAAGTGAAAAGTATGTAAGACTCGAAGCTTTCTCAGAGATACTGTTACGGTCAAACTCTACTAACGAAATTATAAAAATGCGAAGATTTCGATATGCAAACCTTCTTTGGCTATTGAGTGCAGATAGTTTAACTTTCCATAAATCAACCTCTAAAAATTGCTTTACTTGAAGAAGTTTTGATGCAATGGTCATAAATCAACAATTAATTCAGTACCTAATAAAATGAAATATCAAAAAAAATATTTGCTAATATAACATGCTTGACCTGAAATTGAATTCTAAAATGTTAAATGATCAAAAAGAATACTTCAACCTTAAGTAGGCTAAAGAGGTGTTTTGACTAATTTTATTTATGAAAATTTGTCCTATTAGGTCTAAGTCAAAGTTATTTAAAGGAGAGAAAGTAAACGTGGGATTAATGAAAAGACCTGAATTACCTGGATATCCCAAAGTCAGCAAACTACCAGAAAACAAGGGATGAAAGGTATAGCTGGTTTGTAAAAAGGCATTCCACTTATATGGAGTCAGCGATCGAACATCTGCATTTGCAGAATTGGATAAAAATACGTTATCCTGCTGATTAGCATAAGAATTATAAAAAATAGAAGCATTAAAGTACCAGGAATTAGGCAAAGAATAATCCAATGATAAAGAAGTCAACCATGCATTTTGATCATTCTGTTTTAAAGTATAAAAATAACTCGACTCTCCTTTAAACCCTGCCAATCCTAAATTTCCAGCCCAACCTACCCCAGCGGTTAGATTGTTTTTCATGATCCCTCCAAGAGCTTGTAGGTCAAAGCCTTTCACATTCCACTTATACATTGCTGCTGCCGTAAATTCATCCCAGTTATCCGCAATCTTAATGGCAATCTCATAGCCTCCCGCATAGCCAATGAATTTCTGAAAACGGAGGGCATCAGTACCGGGACGCTCTTCGTAGTCAAAATCATAAAGAGAATAAGCATTGAAAATATCATTCGGATTCCAGGCAAGATTAACGCCCCAATTAATCCTTTGACGTCCAGCTTTCAATTGCCATGAAGCATCGTTCCACTGTAGATACAATCGATCGATCATGATATGAAAAACCATCTGATCAAAGTCTTCGGTATAAGAAAAGTCAAAAAAATCATTGTTTACATCAATGAAATTGCCGTAAGATGGAATCGTTTTCACAGCGTCGCCATGGAACATTCGTGTCCGAACTTCCGTATTTAAGGTGAGCTTTTCGGTAGGATACCAAAAAAAATTGAGCCGATTGTGAATCAAATTATCGAACGTGAGGGAGTCCACATCCTGCAATGCCGTCAAATAAATCATTTCCTTAATGTACCCGTCTAAACGCCACTTTTTATTTGAATCTTGGGCACACAATGATAATGGAAGTCCAAGAACTAAAAAAAACCAAAATCTAGCGATGCTCATCCGAAACAATCACACCATCTTCTAACGTAATCACCCGCTTAGCTCTATCAATCACCCTTTGATCATGCGTAGAAAATATAAAAGTGATATTTTCTTCTTCATTGAGTTTGGCCATGATATCCAACAAAGCCTCAGTGGACCCTGAATCTAAATTAGCAGTAGGTTCATCTGCCAGTACAAATTTAGGACGTGAGGCCAATGCCCTGGCGACTGCCACACGTTGCTGTTGTCCACCTGATAATTCAGAAGGCCTACGGTCTCTTTGATCCTTGATACCCATGCGATCCAGCAGGTCATCAGAACGTTCTTGCATGGTTTTAGCATCCATATTTTGTAATACCATGATAAACTCAATATTTTCCTTAGCCGTCAATACGGGAATCAAATTATACGCTTGAAATACAAAGCCAATATGCTGCATTCGAAAGGTGGTAAGCTGAGATTCACTCATGTCCTGAATAGAAACTCCACCTACTTCCACTGATCCTTCAGACCTCGCATCTAATCCGCCAATCATATTGAGCAAGGTCGTTTTACCACAGCCTGAGGGACCCACAATCGCCGTAAATTCACCCTCCTCAACTGATAGGGAAACGTCATTTATCGCCCTCACAGGGATGGTATCGGGATTATAAATTTTACTCAGACTCTTTAATTCAATTACTTTCATAATTATACTTTTCTAATCGCTTCTAAAGGTTTTAAATTAACTGCTTTGATCGCAGGATAAATCGCACCCATCAAAGCGGTCATTATAACGACCAACATCAAAAAGAAATAAGTGGATTGCGCGATCTCGGGATAAAAAATAGCATCCCCACCATATTGCTCCAAGGCACCTGCATATTGAGATAAATCCATACCTCCATTCTTTTCAAAATACACATTGGTAAGAAAACCCGCCATTAAACCAACAGGGGCCGAAACCAATGAAATCATAAAGGTCTCCAAAACAATCATTAAAAATATCTTACGCTTAAACATACCAATCGCTCTAAGCATTCCTATTTCTTTGGTACGCTCAAGAACAGCCATCAACATCGTATTGATAATCCCAAATAGCAAAGCGAGCATCACAATCACAGTGATGACCTGTTTGGATATAGCCGAACCTTCCTCAATCATATCAAATTCTGGAGCAATCTCTCGATAGGTTCTCACCAAATTCTTAGTCTTCATTTCCATCTTCTTTTTAGTCTGTATGAGCGATTCATTGTCCTTAAGTAAAAAAGCAAATTCATTGAAGGAGGTATCTGTTGAATTAATTAATTTGGACAGATCTTGGTCCCGTAAATAGACCACACCGTTATTAATTCGAGGAGACTTAGAATGAAAAATACCCGATACCCGAAAAGCACCAGCCCGTATATTCGCCTCCAAATCCTGAACTGTAATGACCACTTTGGATCTCACTTTGACTTTAAGCTTTTCGGCCAACTTTTGGCTCAATAGAATGGGGTTTCGCTTAATATTTGTGAAATAGTCCCCTGCTATTAAAAAGCTTGGAAGGTCTGTCACGGCAGCTTCATCTGCAGGATCAATCGCATACACCTGTATCCCCAAATTTGTTTTCGGACTCGCTACCATACCGTTTACAATGAGACGACCTGAGGCCGCTTTGATATCAGATATTTGAGAGGGAAATTCCAGCAGCTTCGAGGGGTTTTTTACTTGGAAATCCAGACCTGGATCTGACAGGTAACCCTCATGATGAATTTGGATATGAGAGTAATCATGCTGTAAGGAATTCCGTGAGATGGCCCCCATCATACTGTTGTAAAATGATACCATAAAAATAATAGACCACACTCCAATAGCTACTGCCGACATCACGACAAAACTTCTCCTTTTAGATCTCCAAATATTTTTCCATGCAAGTGATAGAATCATTCATTAAGTGCTTTAATGATTTTCAATTGTTTGATTGCTAGCATCGGATAAATAGCCAAAAACAGGGCTATGACAAAAATGCTTATGCCTTGATTATAGAATATTTTGAAGTTCAGGGCAAATGGAATGATGGGCTCATAACCAAATTTCTCCATCGCCAATGCAGCATCCCCCGAAAGCAATATAGGATTTGACCAAAAATATAAAATAATGGGTGTGGCCATGAGCAAGCCCATAAGTACTCCCAGAAAAATTAATAAAAATATTTCTATGGCCACCATGGCTTGTATACGGTATTTGTTCATCCCAATCGCGTTTAGAATTCCCAATTCATAGGTACGCTCTTTAATCATCATCAAAAAGGTTCCAAAAATTCCAAAGCCAATAACCACATAGAGAATGATCAAAATAACCCACCCCCCATAATAATCTAATTCAATTGAGGAAACTAAATCAGGCAGCATTTCCTGCCAAGTCATCAAACCAAGCTCTTTATCTTTCAAAATAGTTTCCATGTGTGATCTCATCAATTCAGTATCCTGTGAATCTTTTAGCAATATAGAATAGCTGGAAATCATATTTGGAGCAGATAAGAATTCTTGTAGGGTTTCGAGGGGAAGATAAATGGCACCCTGATTCAAAGTCGGAATTGGAAATTTCAAAATACCAGACACTGGATATTTTCCAGCCGCGTTTACCCCATGATATCCCTGCCCCATGAGCACCAATGTGTCGCCCACCCTTAAATTTAAATTAGCAGCCAAACCCTCGGCCATCAACACGCCTCCCTTATTGTTATAATCTCCTTCAATAAGTTTTCTTTTTAAATAAGAAAATTCGGCTTCTAACGGTAGTGATACTCCAAAAAGTGCTGCCCCTTTAGTCTTATCACCATATGAGGCCAAAGCAAAAGAACTCAGGCGAGGAACTCCTATCAAAATATCTGAGTTGGATAAATCCAATTGAATCAACTCTTGTTGATCAAAACTATTGTCAATAATTTGATCCTCCCAAAAGTCAACTTGATGGATCCCTAAGTGTCCTGTAAAAAATCGGGCAGAATTATCAATCATATTGTCATAGCTACCCAATTGGGAGGATTGCATTAGGCATGCGAAAAATACAGAAAATGCAATAGAAGAAGCCGTAATCCATGTCCGCTTTTTACTCCTCCAAACATTCCTCCAAGCCAATTTGATATATAATATCATTTACCTAATGGTTTTTAAATTTTGTACCGAAAAGAAACTTTCCTTCAAATCAATATCGTATTCAAAATCGCGATAAATGATCACCGTTTTCTGATCTGGATTTTCCGCTGGAATCATTTCCATTTTGGTAGGTATAACGCGTCCACCCATTTCCCTAATATCATATAAGGTCATTGTATTGATTAGGAATTCATCTTCATCGTAATATTTTATAATCAACTGAAAATAATCAACTTTACTTATGTAAGCCTCTAACTTTCCCCACACCACGGCTGCATCCTCTTGGGGGTACATCACAATTTTCCAACAATCATATAAGCCGATGGTCGTATCTCCTATGAATTCGTGGCTATAATCCACCACCATAGAGGATTGATTGACCAGATCATCATTAGTAAAATCCGACCCCATCCAACTTTGCATCATCATAGAGGGTGGCATCTTGATAATCCGATCTATACTTGGTTGCCAACTCCAAAGCTCTTTATCACGTTTCAAGGTACCCGTTCCCTCATCTCGAGCAGGCTCAGTAATTAGTACTAAACTGTAATCTACTCCCTTGCCCCAAACTTTCATGGTAATCTCACGGGTCCATTTGGGTCGGACTATTTTCATGGTCATGGTACCTCTGTTCGTTTTCCCTTGCATTTTTTCATCTGCCTTGGTAATGACTTGAGTGGCGGTTTGAGCAGTTAACAAATGTGATTTGACTGCAAACAAAATAATGACTAATAGATTCTTCATTATTTACAATATTTATTGAGCAAAACTTTTTCTAATTCATCCAAGGGATAATCCTGCTTGAACCAAAGATATTGAATAGAAATACCATCCAAAAGAGCCACCAATATTTTGGCTTCTCCAGTGGGGTCTGGCCATTTCAATTCAACCAATAATTTTTCAATGAAAAAGATCGATTCATTCATCTTTGTATTGCACAAATCTCTTGCGAAATCAAACTTATCTAATTGCATTCCTAGATTAATCCATAATGTCAATTTCTCAAAATCATCTCTTAAAGATTTAAAAAATACCCTTAACATATTCTCAAACGCTTCACTTGATGTAGCCTTAGAGGCCACAAAAAGAAGTTTATCTGTCTCTTTAAAGACATCCAAAAGTAGTTGCTTGATCAATTCCTCTTTATTAGAAAAATAATGATACATCAAGCCCTTTGAGACCCCAGCCAGTTTCATAATCTCTGATATGCTAGTGTTTTGATATCCTTGCGTACCAAAAAGCTTGAGGGCTGCATCCAAAATCTTGGCTTTGGACTCCTTTCTAATTTGCTCAAATTGGTCTTTTGTTTTAGGACTCATTTTTTTGACTGACCGACTAGTCAATAACAAAATAAATAAAAAAACAACTAAAAAACAACGACCGAATCTTATTCGTCACGAAGTACTCCTTTTTAAGGTCAATACCGTAATCTCAGGTAGAATACCAATCCGACCAGGATAGCCCAAAAAGCCAAAGCCCCGATTAACGTAAAGACTTTGAGTCCCCTTTTGATAAAGATCCGCCCATTGCTTGTACACATATTGAGAAGGGCTCCAACGAAAATCTCCTATCTCCACCCCAAATTGCATCCCATGGGTATGTCCTGCCAGCATCAAATCTATGTCAGGATATTCAGAAAGCACTTGAGCATCCCAATGGCTCGGATCGTGGGACATCAATATCTTGTAAGGAATCTCTTCGGTACCCATATAAGTTTTGGACATGTCTCCGTATTTTGAAAACCGTCCTGCTCCCCAATTTTCAAGTCCTAGTAAGGCGATGGATTCGCCATCTGCAGTGATGATTTTGTTTTCATTCAACATAATGTTCCACCCCATGTATCTATGCATCTGATGCAAATTCTTAGTATTCTGTTGTTTTTCTATCATCGAATCCCAACGATGGTAATCTCCATAATCATGGTTTCCCATGACCGCATGAACCCCTAAAGGAGCTTTGACCTTAGCGAAAAGATCCAAGTAAGGTTTGGCTTCATCACTTTGATTGTTAACAAAATCTCCCGTAAATAACACCATATCCCCCCGCTCTTGATTGATCAAATCTACTCCCCCCCTAACCGCGGTTTTATTAAAAAAACTACCGGTATGGATATCAGAGATTTGAACCAGTCTGATCCCATCGAAAGCCTTTGGTAGATAAGGTGAGTAAATGTCTTTTCGTCTAACACGATAGTCGTGGGCACCTGATAAGATTCCAAAAGAAAGACTCATCATCGGTAGTACACCAATAATTAAAGCAGCTTTACCTATAAATGCTGTTCTTCCGACGATCTGTGGATTCTCTGTGCTGGTCACAAACTGACTAAGGTAGCTGACTAAACGGCGTACGTCATCACCCAATAGCACCAAGGAAACAAATAATTTACAGATCAGATTGATAAAAAAGAAAGCACTTATCAATACCCGAAGGCTTGCATATACTTTTGTATCTAATTGCGTGTATAGAGTAAATCCTCCAATCATCAAAACAACCCACAGCCAATAACTTGACCAAATTAGTCGTGTTGTCCATGATGCTGATTTTTCGGTAAGCAACTGAACCACCTGAAATACATAGTATTCAATAAGAAAATACACCAATAGAACGGCACAAAGAATAACGATTCGGGACATGCAGATTACAACTAAAATGTGATTTATTTAAATCAACTGAGTCCGAGGAGACGATTGATGCGGGCAAAAAACAAATACATCACAGGGACAATAATCAAAGTCAAAAAAGTAGCAAAGGTCAATCCGAAGATAATGGTCCAAGACATTGGCCCCCAAAAAGCTACATTGTCTCCACCTAGATAAAAATCAGCATCATATTCACTTAAAAATTTCATAAAATCAATGTTAATGCCCACTGCTAGAGGAATCAAACCCAGAATCGTAGTAATTGCTGTTAGTAAAACCGGACGGAGACGAGTAGCTCCAGCCTCTGCTATGGCTTCAACAATATGAGGTATTTCTAGATTTTTAAGCCCTAATTCAATACGTTTACGTTTTCTAATCACTTCAATGAAATCAATCAGTACAATGGCATTATTGACTACAATTCCTGCTAAAGAAATAATTCCAATCATTGTCATGATAACCACAAATTCCATTTGAAAGATAATCAAACCCATGAATACACCTATTGTACTTAAAATAACAGAGATCATAATGATAAAAGGCGTCGTCACTTTATTAAACTGAGAAACAATAATGAGGAAAATCATGAAAATAGCCAGCAACAAAGCATTACTTAGAAACGCCATCTCTTCTGCCTGCTTCTCTTGTTCTCCTCCAAATTTGAATGCATATCCATATGGCATTTCAAATTTCTGAAGTGCTTTTTTAATCTCATCATTGACCATTGTTGGATTATAACCGCTTTCAACATTGGAACTCAAGGTAATCACCCTACTCAAATCTTTTCTCCTTATCGATCCATAAGTAGTACTTAGTGCAGCCTTAGCCACAGAAGAAATAGGGACGATATGCATTTTTCCGTCAGTAGGATCTCTAAAAACAATACTTTTATTCATCAAGGCGTCCACATCGTAGCGGTACTTGTCCATGAGCCTTAATTGAATGGCATAATCTTCTTCCCCTTGCTTAAATTTGGAAATCTCCTTACCAAATAAAGCTGTACGAATTTCACTACCTATCGCACTGGTAGATAATCCAAACCTGCGGGCTTTATCTCGGTCTATATCTACAATCATTTCAGGTTTACCAGTCTCTAAATTAATTTTCAATTTTTCAATTCCTTTGATCCCCGTTTCATTTATAAAATTTTCCATATTTTCGGAGATTTGCACCAACTCATCAAAATTGTCTCCTGTAATTTCAATACTAATGGGTTTACCCGTCGGTGGTCCATCTGAATTTTGATCCACGGTAATCTGTACCCCAGGATAACCTGTCAAATCCTCCCGAAGCTCATCCATAATTTGAGCCGTAGATATGCCATTTCTAAATTGAAATTCTTGAAAATTAATGGTTAATCGTGATTTATTTGGTGTGTCTTTTTGACCAAAAGCCGAAGGATCATTGGGGTCTGATGTTCCTTCTCCTACATTGGAAACCACTGATTCTACCAAGGCTCCATAAGGTTCCATTAGCTTAATTACCCTACTTTCTATCCTTTGGGAAAAGTTATTTGTAGTTGTTACATCCGTTCCAACTGGAAACTCAATAAATACATTGATATATTTTGGATCTGTCTTTGGGAAAAAAACTACATTAGGAGGGAAAATATTCATCAACAAAAAGGATAATATCAATAAGCCTGAAGTACCTAAAAAGAATACATAAGGCCAACGACCTGATAAAGAGAATTTCAATAAAACACTATATTTACTTTCCAACCAAGGCAAAAATTTATTTTGAAACTTCCTCGACCAAGGAGCCAATAAATAGGTTTTTAATAAATAAATGAACCCAAAAATTATAAGCAAATTACCCATGACGGTGTAGTCCAGCAGCAATAGCGAAATAGCAAAAAATGCAACTATTAAAAAAATAAGAAAAATCCGTTTGTGATTGGGCTTATCTCCCTTATCCAGTTGCATAAAAACAAGGATGAGAACTGGATTGATCACCAAGGCAACGAATAACGAAGAGCTCAAAGTAACAATCAAAGTAATGGGCAAATATTTCATAAATGCCCCAAATAAACCAGGCCAAAACGCAAGTGGTAAAAATGCAGCTAAAGTAGTTGCCGTTGAAGCTATTACGGGTAGGGCTACCTCCCCCACACCTATCTTTGTAGCTTCAAAAGCATTAAATCCTCTTTCTCTTAATCGATAAACATTTTCAACTACTACAATGCCATTGTCGACTAGCATTCCTAAGGCCATAATTAGAGAAAATAAAACCATCATATTGATGGTAAATCCGAGCATTCCTAAAATGATAAAAGAAATGAACATTGAGAGCGGAATGGCAATACCCACAAATAATGCGTTGCGAACTCCTAAAAAAAACAGCAAGACTAGAACCACTAAAATAACTCCAGAAATGATATTATTCTCCAAGCTATCGACCATCATTCGAGTCCGTTCAGACTGATCATTTGTTTTAATAATGATCAGTCCCTCAGGGAATTTATCCCTTTGAGCCTCTTCAATAATTTCATTGATTTTTTCTGTGGCCGTCAATAAATTTTCACCACTTTTTTTAACAACATCTAGCATGACCACTGATTGAGTATAGAGTCGAGCAAAACTTTCTTTCTCCTTATATTCAAAAGTGACGTCAGCAATGTCTTTGAGATAAACAATATTCCCTTTCTCACTTTTGATTACTACCTCAAGTAGGTCTTCAAATTGATCAAATTCTCCAACAATTCTAATCGATCTCCTTATTTCTCTCGCTTCCATGTTTCCTGCGGAAAGGGTGAGATTTTCACTTCTGATAGCTTTCTCAATATCTCCGAAGCCCACCATTCTAGCTTCCATTTGGTAGGGATCAATATTTATTCTTACTTCTTTTTCATTCACTCCTCGGACATCTACCTTCGATATCTCTGGAAGTTTTTCAATGTCTTCTTCGAGCAGTTCAGCATAATTATTGAGCTCTTCAATACTGAAATTACCGGAAAGATTAATGTTCATTACCGGAAATTCAGAAAAATTCATTTCAAAAATATTTGGATCTTGCTGAAGATCCGTAGGAAGTTCAGGCTTCGCACGATCTACTGCATCTTTGACTTTGGTAAGTGCATCTTGAATTTCAGTTGTTGTAGTAAATTCAACCATGATAGTAGAATAATCCTGTACTGAAGTAGAAGTAATATTCTCTACATCCGAAATCGTATTCAACTCTTTTTCTATAGGTCGCGTAACTAGATTTTCCACATCTATAGGAGGATTACCTGGATGTGGGGTACCGATATAAACTATGGGTTGTTCTATTTCCGGAAAACTTTCCTTAGGTAATCCCAAATAAGTGGAGACCCCCATAAAAATCACTAGAAACGTAAGCACAAAAACAGTAGTTTTATTTTTTAGTGCAAGGGTGGTCAGTCCAAATTGCTTATCCCTACTCTCTGGATTATTATTCTGAGACCTCTGTGAATCTTTTCCCATTTTATTTATCAACTGTTATCTCAACCAATGTCCCTTGTGTAAGTGCTCTGTAGCCTTTTTCTACAATCATTTGATTCTCAACTAAACCCGACAGTATTTCGGTATGATCATCAAATGAATACCCTATATTTACATAGGCTTTACTTGCTTTTTTGTCATCAGACTTACCCTCTAAAACATAAATAAAGCTTCCTTGATTGTCCGTTTGGATCAATTTAGTGGGTACTACCATCGCACGATCATTTAAATAATCTACCAAACGTATAACAACTACTTGATTGGGCCTTACCGGAAAGTCACATTCGGGCATCACAACCTCCAATTCGAAGGTTCTATTTTGATCATTGATCACCTGTCCGATAGCAGAAATCACCGAGGATTGATTTTGGTTTTGGTTTGGAAAATAAATTTGAACCGTATCTCCAATAGAAAACTTACCCAATAAAGACTCAGAGATATCAGCTTTCAAATAGTTTGATTCAGGATTGATTATCCTTACCATGGGCAATCCAGGTTGAGAAAACTCTCCAACCTTGGCCACAATTTTATCGACTACACCATCAAAAGGTGCATATATTCTTGACATCCTCAATTGTGATTTTAAAGTTCCCAATCTATGGTCCAAAGATTCTCTATTGTTTTTTGCCTGTAAATATTGAATCTCTGTACCTATATTTTGATTCCAAAGATTAGCTTGCTTTTCGAAAAGGACTGTAGCCAATTCTAATTGTGTCTTGATTTCTTCAAGACTGTTTTGAAGGACTTGTGAGTTGAGCGTTACTAGCAATTGACCTTTCTTTACTTTTTGTCCTTCTGAAACATAAATTTTTTCAATCTTACCCATCGATTCGGCAGCGAGCAATACGTTTTTCCGAGAAGCTACCGATGCCCTTATTTCTGTCTCATGATGAAATTTTGTTGTTTTCAAGGAAAGGGCAGTTACCAATATCCTACTCGGAGATAGCTCATGTTCGACTCCCGAAAGCTTAAGATCTTTTTCCAATGCAATCATCTCATTATTTATTTCCTTAAGTTGTAATTTGAGTAATTCCATCCTTTCCCTTTTATCCTCTTTACCCAATGTGTTTTCACATGAATAAATGATCATACAGATACCTAGCAGTAATAAATTTGTTATTAGTAGTTTCATTTAATTATGATTTCGTATTATATAAAGTTCCTGTCGCTTTTAATAGATCAATTTTAGATAAAATAGATTTATACAATGTGGACAAATAATTGGTTTGGGCTGCCTTGTATTCATTGTCCGCATTGGTTAATTCTAAATTTGAACCCATCCCTTCTTGAAATTTAATTTTTGTGATGCGGAAAATGTTGGCTGCAAGTTCTTGATTTTGACGTTGCACATCCAAGATTTTTAGATTACTCTCTAAGCTGATCATCTGCTGAGCGATTTCAATATCGATGTTTTTTTGTAAAAAACTTTTCTGGTAATCCAATTGCTCAATTTTTATTTTGGATTGTTGAATTTTTATTTTTTTAGATAACCCTTCAAACAAGGGGATAGAAATAGTGGCCCCCACGGTTCCAAAATTATACCAGCTGTTACCAAATAAATCACTACTTAGGCCTCTCGAATTGTTGTATCCATAATTAAAATTGCCATAAATTTTAGGCAGATAATTGGATTGATAATTTTTTTTGTCCAGCAAAGCTAAATTTCTATTGGTCTCTAGCAAAGAATACTCAATTCGATCATTGTAATCAAAAGAAGTAGATATCTCTGGTATGTCAAGATTAACATCTTTCAAGGAAGTAGTCAATACTATGGAGGCATCCAATGGCATACCCATTTGAAATTTCAACAACTTTTGACTGATACCTGATAGTTGGATTTGTGTTTCCAAATTGACCTTCACATTATTATAACTCACCTTAATTCTATCTACATCAATCTGTTCGGCAAATCCATTTTGATACATTTGAGTCATTTCTCGAAGTAAAGTATCCAACCTACTAAAGTTTTGGCCAAGTAAATAAAGTTGTGCTTGATTGATCAATACATTATAATACGATTTGGTCACCGCTTCCACTACTTCGATTTTAGTACGTTCATTTTCTTTAGTGGATAACTCCTTGAAAGTTTTTGACGCCTCGATACCTACAAAATAAGCACCATCAAAAATAAGCTGACTCACGCCCATACTTACATTTCCATCAAAAGGTAAGCCGAATTGAATTTCTGTTAGCGTTCCTGGGGCAAGGCTCTGATCAAAATTACTAGCATCTACTAAACTAGTTTGGACTTCATAGTTATAATTTACTCCGCCTAGAATAGTTGCTTGGGGTAACCCCAAAGCAACTATTCCTCGAATTTCAGCTTCTGCGTCCTTGATACTAAGTTCAGAAATTTGAATTGATTCATTATTTCCAAGAGCAAATTCCAAACATTGCTCAATGGTCATTTCCTGAGCTTCCTGAGAAAAAACAGATGAAACACAGATAAGTAAAAAACCAAAAAAGCATAAAAATAATTTTTTCATTCCTATTAAATTATAAAGTTTCATTTTTTTTTGTACTCCTCACTTCTTGGTAAAATTGCCCATATAATTTTCTCCCTTTTTCCGTTAATAGTCCATGGATAAAATGATCGAGCACCTGTAATTGAACTTGTTTGAAATCAAAATCAACGCTTGAAAATACACTGGGCTTAAACATCAAGCTCACTTGTTCTACTCGCAATGTTGCCATAATATTCGCATCAATCTCAGACCTGTAATAACCCTCATTTATTCCACGAATAATATTCTTTGCTGTATGACCTTGAATGCATTTATCCTTAAAATCCAAGAAGGTTTCCCACGCATGAGGATGAAATCTTTGGATATCAAACAGTGTCGATGGGTTCAATTGCCCCAAATTTTTGCGCATTATTTCAGCCAATCCATGAATCTCCTCTATGGCATTTCGAGAAGCCTCATGAATTCTTTTGAAAGCTTCCTTTTCTCGCTCGATGTGCGCAATCATTGTGGCAGATACTAACTGATCCTTATTTTCAAAATATTGATACAAGGTTTTTTTTGACATCGACAAGGTGCGTGCCACCTCATCCATAGTGATGCTTCGGATACCAAGTCGCATAAAAAGATCCTCAGCGACAGAAACGACCTTGGCAGTCATTATATGTAAATCTTCACTTATCATTGATTACAAAAATGATTCATAAAAACTTAAAAAACTATTATAATATTAAAAGTTTCTACAGTTTTTACTAAAACTTAATCTACTTTGCCGCTAGATTGTAAAATATAAACTAAATGTCCTCTGAAATTAAAAAAATACAGTTTGAAAATACAGCTTAAGATAATAGTGATTTTAAAATTCTTCGTTTCCCTTGATTTTGGTCAAGATCGCCACGCTTTTGATCTCATCATTCACGGAGATAATAAGGAGTCACAAAAAAAATAAGCCCAAAGGATTAATTCAATATCATTTCAATGTTTGTTAACAAGAACAAATTACAAAATTCTACACCGCATGATTTAGCTTAGGAGGTCGATTCTCACTCCTTTTAGCTATCTATTTTCCAACGCATACCAACCAATTAACATTAATCCCCCCAACAGTTTTTATAAATCTCTGAGGTATCTCATCAGCACTTGCTAGCCTAAACGACTTCTTTCCTATTATCTGACTCAACATTTTAAGAATTTTTATGTTTCATGAGTAGCCTCAAATATGTAAGATCGATAGACAATTCAATCAGTCAGTTCATTCACAAGGAACTTTCCACTCATGCGACCTCAACAGAGTTTACAACTTATAGATCTATTTTAGAAATTTGTCATTGTGAAGAAACACATTAAAAAAATTTATCTTGGCCAACTCCTACCTTGTAAATATTTTTTTAGTTACTGAAGATTCTCCTTATTCACATTAATTAAATTAATCCTGTAATGACCATTGAAACCTATTCGGTACCTAAAGAAAAGCACCATAAAACACCTGCTCAAACAGCTGTTTTAAGATATATTCAAAATCTCGAAACGAATCCTCATAAAAAGGCATAGCAAAGCCCAAATTTTAAACTAATTTTACCACCTTTTATGAGCGACATCATCTATTTTTTTAAAAAATCTAAAACTGAATACTTGTCGGTAGGCAGTCATTCTCATCTCAAAACTGAAGACTTAGATAAATTATCATGGTTATTCTCCAGTGCTAAGTATTTAAAAAATGATAAAATTTCAGGTCCCTTCAAGGGGCCTAGAAAAGAAATGATTTCGCCATGGAGTACCAACGCGGTAGAGATAACTCAAAATTGCAATATCAAAGGCATTTTCCGTGTTGAAGTTTTTGAAAAAGATAAGATAGATTTTGATCCCATGCTTGAGCAAAAATATTCCGTCTTGAGTCAATCTGTTTTCTCATTAGATCAAAAACCTGATCCCATCACCACAGTTGAGGACATTCATTCTTTTAATAATTCAGAAGGACTGGCATTAAGTGAAAAGGAAATTAACTTCCTGATAGGTGTATCAGAAGAAATCGGCAGATCACTTTCTGATTCAGAAATTTATGGCTTTTCGCAAGTGAACTCAGAACATTGTAGACATAAAATTTTTAATGGAGATTTTATTATCGACGGTGAAGCAAAAGAAAAAACGTTGTTTCAATGGATAAAGAAAACCTCCAAAGATCATCCTAACTTCATCGTATCAGCTTACAAGGATAATGTCGCATTTATTCAAGGGCCTCGAATTGAACAATTTGCTCCCAAATTACAAAACAAGCCTGATTATTTCAGAACCAAAGATTTCGACTCAGTTATTTCCTTGAAAGCAGAAACTCATAATTTTCCCACTACGATAGAACCTTTCAATGGTGCCGCAACTGGAGCAGGGGGTGAAATAAGAGATCGACTTGCCGGTGGTCAGGGGAGCTTGCCTTTAGCAGGTACTGCCGTTTACATGACAGCTTATTCGAGATCAGAAAAGGGTCGCGACTGGGAGAAGAAAATTAAAGCCAGGAAATGGCTCTATCAATCCCCTGAAGAATTGCTGATCAAGGCCTCCAACGGTGCCAGTGATTTTGGTAACAAATTTGGTCAGCCCTTGATTTGTGGATCGGTACTGACCTTCGAACACGAAGAAAATGATGAGATTCATGCGTTTGATAAAGTAATTATGTTGGCAGGTGGCATCGGATTTGGAAAACGAAAAGAAGCACTTAAAAGAACAGTTTCATCTGATAAAAAAATTGTTGTTTTAGGAGGTGATAATTATCGTATTGGCATGGGAGGTGGAGCTGTCTCTTCAGTGGAAACAGGAGCATTTAAAAATACCTTAGAACTCAACGCAGTTCAGCGGTCAAATCCGGAAATGCAAAAACGTGTTGGTAATGTGATTCGAGCCATGACTGAACTCGAAGACAATCCCATCATCTCCATACACGATCATGGTGCCGGAGGTCATCTAAATTGTCTCTCTGAGCTGGTAGAAGATACAGGTGGAAAAATATACGTAGAAAAGCTTCCGCTGGGCGACCCTACCCTTTCTGATAAAGAAATCTTAAGTAATGAATCTCAAGAAAGAATGGGTCTCGTCATCGAAAAAGAAGATATCGAATACCTTAAGCAAGTCGCCTCTCGAGAAAGAGCACCTTATTATGAAGTCGGCAATACCTCTTCAGATCACCGATTAATTTTTATAAACCGAAAAAAAACAAAAGCTTTTGACCTTAAATTAGAACATCTTTTTGGTACCTCTCCTACTACCATTATCAAAGGTTATACGCTTAATAGGACTTTTAAAAAAAATGTTTATGTTTCTTCTCAGTTGGAAGAAATGATCCGAAACGTTTTTAAACTAGAAGCCGTGGCCAGCAAAGATTGGTTGACCAACAAAGTAGATCGATCGGTTTCAGGAAAAGTCGCAATACAGCAAACATTAGGTGAGATTCAAATTCCTTTAAATAATGTTGGAGTCATGGCCCTGGATTTTAAGAGTCACAAAGGGGCTGGAACCTCTATTGGTCATGCGCCAGTAGCGGCCTTAATCGATCCAGGCGCAGGGTCACGATTATCGGTTGCAGAGGCATTGACCAACCTTGTATTTGCCCCTTTAACGCATGGCTTAAAAGGAGTATCCCTAAGTGCAAATTGGATGTGGCCTGCTAAAAATAAAGGAGAAGACAGCCGGTTATACAAGGCAGTTAAAGAAATTAGTGAGTTCGTCTCCGAACTAGGTATCAACATACCTACAGGAAAAGATTCTATGTCTATGACTCAGAAATATCCTGATGGTCAAAAAGTAATGGCACCAGGTACGGTAATAGTTAGTGCAGGTGCTGAGGTTAGCGATATCAGAAAGGTTATTTTACCTTCACTTCAACCTACTGCAAATTCAACATTAGTTTATATTGACTTTTCAGGAGGAACGTTTGAATTGGGAGGTAGCAGTTGGGGACAGACCCGAAATACACTTGGAGATCACACTCCAGATGTCAATGCGGCTACTTTTAAATTGACCTTTGATTTTGTACAGCAACTCATAAATGACGATCTTGTTTTGTCAGGTCATGATGTTGCGTCAGGTGGATTGATTACGACACTTCTGGAAATGAATTTTCCAAATCAAATTGGCGGTATGGAAATTGATTTATCCAACATGCCCGAATCAAATATTGTTAAACTTCTTTTTGCTGAAAAATCGGCCATTATATTACAAGTAAAAGCTCCCGCTCTTACAGTACTCTCGGCTTCTTCTGTTATTTTTTATCCTATCGGAAGACCCATTGCCCCTCGTCAAATGAAGATCACCCATGCAGATCTTATTCTTGATCTAAATATCGATGATTATAGGAACCAATGGAGTCACACTTCCTTCCTACTTGACACTAAACAAACATTGCCTAAACTGGCCAAACTCAGATTCTATAACTATACTCAACAGCCATTAACATATAGTTACCCCAAAGATTTTGAGGGTACGTTTAGCAGTTATGGGCTTAATTTAAATAGAAAATCATCATCGGGTCTTCGTGCTGCCATAATCAGAGAAAAAGGAGTCAATGGAGACCGTGAAATGGCATACGCACTTTGGATGGCAGGATTCGATGTCAAGGATGTTCACATGACCGATCTTATCAGTGGCCGAGAAGATTTAACCGACATTATTTTTATAGTCTTTGTAGGAGGTTTTTCAAATTCTGATGTGCTAGGCTCTGCAAAGGGCTGGGCAGGTTCATTTTTATACAACCCAAAGGCTAAAAAAACTATTGACGATTTTTACAGTCGTGAGGATACACTCAGTCTAGGTGTTTGCAATGGCTGTCAATTGATGATGGAATTGAAGAAAATATATCCAACCGATATTGATCATCCACTATTACATCATAACCTTTCAGGTAAGTTTGAGTCTGCTTTTGTCAATGTAACCATTCAGCCCACTGATTCTATTCTTTTAAATTCTTTGTCTGGGTGTACTTTAGGTATTTGGATAGCACACGGAGAAGGTCGGTTTGAACTAAATAATAATGAAAACACTTATGATATCCCTATGAAATACAGTTATGATGAATTTCCCGGTAATCCAAATGGTAGTTCTTTCGGAGCGGCTGCACTATCTTCTAAAAACGGTAGGCACCTGGCGATGATGCCACATTTAGAGCGATCACTCTTCCCTTGGAATTGGGGTCATTATCAAAATAAAATAGCTCATCAAGTAAGTCCGTGGATAGAACCTTTTGTAAACGCTAGAAAATGGGCAGCCCAAAAAGTGAAAGAATGATAAAAAATAATTAATATACAAATATGACTTTTTAGTTCTAATAAATAAATTCTATTTTTGCAGTCTTATTGGCCTATGGTGTAACTGGCAACACGTCTGATTTTGGTTCAGAAGAGTCTAGGTTCGAGCCCTAGTAGGCCAACTTTAATCGCTTGACCTCTTTACTTATAAAAAAGAAAGAGATGATACAAAAAACATGACCATTGTTAAATTTTTTGCTGGAAAAGGGACGCAAGCATTGGCTGAAAAGATAGCTGTCGCTTATGACAATCCCCTAGGAGCAATTACCTCTCAAAAATTTAGTGACGGTGAAATTCATGTAAGTTATGATGAGTCTATAAGAGGTTGTGATGTTTTTTTATTTCAGTCCACCAACCCTCCTGGAGATAATATCTTAGAATTGCTTTTGATGATCGATGCAGCACGTCGAGCAAGTGCCAAATATGTAACTGTTGTAGTGCCTTACTTTGGCTATGCAAGACAAGATCGAAAAGATAAAGCTCGTGTTTCCATTGCCGCAAAACTGATTGCAAATCTTCTTTCGGCATCTGGAGCAGATCGACTCATGACCATGGATTTGCATGCAGGGCAAATTCAAGGCTTTTTTGATATCCCTGTGGATCACCTAGATGCAAGTGCTATATTCGTACCTTATCTTAAGTCTAAAAACTTAGAAAATATTGTATTTGCTTCCCCAGATGTTGGAGGAAGTGCTCGAGCAAGAGTTTATGCCAAATTTTTTAATGCAGAAATCGTAATTTGTGACAAACAACGAAAGCGAGCCAATGAAGTGGCCTCTATGCAAGTTATTGGTGATGTTGAAGGAAAAAATGTGGTTTTGGTAGATGATATGATTGATACTGCTGGTACCATAAGCAAGGCGGCAGGATTGATAAAAGAAAAAGGAGCTAAGTCTGTGAGAGCTGTTTGTGCTCATGGCATACTCTCTGGAAAAGCTCATGAAACGATTTCAGCATCGGTACTAGAAGAGGTAGTCATTTCTGATTCTATTCCTCAAAAGCAAAAAAATGACAAGATAAAGATATTGAGTGTAGCCGGCCTATTTGCCAAAGCAGTGCGCCGAGTACATAGTCATGAATCAATAAGTGAACTTTTTATTTAATTAATTTATTAATAAACATATGAAAACAGTTGAGATTATAGGGTATAAAAGAGCAAATCTTGGCAAAACTGACTCCAAAAAGTTAAGAGGTGAAAGTTTTGTTCCTTGTGTAGTATATGGTGGTAAAGAGCAGATTCATTTTTCTGCTCCCATGATCCTTTTTCGTGATGTGGTATACACCCCAGAAGCACGTTTTGTTGAACTAAATATTGAAGGAGAAATTAAAAAATCCATCCTCCAAGATATTCAATTTCACCCAGTGAGTGAAGTTATCCTTCACGCAGATTTTTTAGAGCTTTTTGATGACAAACCTATCAAAATGAGTATCCCAGTAATCACTAGAGGTATTGCCCCTGGAATACAAACTGGAGGAAAATTGACTATGAAAATGCCAAGGTTAATGATTAAGTCACTTCCTCAAGATATGCCTGAGAGCATTGATGTGGATATTTCGAAGCTTGAATTAGGTAAGACGATTAAAGTAGGAGATTTGGCGCCACAAAAATATGAGGTGTTGACCAAGCCAATGGTATCTATTTGTTCAGTTAATGTACCTAGAGTAATGAAAGGTATAACTGAAGAAGAAGAAGAAGCCGCAGAAGCCGCAGAAGCCGCAGAAGCCGCAGAAGCCGCAGAAGCTACAGAAGCTACAGAAGGCAGGGCATCTGACAATGCTGAACATTAATTATTGACTCAATAATAATTTACATTGAAAAAAACCCATCATTAAAGTGGGTTTTTTTCTTTTATGAATAAATTTATAAAACAAAAAAGATAGCATCTTTAATAGATTGAATGCTACCGATAAAATATAGATCATGAAATTCAAAATGGGTCTTATAATATATTAATGAAATATTTAATAATTGGACTAGGTAATCCAGGTGTAGAATATGAGCTCACCCGACACAATATTGGTTTTTTAATTTTAGATCGGTTAGCCGAGCAAAAAAAAATTGCATTTCAACAGGGTAGATATGGGAATTGGACTCTTTTAAAATATAGGGGAAGAAGTATTTACCTACTCAAACCCACTACTTTTATGAATCTAAGTGGTCGTGCAGTTCACTATTGGATGCAAGACCTGAAGGTAACTAAACCTAATACCTTAGTTATTACCGATGATTTAGCCCTTCCTTATGGAAAATTAAGGATGAGGCCCAAAGGATCTGCTGGTGGACACAATGGTCTAAAAAACATTGAAGAATTAATAGGTGGACAAGATTATCCAAGACTGAGATTTGGAGTTGGAGATAATTTTAATCCAGGTAGGCAAATAGACTATGTCTTGTCAACCTTTAGCCAGAAAGAAATCGAAACGCTTGTATCAGAAATAGATTCCGCTATTGATAGTCTCTTGACTTTTTGTACCCAAGGTATTGAAAATGCCATGAATCAATTCAATGGATAATTTTATTTGACTAAAATATCTAATTAATTCCTCCAATCCCTAGCTGATAGGTAAAAAAAATATTATAATCGGTAGGGGGTACTGAAGGCTCTTTTCAAGTGACTGGGAAAAGTACTTTCAAAGAAGAGTTTGTATCCACAGGAAGTATTGATATGCGAAAATTAAAATCAATTCTATGAAAGCTAAGAGATATTCTGGTTTATACCTTCGCTGAAGAAGTTTTAGAGATTACTGAGCTTACTAGAGATTTAATTTTTAGGTTGGTTAGACGGGAGACTGGATCATTTCCAAAGCAATTTAGTATTTTTGTCTAATGACAGATCATCTCATTACCCTAGGCATTCAAATTGTTCCAAAAAGCACTTCTCACGACACCTATGCCTTGATTGACCATGCTATTGATATCATCCAACAGAGTGGTGTAAAATACCAAATAACTCCTTTTGAAACCGTGATGGAAGGTAGATACGAAGACCTTATGATGATCTCTGAAATTGCACAGAAGGCTGTATTGGAAGCAGGAGCAGATGAATGCTTGGTTTATTACCGAATTCACTACCGAAAAAATCAAAATGTGACCTTTGAAGAGAAGAAGTTAAATCTTTGATGTTCGGTTGCTATTATCATGGACATCGAAAAAATACCAAAGTATAAAAATTTTCACAAAACATAAGACAAAAATTACAAATAGGTTTAAGCATATTTCATCATTCACTCATTGGGAGACATTGACACATAAAAGTACAGAATTCACAGATTTTATTCTCATATAAAATCTATACTCAATCTTAGCTAAAATTCATTAAATAAAATTGAATTAGACACAAGCCATGCTGACGGATAAGAATAATTCACCAAGATCTAAATAAAAAGTTAGCCAAAGTATTTTAGATGATAATTCATGCATTGGTACCAATTTTATTCAAAAAATTTAGATGCAATTCCCTTAAAAACATTAAACTCAAATTATATGCCATCTTAACTAATCCCTGCACCATTAGTTGCATTAGTATCCGGTGCAACTGATTTAAGGCTTCCATCTTCGTTTTCGGCAAAAAGGAGCATGCCCTGTGAAATAATCCCCATGATCTTTCGAGGTGCTAGGTTCAAAAGCACCGTTACCTTCTTTCCGACCATCTCCTGAGGACTAAAATATTTAGCCACGCCACTCACAATGGTCCGCTGGTCTAGCCCAGTGTCAACGGTGAATTTGAGCAATTTATTCGATTTAGGAACTGGTTCTGCAGTCAATATCTCTCCTACTCTAAGATCCATTTTCATAAAATCATCATAATTGATCTTCTCTTTGATAGGGTATATTTGCACGGCTGTTTCTTGATTTTCGTCTTTAGTATCCATAAGTTTTTTTATCTGAGCTTCAATGACATCATCTTCTATCTTTTCAAATAGCAATAGAGCAGGACCCAGTACCGTCGTTTTTTTTAAATTGTCTGAACGACCTGCATCCTGCCATTTCAAATCTCCAAAATTTAAAATTCTACTTAATTTGTGATAAGTATTGGGTAAAAAAGGTTTCGACAGCAGCCCAAGTGAAGTAACCATTTGTAAACTCACATTTAAAATGGTTGAAACTCGTTCTAGATCTGTTTTAATCAGTTTCCAAGGCTCCGTTTCTGCTAGGTATTTATTGCCCAAACGAGCTAAATCCATAAGGTGATTCAAAGCTTCTCTAAATTTAAAACGCTCCAAGGCACTAGCTATTCGATCTGGAAAAGTACTCAAGGCCTCCAACGTATCTTTATCAATTTTTTGTAGATTTTGACGTTCGGGGACTTCTCCTTTAAAAAACTTATGGGTCAGCACGACGGCTCGGTTCACAAAATTACCGTATATAGCCACCAACTCACTGTTATTTCTAGTTTGAAAATCTTTCCAAGTAAAATCATTGTCTTTGGTCTCGGGTGCATTGGCGGTAAGTACATACCTTAGGACGTCTTGCTTATCAGGAAAATCTTCCAAATATTCATGAAGCCAAACAGCCCAATTACGTGAAGTAGAAATTTTATTTCCTTCCAAGTTTAAAAATTCGTTGGCAGGAACATTATCTGGTAAAATATAGCTTCCCTCAGCCTGCAATATTGATGGAAAAATAATACAATGAAAGACAATATTGTCTTTACCAATAAAATGAACCAGCTTGGTATCTTCTTTTTTCCAATAATCCTCCCAATTTTTACCTTTTGCTGCTGCCCACTCTTGGGTCGCAGATATATAACCTATTGGGGCATCAAACCAAACATAAAGTACTTTCCCTGTAGCACCCTTGATGGGTACCTTGATCCCCCAGCCCAAATCTCGAGTCATGGGTCTAGCTCTCAAACCCCCATCTAACCAGCTTTTGCATTGACCGGAAACATTCGGTTTCCATTCTGTGTGATCTTGTAAAATATATTCTCTTAAAAAATTTTCATATTTGTCTAGTGGGAAATACCAATGCTTAGTAGCCTTCATAATCGGCTCTTCACCAGAAAGCATAGATTTGGGATGAATCAGTTCGTTGGGGCTCAAAGTAGAGCCACAATGCTCACATTGATCACCATAAGCTTCGGAAAATGAGCACACCGGGCATGTACCTTTGATATAGCGATCAGCCAAGAATTGATCTGCTTTTTCATCATAAAAATTCCAACTCTCTTTTTCTTCAAAAACCCCATTTTTGTAAAGTTTATCAAAGTAGGCTGAAGCCATTTCATGATGTTTTGGTGAACTGGTCCGAGAATAAATATCAAAACTAATTCCGAAGGATGTAAACGATTTTTTTATGATTTCATGATATCGATCTACAATTTGTTGCGGAGTTTTACCTTCCTTTCGTGCCTTCAAAGTAATGGCTACTCCATGTTCATCTGAACCTCCAATAAATGCAACATCTCTACCCAAACACCTTAAATACCTAACATAAATATCAGCAGGTACATATACACCAGCCAAATGTCCTATATGTACAGGTCCGTTGGCATAAGGTAATGCAGCAGTAACAGTAAATCTATTAAATTTTTTTTCAGTCATCTAAAATCATGTCTCATTAGCAAATATAAAGGATGCAAAATCACTTAAGTACGCAATTAATCTTTATTTAAAAATTCTATAAGTATTTTCATTCATAAATAAGCTAATATTGCGGCTGATTAAAATACGCCATGCAAGAAATACGAAACATTGCAATAATCGCACATGTTGACCACGGGAAAACCACTTTGGTTGATAAAATCATTTATTACTCTCAGCTACTACGAGAAACCGAAGAAAAAACTGATTTAATTTTAGACAGTAATGACCTAGAACGTGAAAGAGGAATTACTATTCTTTCAAAAAATGTCTCGATAAAATATAAAGGTATAAAAATCAATATTATTGATACCCCAGGTCACTCTGATTTTGGAGGAGAAGTGGAGCGCGTTCTTAAAATGGCTGATGGCGTAATTTTATTAGTGGATGCCTTTGAAGGCCCTATGCCACAAACAAGGTTTGTTTTGAGTAAGGCCTTGAATTTAGGATTAAAGCCAATCGTTGTGGTCAATAAAGTTGACAAGGAAAATTGTAAACCTGATGAAGTACATGAACAAGTTTTTGAATTGATGTATTCATTGGATGCAACAGAAGACCAATTAGATTTTCATGCTTTGTACGGCTCTTCAAAACACGGTTGGATGAGTAATGATTGGAAAGAGCCCACGACCGACATCACCCCTCTACTTGACAAAATAATCGAGATCATTCCTCAGGCACCTATCAAGGAAGGTGTTCTTAAAATGCAAATTACCTCCCTAGACTTTTCATCTTTTACAGGTCGAATTGCCATCGGTCGAATTTCACAAGGCACGATCAAAGAAAACATGCAAGCAGGCCTAAGCAAACGGGATGGCAGCATAAAGCGTGTCAAAGTCAAAGAACTTCATGTTTTTGAAGGCTTGGGTAAAAATAAAGTTTTTGAAGTTCAGTGTGGTGACATTTGTGCCGTTACTGGTATAGAAGACTTTGAAATCGGAGATACTATAACGGATTTTAACCATCCAGAAGTGATCGAAAGAATTACTATTGATGAACCTACCATGAGCATGATGTTTTCCATAAATAATTCACCCTTCTTTGGAAAAGAAGGCAAGTTTGTCACCTCACGACATCTTAGAGAGCGTCTCATGAAAGAAATAGAAAAAAATTTAGCATTAAGGGTTGAAGAAACAGACACAGAAGATAAGTTTTTAGTCTTTGGCAGAGGTGTTTTGCACCTTTCAGTCCTCATAGAGACCATGCGTAGAGAAGGATATGAATTTCAAATTGGACAGCCTCAAGTAATATTCAAAGAAGTGAATGGTGTGAAAATGGAACCTATCGAGCATCTTGTAGTCGATGTACCAGATGTTCTATCGGGTAAAGTAATCGAACTGGCTTCACAGAAAAAAGGTGAACTCAATATTATGGAACCCAAAGGAAGCATTCAACACTTAGAATTTGACATCCCAGCCAGAGGATTGATTGGGCTTAGAAACAATATGCTCACCGCTACCTCGGGAGAAGCTGTGATGAACCATCGATTCAAAGAATACCAGCCTTTTAAGGGTGAAATTCCTGGACGAATCAATGGATCACTTATTTCGATTGAAAATGGACCCGCAACGCCCTTTGCATTAGATAAATTATTAGATCGTGGTTCTTTTTTTATAGATCCAGGTGTAGATCTTTATATGGGTCAAGTCATCGGTGAACACAGTAGAAGCAATGACCTAGTCGTGAATGTCCAAAAAGGGAAAAAATTGACCAATATGCGTACCTCAGGTACAGATACAAATGTCAAGTTACCACCTCCCAAAAAATTGAGTCTAGAGGAAGCTTTAGAATACATTCAAAAAGATGAATATGTAGAAGTTACTCCTAAGTCAATAAGATTAAGAAAAATCTATTTGACAGAGCATGAACGCAAAAGAAAAGAGACATAATTAAGTTTACCGTCAATTTTAACGTAGTTTAACTTACCATTCATAAATTTTTTGATCAAAACAAAAGCTAAATGGTCAATCTAAACTACATTAGACCTTTGTTTTTTTGATATGAAAATAATTTTCTTTGTATTCGCCTCGATTCAAATTTTCTATACTGTAGCCCAAGATTCTTACCGAATCAATCTAAATCTCACCGATTCGAAAAAAGATCGGTTGAAAGTAGTGATTAACTTACCTGACATACAAGAGGATACGGTAGAATTTCATTTGCCAAAGATTGTACCTGGAACTTACCGAATTTCAGATTTTGGGAGATTTATACATAAATTTGATGCTTTTAATCACCTAGGTGATCCACTTGCAATATCTAAAATTTCAGTGAATAAGTGGCTCATTTTAGGGAAGCCTAGTCGTGTTGAATATTGGATTGATGATACTTTTGACCGCATGAAAGGCTATGATGAAAATTTTATTTTTGAGCCTGGCGGTACTAGTTTTGAAGCCGAAAGAAATGTTTTTGTACTCAACAATTTTGGCATCATTGGATACATTGATGGCTATAAAAATATTCCCTTTGAACTCCGTATCCTCCATTCAAAAGATACTTTTGGTGCTACCGCATTGGAAAAGAACATCCTAAACGATACACTTGATCTATATTTCGCTGCAAATTATCATTTTTTAGTAGATGGTCCTATTATGTACAATCAACCTGATACATTAACCAAAAATATAGCAGGTGCTGAGATTCTCATTTCAGTATTTTCACCACAAAAAGTCGTAAGTGCACACGAAATCATGGGGAATATTGAAGACTTAATAGTAGCACAAAGTAATTATCTTGGAGGAATCTTGCCGGTAAAAAAATATGCCTATCTTATATACCTCATGGACTACCAAAGTTTATCAAAAGGCATGGGTGCATTGGAGCATTCTTACTCCTCTTTTTATACGCTCCCGGAATCAGTGGCTGATCAATTACCACAATTTGTAAGAGACGTAGCTGCACACGAATTTTTTCATATCATTACCCCACTAGGTATTCATTCTGAACAAATCCATAATTTTAATTATATCAATCCTGAGATGTCACAGCACCTATGGCTTTATGAGGGGGTGACCGAATATAATTCTATAAATATGCAAGTGCAGCAAGGGCTCTATGATAGTGAAACCTTTTTAAAAGAGATTGCAGAAAAAATCACAAATGCCTCAGCCTATCCTCTGGTTTCATTTACTCAAATGAGTCAAAAGATCCTTGATCCTGAGTTTAAGGATATGTATAGAAATGTCTATGAAAAGGGTGCCTTGATAGGAATGTGCTTAGACCTAGCCCTAATCAAGTATTCTGAAGGTAAATTAAATTTAATTGGTCTTCTCAAACAATTATCTCAAAAATATGGCAAAGAAAATGCCTTTAAAGATAGCGAATTCATCGATGTCATCACCACAATGACTTATCCAGAAGTTGGTGCATTTTTCAGTCGTTATGTTCAAGGTAATGAACCTTTGCCTGTAGAAAAATACCTCTCCTACGCGGGAATATCAGTACGCGAAGGTGGTGAAAAGAGATTAGCCTATTGGGGCAATTTCAAATTGGGTTTAAACGAAAACAATCAAATCATTGCTTTGGATACCGATCACCTTGATGCTTTTGGAACTCAAATTGGTTTTAAAGAAAACGATGTTTTTTATAAACTAAATGGTAACGAACTGAACCTTAGCACTTGGAGAAATCTGCTTTTAGATTTTCAAGAAAATACAATTGATGGCTCAAAAGTTAAGATCGAATTGATTCGAGAAATAAAAGGTAAAACTAAAATCATAAAAAGAAAGGCGAAGGCAGAAACTTATCAATACAAATATCCCAATGAATTAATAATTTCAAATGAATCTGATCCGCAAGAAAATAAATTAAGGTCTTTCTGGATAAATGGCTTGAATTAATTTATTAGAAATATAAATTTAATCTTTTCGAAATATGAATTAAATATCCAAAAATGAATAAAAAAAATATCCGTATTAGTATTATCATTTCAATTTTAATTGTATCTGGCCTTTTCTTACTCAGCAGGCCCTCAAAAAACAGTGACAATATACTCGTAGAAGTTAAAAAAGGTGTCTTTATTGTTGATGTTATTACAACAGGAGAATTGGAAGCGAAGTATTCAGTAGAAATCCAAGGGCCTAAAGGCTTAAGAGCCCATCGTATCTGGCAAGTCACAATTCAAGATATGATTGAGGAAGGAACCTATGTAAAAAAGGGTGATTATGTCGCTCGATTGGATGCATCAGAACTCACTAACAAGCTGAGTGAATATCAAATTGAGTATGACAAAATTCAATCACAATTCGTTCAGACCCAACTAGATACTACCCTTCAAATGCGCCAGTCTAGAGATGACCTTATCAATCTATCCTATGAAATAGAGGAGCGTGAAATGACCTTAGAACAATCCCAATTTGAACCTCCTGCCACGATCAAGAAAGCAAAAATTGAGGTCGAAAAAGCAACCAGAGCATATCAGCAAGCGAAAGAAAACTATTTCATTAAGCAAAAGCAAAATATTGCTAAAATGACCGAAGTGACGGCCTCACTGAAAAAGCAAGGCCTAGAACTTAAAGGATTAAAAGAATTGACACAAAAATTTATGATTTATGCCCCTGAAGATGGGATGCTAATTTATTATAAAGATTTTGAAGGCACAGTAAAACCTGGTATGCAAATTAGCGCCTGGAATCCAACAGTTGCTACACTTCCAGACTTGTCTGTGATGTTATCTCAAACCTACGTAAATGAAGTAGATATACGAAAAATTAAAAAAAATCAACTAGTTGAAATAGGTTTAGATGCTTTCCCCGAAAAAAGCATTCAAGGAAAAGTAATCAGAGTAGCCAATGTTGGAGAACAAAAACCTAACTCTGATGCCAAAGTATTTAAAGTGAGCATTGAACTATTATCTACAGATGAATTAATCAAGCCATCCATGACCACCTCTAACAAAATCATCACGAAAATACATCAAGATGCCTTATTTATACCTCTTGAATGTCTTTACAATTATCAAGACTCAATAACATACGTTTACCAAAAACAAGGTATTAAAATAATAAAAAAGGAAGTAATCATTGGAGATACAAATAGCGATGAAGCCATCATAATTGAAGGTCTAACCTTAGGAGATGAAGTCTATTTAAGTAAAGTTAAAGAAGCGGAAAATCAAGATATCATTCGATTATCTGTGTTAACATCAAAAGTTTCTAAACAGCTAGATTCAAAATCATAATTATTTTTTTTTATAATGAAGCCTCCTATAAAAAACGATTTTCCGGAAAAAGAACGCATGATAGCCAATCTCACTATTGCCTTTGAAGCTGTTCTTTCCAACCGTGTAAGATCTATATTAACGGGCTTAGGAATTATTTTTGGAGTAGCAGCAGTAATTGCAATGCTTGCTATTGGTAATGGCGCTCAAAAAGAGATTATTGATCAAATAAAATTGGTAGGTTTAAACAATATTGTGATCAAACCTATTATTGCACAAATAGAGGAACAAATTTCTGAAAATGACCCTTTCAGTAAAGAAAAAAAAAAGTACTCTCCTGGACTCACATTAAGGGACAAAAATTCTATTGCTCAAATACTACCTGGGATTCAAGCCATTAGTCCAGAAATTGTAAAGGATACCTACATCATGAATAACGGAATTCGAAGATCTGCTAAACTCGTAGGTGTTACCCCCCCCTATTTCAAACTCTTTAATTTTGAACTTGAGGAAGGCACTATGTTCAACGACCAAAATTTAATTAATGGGATGCCCGTCTGCATCATTGGCAAGTCTATAAAAGCTAAATTTTTCCCTTCAGAAAACCCAATAGGAAAAAAAATAAAATGTGGCAACCAGTGGCTTACCGTAATAGGAGTTCTCGAGCAAAGGATTATTTCTAAAAATAGTATTAAGCGATTGGGCATACGAGATTATAATATGGATGTATATGTACCTCTTAAGACCGTATTGATCAGATATGAAAACAGAGATCTCATCACTAAAGCAATTATTGAAAAAGGAGATGATGATGAGATTGCCACAAACAATTACCATCAGTTGGATCGTTTGGTATTGCAAGTAGCAGAAACAGAAAAATTATCAGCTACTGCCGATATCATAGCACGAATGCTCGCACGAAAACATTTTGATGTCGTGGATTATGAGATCGAAATTCCCGAGTTATTACTAAAGCAACAACAACGCACCAATGATATTTTTAATTATGTTTTAGGAGCTATAGCTGGAATCTCTCTCCTCGTCGGTGGTATAGGTATCATGAATATAATGCTAGCTTCCGTATTGGAACGAATTAAAGAGATCGGACTAAGACTGTCTATTGGAGCAAAAAAGAAAGATATCGTTTTTCAATTTATGTTTGAAGCCATCATGATCAGTGCTACGGGAGGCATTATTGGCATTTTTATAGGTGTTTTGATGGCCTATGGTGTCAGTACCTTTGCTGAAATTCCCACAATAATATCTTTTGGATCCATTGTAATATCTTTTGGTGTTGCTACATTGATTGGTTTAATTTTCGGTATTGCCCCTGCAAGAAAGGCAGCCAAGCAAAACCCTATAACTTCGTTGAGATATGAATAAATATCTAGTCACATTATGGATTACTTTTGGATGGCTATCATCCTACGGACAAATAAACTACTCACTCGAGGACCTCATTGAGAAAGTAAAAATACAATCTACCCGATCCAAAGAAGCCGAAACTAGGAAAGAAAATAGATATTGGCAATATAAATATTATCAATCCAATTATAATCCTCAACTCAGACTACAAGGTAATTCTCCTGGTTATAATAGAGACTTTAACCAAAATCGCTTGGACGATGGTACCATAGAGTTCCAAGAGCAAGAACAAACTTTTACTTCTGCTAATCTAAGCCTTCAACAACCACTAGCTATTTCAGGAGGACAGGTTTCTATCAATTCTGATGTTTACCGATGGAAAAATATTCCACAAAATTTTAGCTCCTGGAACAGTACATTAATCAATATTAGGATTGATCAACCCATCATCGGATTCAACCAGTTGAAATGGGATAAAATGACTGAACCCCTGAGATATGAAGAATCTAAACGTTCCTATGTAGAAGAAATGGAATATATATCCAGTTTAACCGTGGAACTTTTTTTTGATTATCTAGATGCACAAATTGGATATGATATTGCTAGTTTTAATCTTGTCAGAAATGATACAATTTATAACATAGAAAAAGGCAGATATAATATTGGAACAACCTCAAGAGACAAACTTTTACAAGTAGAGCTTCAACTCCTCCGGTCTAAGCAGCAATTGGCACAGGCCAAATTGGATTTACAATCCTCTGAATTGGAGATTAAAACTTTTATAGGTCTCGATGAATCCTTCTCTCTAATCATTCCCAACCAAATTCCTGATTTAAAAGTTAACATAGATGAAGCTATCAATTATGCATCTGCCAATAGATCTGATTTTATAGCATTTGAACGAAGACAATTGGAAGCAGATAAACAAATCGCTAAAGCCAAAAACAATCGCTACCGACTGGACATGACAGCCTCTTATGGCATGACAGGAACTGGCCAAAATTTCGTAAATTCTTTTGAAGAGCCTAATAATCAGCAAAGACTAAACATTCAGTTCAATATCCCCATAATAGATTGGGGCCGAAATAAAGCCAGTTTGAAAACTGCCTTGGCCAATAAAAAATTAGAATCTTATGTAATCACTCAAGATCAGCGAAGTTTTCTTCAAGAAATAACCACACTTGTCGCCCGATTTGAAGTGTTGAAATCACAAATAGAAATTTCTGAAAAATCTGATTTAGTTGCACAGGAAAGATACAATGTTTCTCAGAATCAATACTTAATTGGGAAAATAGATATAACCAATTTAAATATTGCACTGACTGAAAAAGATGAAGCCAAGCGGAGCTATTTGGAAGCACTTCGAAGTTACTGGAAAGCTTACTTCGAATTGCGAAGATTAACGCTTTATGATTTTTCTAATGATGAATTGCTGTATCAAGAAGATTAAGAATCTTCTGATAGAATTGTTTGAACTCCTGTCATGCTTTCTCATTAACTTTAAGCAGTTTAATATCTAAAATATGTCTTTAGCCAAAGAACTTAATAAACAAGGTAATCTGTTATTCAAACACAGAGGAACCCTTCCTTTAATCATATTATCGCTAGCATTGCTCATTTTTATTCTGAAGCTTAAAGGACCAAATGCCTTTATGACCCACCATTATTATGCCTTAAGTTGCTTATTCGTAGCCTTATTCGGTCAATTTATCCGATTGATTACAGTAGGTTATACGGCAGATCTAACTTCGGGAAGAAATACAGAAGAACAACTGGCCAATGTGTTAAATACTAAGGGCATTTACTCCATTGTAAGACATCCTCTCTATTTAGGAAATTTCTTTATGTGGTTGGGCCTATGCCTTCTCATACAAGATTTATGGTTTACGATCTCCTTTATCTTGATTTATTGGATTTACTATGAACGCATCATGTTTGCAGAAGAAGCATTTTTGATTAATAAATTCGGAGACACCTACCTCGACTGGGCTTCATCAAGACCCGCATTTTGGCCCAATTTTGCTATTTGGAAATCTGCAAACTCTAATTTTAATTGGAAAAAAATACTACTCAACGAAAAAAATGGTATTGTCGCCCTATTTTCATTGTTCTGGTTATTTAATTTCATTGAAATAGGAATCACCACGAGTAATTGGTCTCTAAAACCTAACCTATGGTTGTATTCAATGATAATAAGTATTATTTATTATGCCCTCATGAAGATTCTAATGAAGATGAAACTTGTTTAAAAAGATGCTCATAATTTTCTGATTTTATACATCCCTTTGATATAATTCCAAGTTATTTTGAGTTTAGATGCTGATTTATTCCGAGCCATTTCCATGGCATCCCAAAGCTCCTCTGGAATTTGATCCAATTGATTAAATTCTCCTGCTCCTTTGAGCCACTCTCCCCCATCGATAGTCACCACTTCACCATTGACATATGCAGAAAAATCTGAAATCAAATAAGCTGCTAAATTGGCCAATTCTTGATGCTCTCCTACCCTTCCCACAGGTACCTTGGTGGCTGGATCATACTTCTCTCTTAATTTACCAGGCATCAAACGACTCCATGCTCCCTCAGTAGGAAAAGGACCTGGAGCTATCGCATTGCTTCTGATACCATACTTAGCCCATTCCACTGCTAAAGATCTAGTCATGGCCAAAATCCCTGCTTTAGCAGCTGCGCTTGGGACTACATAGCCTGACCCTGTCCACGCATAAGTGGTCACAATATTTAAAATGGTTCCTGTATTTTTCTGCGCTATCCACTCCTTGCCCATACATAATGTAAAATTATAACTGCCCTTTAATACAATATCTACTACCGTATCAAAAGCTCGATGAGACAATCTTTCAGTAGGACTCACAAAGTTTCCTGCCGCATTGTTTAGAAGAACGTTAATTGGCCCCAACATTTCTTGGGTTGTTTTAATTACTTGTTCAACTTGATCATAATCTCTTACATCACACACTAGGGGTAGCACCTTATTTCCACTTAGCTCATGAATTTCCTGCGCTGCCTTTTCTAGTACCTCTATTTTTCGACTGCAAATCATTACACTTGCTCCCAACTTGGAAAAATAAGTGGCCATGGATTTACCTAATCCGGTGCCTCCTCCGGTAACAATTATTATCTTTCCTTTAAAGATGTCATCCTTAAACATTCCCTCCGAGTAATTCATATGTAGACTATTAAATAATGTTTTAAAGTAATTTAAGATATTTACAAATAAATGAATCTATCAAAATATTATAAATTGAGATACTAAGTATTTTTTATAACTTATAGTATAACATTTAAATTTGGTTATGAAAAGTTTTATAAGGTCTCTAATCATCTTCTTTACTTTTTGGATAGGCTTAATCTTTGCTCATGCTCAAGGTCTGCTGAGCGCCAAAGAGGTACTTGCAAAATCTATTGAATACCATGATCCAGAGCATCAATGGAATCAACTTAAATCTATCCTCAATTTTCATGAGCAACAGCCAGAAAAGACTGTTCGAAAAACGAGAGTA
>NZHT01000129.1 GCA_002691385.1 Flammeovirgaceae bacterium | reverse complement strand
ATACCATAGAGTTTAGCATCATTCCCCCACCTTCATAAAGATATATATGTGCATTTTGATCACAAATAACTTCATCTTGAGGGGAGGTATTGATCCTTATGGCAATTTGATTCGTCATGGTTCCAGAGGGACAAAACAAGGCAGCAGGCATATTAAACAACCCTGCAACTTTATCTTGAAGCAAATTAACAGAAGGGTCATCTTCAAAGACGTCGTCACCCACAGGTGCGTTGAACATGGCCTCGAGCATGTCGGGTGTTGGCTTGGTGATGGTGTCACTTCTTAAGTCAATCATAAACTTAATGCATTTGATTATTTTAATTTTTTCTGGTCGGCATTTTGCAAATTATTTAAAAATACTACTCAAATTACGTTTTGTCAATATTCATTTCGAGAAAATGAAACCAAAGAATAAAAGTTTCTTTCGCTTTCGGGTCAATGATATTGATTCATTTGGAATAAAAAACGTACCACTTTGGCCTTTTTCCTATGAAATACTATACAAATATAATTTTTGCTCAAATACTTAATTATCTTTTTTAATTCATCTTGTAAATTAAATTGTAGAATTTCATTTTTTCATTAATTCTAAGAGGTTCTTAAATTTTTAAATAATGTTTCTTTGGGCCGTTATCTTATCTTTGCATTAGATTAAATTTTTTAATTGATATGACAGAAGTTATTGAGGCTTTAATTAAAAAGGAGCTAAAGGCGATTCAAAATATACCGGTTGATGCCAGCATAGGACAAGCTATAGATTTGATTTTCCAGGCAGTACATGTTCAGAAGGGGAAGGTAGTTTTGAGCGGTATGGGAAAAGCGGGTCAAATAGGATATAATATTGCCACAACCTTGAGTTCAACAGGAACGCCTGCTGTATTTATGCATCCGGCAGAAGCGCAGCATGGCGATTTAGGAATGCTTCAAGAGCAAGATATTCTTTTATTGATTTCTAATTCTGGACGTACGGCAGAAATTATTCAATTGGTTTCGTTGGCCAGAGTGTTATACCCAAAGATTAGATTGATTACGCTCACTGGGCATCCTGAAAACGAATTGGGACATTTAGCAGATGTATCCATCGCTACCGGTAATCCCCAAGAAATTTGTCCATTAGGTTTGACGCCAACAACGAGTACCACGGTCATGACGGTTTTGGGAGATGTATTGGTTGTCACTTTGATGCAAAAAATTAATTTCACTAAAGATGATTATGCCAAAAGGCATCACAGTGGTTATTTAGGAAAGAAAAGTAGAGATAATGAATAAATTATTTTTAATCGCAGGTCCTTGTATTATTGAAAATAGTGAGATCCCGCTTTTTACAGGAAAGGCAGTCAAGTCCATTTGTGATGAGTTGGGCATTGATTTTATTTTTAAAGCTTCTTTCAAAAAGGCAAATAGAACTCGAATAGAAAGTTTTAAAGGGATTGGATTTCACGAAAGCTTAGAGATTTTGCAAGGAGTCGGACGAGAATTAAGTGTAAAAACCATTACAGATGTACATGAAAGTCATGAACCAGATTTGGTGGCTAATTATGTAGATATATTGCAAATCCCAGCTTTTTTATGTAGGCAGACGGAGTTATTGCTGGCGGCTGGGCAAACTGGGAAAGGAGTAATTATCAAAAAAGGGCAATTTATATCGCCGGAGGCTATGAAATTTCCTTTAGAAAAGGTTCAGTCCACAGGTAATCAAAACATTTGGCTTTGTGAACGCGGTTTTACTTTTGGATATGAAAACTTAGTCGTAGATGTAACAGCGGTCCCTAAGCTCAAAAAACATGGTGTGCCAGTGGTAATGGATTGTACACACTCATTGCAACAACCTAATCAAAAAGATGGCATCAGTGGAGGAGATCCTGAAATGATCGCTTCGGTGGCTTTATCTGCTATTGCTACGGGGGTGGATGGCTTATTTATAGAAACTCATCCAAATCCTGGTCAGGCTTTGAGTGATGGAAAATCTATGCTACCTCTAGATCAATTGAGGAGTCTTTTGCAAAAAGTTGTTAAAATTAGGAAAGCAATAATATCGTAATGGAAGGTATAAAATTTTTAATTCTAGACGTAGACGGTACGCTTACTGATGGGGGTATATATCTATCGGATGAAGGTAAGCAGTTTAAAAAATTCAATGTAAAAGATGGTATTGGGATTAAAAAGGCTATTTACGAGGGAATAGAGGTAGGCGTCATCAGCCATAGTTATTCAAGAAAAATGATTGATGACCGAGCCGATATGTTAGGCTTGAAATATGTCTATGTGGGGCAAAAGTCTAAATTAGAGGTTATGGATCAATGGCTTAGTGAGTTGGGTTTAAGTCGAAATGAGGTTGCCTATATGGGTGATGACATCAATGATTTAGAGGTGATGAAAGTGGTAGGGTGTGCTGCTTGTCCTGCTGATTCAAGTGAAGAAGTAATTAAAATAGTACAGCAGGTTATGAAAAAAAATGGAGGGGCTGGAGCGGTAAGAGAATTTATAGATCATCATCTTTTAAAAAATAGATTATCTGGCGGCTAGCGGGTTCAGAAAAGATCTTATTTGATATCATTTGAGTTTGGACTCATTTAGACTACTTTTGCGTGAATTTAAAACAAATCATGAGCGTTTTAGTAAATAAATTATCAAAAATAATTGTACAAGGTTTTACAGGTACAGAAGGCTCCTTCCATGCTTCTCAAATGATAGAATATGGATCACCTATTTTGGGAGGTGTTACTCCAGGTAAAGGTGGTCAAGTACATCTTGGACTTCCGGTATTTAATACGGTCCAGGATGCCGTTGACAAGGTTGAAGCAGATACGACCATCATTTTTGTCCCCCCAGCCTTTGCTGCAGACGCAATTATGGAAGCAGCGGATGCCGGGATTAAGATTATAATTACCATTACCGAGGGTATCCCCGTGAAAGATATGATTATGGCTAAACCTTATGCCAAATCAAAGGGAGCCATATTGATAGGTCCAAATTGTCCAGGGGTAATCACTCCAGATGAAGCTAAGGTAGGTATCATGCCTGGTTTTATTTTTAAGAAGGGGAATGTAGGAATTGTTTCAAAATCAGGAACCCTGACTTACGAAGCAGCAGATCAAGTAGTTAAAGCAGGCTATGGAATTTCGACTGCGATTGGAATTGGTGGTGATCCTATTATAGGAACTTCTACCAAAGAGGCTGTTGAACTATTAATGTCTGATCCTGAAACAGAAGTAATTGTTATGATTGGTGAAATTGGAGGCCAGTACGAGGCTGATGCAGCGGAATGGATTAAAGGACAGAATAATCCAAAGCCAGTAGTCGGTTTTATCGCGGGTCAAACGGCTCCTAAAGGTAAAAGAATGGGACATGCTGGGGCAATAATTGGAGGTGCAGACGATACCGCTGAGGCAAAGATGAGAATCTTAAGAGAGTGTAGCATTTTCGTAGCTAATTCGCCCGCTGATATTGGGGAAACCATGGCTAAAGCACTTTTATCGTAAATTCTAATTCATTTTCCAGACTTTTTTAGTTTAATAATGTTCTTTTAAATTACATAAAGTACCTTTACGTGTTGAGATATAATGACATTAGTCATTGTTTCTATAATTATAGACTAATATATATGGCTAGATCACAAGAAACATTTAATAAAAAAGAAATAAGGAATAAAAAAGAAAAGAAAAGAAAGCTCAAAGAGGAAAAAAAAGCGGCCCGAAAGGAATCTGATAAGTCAGGTGATTTAGAGGATATGATTGCCTATGTGGATGAATTTGGAAACATTTCTGAAACACCACCGGATCCTTCTTTTCAAGATCAAGAAGTAGTTGCTGAAAGCATTTCAATTAGTGTGCCCAAAGACGAGGCCCCTGAGCCGGAAGATTTAATAAGAAATGGAATTGTAACCTTTTTTAATGATTCTAAGGGTTATGGATTTATCAGAGATGTTGCCAATCAGAATAGTATTTTTGTACACATCAATAATACAATTGACCCAATTAAAGACAACAATGCGGTTACTTTTGAAATAGAAATGGGCCCCAAAGGCCCAACGGCAACTAAAGTCAAGCTTAAAGATTAATCTTGAGAGTTTCGGTTTTTTTTGATCCCTTTTGAAAACAAGTCCCCAAAGTGATCAATAAGTTTTTAAATAAATTTATACTTAGAAATACAGTTTCTACCCTTTAAAGTGGTTAATAGCTATGCTCAGGACGAATAATTGTGGAGAATTAAGAGAGGCTCATTTGGGTCAAGAAGTGATTATCTGTGGTTGGGTACAAAGAATTAGAGACAAGGGGGGTAGGGCTTGGATTGATCTTAGAGATCGGTACGGAATGACTCAATTGATTTTTGAAGAAGGATCTACATCCGTAGTATTGATGAATTTGGTACGTACTTTAGGCAGAGAATATGTAATCAGAGTAAAAGGAATGGTGATCGAGAGATTATCAAAAAATCCTAAGTTGCCCACCGGTGATATTGAAATACAGGTGCATCACTTAGAAATCTTAAATGAGGCAGCATTACCCCCCTTTTTGATTGAAGATGAAACCGATGGAGGAGATGAATTAAGGATGAAATATAGGTATCTTGATCTTCGAAGAACGCCAGTTAGAAAGAATTTGGAACTTAGACATCAAATTAGTCGTAAAATCAGAACTTATCTTGATAATCACAATTTTATTGAGGTAGAGACACCTTATTTGATTAAATCTACTCCGGAGGGGGCACGAGATTTCATCGTTCCCTCAAGAATGAATCCTGGACAATTTTATGCCTTGCCACAATCTCCACAAACTTTCAAACAGTTGCTAATGGTATCGGGGTTAGATAGGTATTACCAGATTGTTAAGTGTTTTAGGGATGAAGACTTGAGAGCGGATAGACAGCCTGAATTTACACAGATTGACTGTGAAATGTCTTTTGTAGAGCAGGAGGATGTTTTAGAAATGTTTGAGGGACTGGTAACCTTTTTATTTAAAGAGATAAAGCAAATTGATTTAAAAAAATTTCCAAGATTAACATATGCAGATGCCCTAAAATATTATGGTTCAGATAAACCGGATCTAAGGTTCGATATGTGTTTTGTTGAACTTAATGAAGTCATTGGTTCTTCAGTTTTTCCCCTTTTTAATGAGGCGGAATTGGTTGTGGGTATCAATGCAATAGATTGCAGTACTTATTCACGAAAACAGCTAGACGAGTTGGTTAACTTTGTTCGAAAACCACAAGTTGGTGCGACGGCGTTGATTTATGTAAAGTGCAATTTGGATGGTTCGTTCAAATCTTCAGTAGATAAATTTTTTGATCAAGACACCCTAAGAACTTGGGCAGAATGTTTTAAGGCAAAACCCGGAGATTTAATCCTTATTTTGGCGGGTAAAAAAGATCAGACCCGTAAAGCATTGAATGATTTGCGACTTGAAATGGGGGATCGATTAGGACTTAGAAACAATGATAAGATTTGTCCCGCTTGGGTCATTGATTTTCCGTTATTTGAATGGGATGAGGAGACTCAACGCTATCATGCAATGCACCATCCTTTCACATCCCCAAAGAGTGAATATATGGGTCAAGTAGATAAGGATCCAGAGTCGATCAAAGCATCAGCTTATGATATGATCATTAATGGTGTAGAGATAGGAGGAGGTTCTATTAGAATTCACAAAAGGGCGCTGCAGTCCAAAATGTTTGATGTTTTGGGATTCACAAAAGAAGAAGCAGAAGCACAATTTAGTTTTCTTTTAGGTGCCTTTGAGTACGGAGCACCTCCTCATGGAGGAATTGCTTTTGGTTTAGATAGATTGTGTTGTTTATTCGGAGGAGTAGAGAGTATTAGGGATTTTATTGCATTTCCTAAAAATAGTTCAGGAAGAGATGTGATGATCGATTCTCCCTCATTGCTTGATGAAGAACAATTAACGACTTTAGGTATACAAATCGAGAAGAATTAATTTGTCAAATTATTTGTATTTTTAAGCTTCAACAATTGAATGAGTCATGACAAGTAAATTTTTATTATACAGTTCGCCATTATTGTTATTATTTGCAGGTATAACAATCATGGAGCCTTGGCTTTATAGGAATCTGTTAACAAGTGATGAAATAGAAACTATTCAACAAAAAGATTTTAAAATTATTGCGCACAAAGGCGCCGCTGGAATTGCGCCCGAAAATACGTTGGCGTCATTTCAAGCAGCTTTAGATATTGGTGTTGATATTATAGAGTTAGATGTAAGACAAACTAAAGATGAGGAAATTATTGTCTTTCATGATCAGTTTTTAGATCGGACGACCAATGGTACTGGGAATGTCCATGACTATACCCTTGAGCAATTAAAGCAATTAGACGCAGGGTCTTGGTTCTCCTCTGAGTTTTCAGATCAAAAAATACCAACACTTAAAGAAGTCTTAGACCTTGTTGATGGTCGTTGCCAAGTGCTTATTGAAATTAAGCATATGGATCATCCTCATTATCATGATTTTTCAGATAAGTTAGTTGATGTTATTAGATTGGAAAAGAATGGGTTTGATTGGGTATTACTTCAGTCTTATGAGGATAAATATTTGGAAGAAGCTCAGATTTATGATGATCGGATTCAAACCAATAAAATGTTGATTGGAGAAGATTCAACACCTCTATTGGCATTTTATATAGAAACTAAACTTAGGTTGGGTCATGGGGATTCAAAGGAGAATTTAAAAACCTTGAATCCAGAATTCACGACGCTTTCTCCAAGAAGAATATTCAGAATGCATTCAAGAGGTTTTAAGGTATTTACTTATTCAGTAAATAATCGAAAAGATATGATTAAAATGTTGAATATGGGCGTAGATGGTATCATAACAGACTTTCCTTCAGAATTGGTCAAAATACGCAAGGAGATCAATGGCTTAATACCACATCAAGAATCTGATATTTGACTTCCTAATAGTACAGCTAACTCTGCTTCAATAGCTATGTAACCAATCCTTTCCTGTTGTTCAGTACTAATGACTCTATTAAAAGCACTGATCGCATTTTCAACTTTTCCATTAATTAAATAATAGTTGCCAATACCATAACCAACATCTGCATCAATGCCATTTCGCTTGGTTAATATACTTGGGGTCACCAGGCCTCTGTATAGCATAATTAAGTCATGATATTTTCGACTTTTGATTTCGACTAAACGCATGTTGGTAGGAATGGACATGATTTCGGCTTCTGCCAAGTCGAGATTACCAATTTTTGCAAATGCGTTATAGAGCCAATTGGTAATAACGACTTTAAGATCATTATTATTGGTATATTTTTCACATTTTCTAAAACTGGATATTGCCTTATCATAATTTCCTTTCATATAATAGCTCAAACCCAAATAATACCAAATATTGAATTTAACATTATATATGGTTTTTCTATTATACTTTAAATAAGAATTTTCAGTTTCGATGATTGGTGGCGAGTCATTTGCATAGGTTATGGCCTCGGAGAGGGATGAGATTGCCTTATCAAATTGGCGCGTCGTTAGATACTGCTGCCCAATATATCTTCTTATTTTATGTGATTCAGGAAACTTTGTCAGACCCTCATCGTAGAGGCTAATGGCTTCTTTAAACCTCCCAAGGTTTGCTAATTTTATTCCGTAGTTAATAATATTAAATTCATTCTCGGGATTTTCATTAAAGGCTTTTTCCGCTTTCAATAAGACCCGTTCAGCACTTGCTCTATCGGTTTTTGATAATGCTTTGTTTTCTAACTCTTTATCAACTTCGAAAGAAGTTACTGGGTTATTATTTTGGTTACTTATTATCCGTTTACCACTACTTGGACTGGTTTCAATACAAGATGTAAGAAAGAATAGGAATGCGA
This sequence comes from Flammeovirgaceae bacterium, assembly GCA_002691385.1. Taxonomy (GTDB): domain Bacteria; phylum Bacteroidota; class Bacteroidia; order Cytophagales; family Cyclobacteriaceae; genus UBA4465. Next base: position 49,652 of record NZHT01000129.1, on the reverse strand, counting down.
TTGTTGAGGTCGTATTTTTCATCTGTTTGTAAATTTAGATACTAAAGTTACCATTTTGGATATATCAGGTTTAATAATTGTTCATTTTTTGTTTCATTTTTACAGTCAGAGCAGAGATACTTTTTCATTTGACCTAGAAAAAAAATAAATTTTTTGATCAATTGATTATTGCTATCGATATATTATTAAGAATCTGTTCAAAGCTTAACTGCTTATAGGGCCCTGTAATTCTATCAGAAGTGAGTTAAAGTAGGGCTATTGTCATCTATTAGAATATAAATTTAATGAAACTATATTTGTATTGATCACTTAAAAATCATTTTCATTGACTAAACTACGACTATGTCTTTAACGTCTTCCAATATGTTGTCTCTGGGTGCTAAAGCTCCAAAATTTAATCTATTTGATACTTTAAGTAAACAGACGAAATCCTATGGATCGCTAAAAGGTCCCAAGGGTATGTTGGTTATGTTCATTTGTAATCATTGCCCTTACGTTTTGCATATTCAAGATGCCTTGGTAGCGGTTGGGAACAAGTACTTGGAGCTGGGCATTGGGGTAGTGGCCATCTCGAGTAATGATATAGTTGCTTATCCCGACGATGATCCCATTAAAATGGAATATTTTGCTTTGAATCTTGGATTTAAATTTCCGTATTTGTATGATGAGATGCAGGAAGTAGCTAAAGCTTATGAGGCTGCTTGTACTCCTGATTTTTATTTATTTGATCGTCATGATAATTTGGTTTATAGAGGAAGATTTGATGCTTCAAGGCCTGGAAATGACATTAAAGTTACGGGAAAAGACTTGATCTCGTCATTGGAGCTTCTTAATTTAGGCCGACCACAGCCCTTGATTCAGTTGCCGAGTATGGGTTGCAATATAAAATGGAGGTCTTAATTACTAATTCACTATTTTTTTTTACTTTTATGGTCTGTTTTACTAATGAGCATATCCAAACAAATCTTTAAGAAAATAACCACACAGAAGCTTCGAGAGATGAAAGCGATTGGTGAAAAAATTTCAATGCTCACGGCATACGATTTTTCAATGGCTAAGATTCTTGATAGAGCGGGAATTGATATATTGTTGGTGGGAGATTCTGCTTCCAACGTTATGGCAGGTAATGAGACAACCTTACCTATTACCCTTGATCATATGGTATGGCATGCGCAAGCTGTAGTTAAGGCAGTAGACCGTGCCTTAGTGGTTGTAGACGTTCCTTTTGGAAATTATCAAGGTAACTCATCTGAAGCTTTGAGATCGTCTATAAGAATCATGAAGGAATCTGGAGCCCATGCTGTAAAGATGGAGGGTGGAATAGAAATAAAAGAAAGTATAGAACGGGTCGTTAATGCTGGCATACCTGTGATGGGCCATTTGGGATTGACTCCACAGTCTATATATAAATTCGGTACTTATGCAGTGAGGGCCAAAGAGAGTGATGAGGCAAAAAAATTGTTAAATGATGCATTATTACTGCAAGAATTGGGATGTTTTTCCATTGTTTTGGAAAAAATACCTGCCTTATTAGGTAAACAAGTAGCCGATCATTTACACATTCCGTTGATTGGGATAGGCGCAGGGTCACACGTAGATGGCCAAGTTTTGGTGGTTCATGATATGCTGGGAATTACTCAGGATTTTAAGCCTAGATTTTTGAGAAGCTATGCGGACCTAAATGGCTTAATTACTGAAGCAGTAGGGCATTATATTAATGATGTTAAATCAGGAGATTTCCCCAATAATAAAAAAGAAAGTTATTAATTAATCATATAAATTTTTTAAAACAAATGCCAGAAAAAATAACCTTAAATACAGGCAAATTAAATGTTCCGAACAACCCAATAATCCCATTTATTGAAGGGGATGGTACGGGTATTGATATTTGGTCGGCTTCTAAAAAAGTCTTTGATGCTGCAGTTAAAAAAGCCTATAATGGGATAAAAAAAATAGAATGGCTGGAAGTGTTAGCGGGGGAAAAAGCTTATAATAAAACAGGAGAATGGTTACCAGTAGAAACCCTCAAAATATTTAGAGAATACTTGGTGGGGATCAAAGGGCCACTAACTACGCCAGTAGGTGGAGGTATTAGATCTCTAAATGTAGCACTTAGGCAAGAGTTAGATCTTTATGCTTGCTTACGTCCAGTAAGATGGTTTAAAGGCACTCCCTCTCCGGTAAAAAATCCTAGTACAACAGATATGGTGATTTATCGGGAAAATACGGAAGATATTTATGCAGGAATTGAGTTTCAGTACAGTACGGATGATGCCGAAAAATTTGGAAAAATACTATCTGAAACTTTCCCTAATCGGTTTGAGAAGGTGAGATTTCCTCGTACTGCAAGCTTCGGAATCAAGCCGGTTTCTAAAGAGGGTACTGAACGTTTGGTAAGAGCTGCTTTTGAGTATGCCATTACCCATAAACGAAATTCTGTTACTTTGGTACACAAAGGTAACATTATGAAGTATACAGAAGGGTCATTCAGAGATTGGGGTTACGAATTAGCCAAGACAGATTATAGTGCGGTTGATTTAGATGGAGGTCCTTGGAAAGTGTTTGAAAAAGATGGCCATAAAGTAATTGTTAAAGACGTCATTGCGGATGCTTTTTTACAGCAGATTTTAACAAGGCCCGCGGATTATGATGTCATTGCCACATTGAACTTAAATGGAGATTACATATCTGATGCTTTGGCCGCGATTGTGGGAGGTATTGGCATTGCACCTGGGGCAAATATTAATTACGATACGGGTCATGCTATTTTTGAAGCGACGCACGGAACTGCTCCAAAATATGCTGGACAAGATAAAGTTAACCCAGGATCGGTCATTTTATCTGGAGCTATGATGCTAGAGCATTTAGGTTGGACAGAAGCTGCGGATCTTATTTACAAAGGACTTGAGAATGCAATTGCAAAAAAGCGAGTAACTTATGATTTTGAAAGATTAATGGAGGGAGCACACCTTTTGAAATGTTCAGAATTTGGAGATGAGATTATATCAGGTATGTAGGTTTTTTTATTATAATTCATTTGATATTAATTGATTTAAGCTTTTTATTTTTTCGAAAGTTGAAGAGTCTCCCTCATTTTTCCCTTCATCATGTTTCATCTTTTCATTTTGGCAGTCAAAGGCAACCATAGCCAATAAGTCTTGCTGATCATCAATGCCAAATTTTTCTTTGTAGGTTTGTCCTTTTTCATTTAATATTTTTCCTGCAAGTCTGATTCGTTCTTCATCTTCAGCTCTTATGCGCATGGGGTATTCTCTATTTCCAATTCTTAATTTTATTGAGAGTTCTGACATTATATTTCTCTAAGCTTCGTTTAAATGCAAGATGCATTTATCAATTTCCAATATATAATTATTAAGTAACCCTTTGAGCTCTTCTGAATTTGCATTTTTGATAGCATTATCGGCAATTTTGTTCAATTTTAATTTGTTTTGAAGATTATTTAATTCACGATTTTTCAGTTTCATTTTTTCTCTCAACTGTAAGTTCTCATTTTGATACATTTCTACATCTTTTTTCAACTTTACTTGTTCAGAAACAATGAGTTTTATTCTTCTTTCAAGGTTATTTAGTTCGCTATTTAGAGATTTAGTTGTCATTTACGGATTACAGCATTCAACTCATTTTCAAATCGATATATAAGTTTACTCATTATTTTCTCAATTTGCCTATCATTTAAGGTTTTTTCTTGATCTTGAAGATAAAAAGCGATAGCATAGGCTTTGTTTTCATTTCCAATTTTATCACCTTCATAAACGCTGAAAACATTTATTTTAGACAACAACTTCTTTTCAGTGGACTGAGCGATTTGTTTAATCTCATCATAACTCACAGTCTTTTTGATGACTAAGGAGAGATCTCTACGGACCTCGGGGAATTTTGATATTTTTTGAAATGAGATGGTATTTTGAGCTTTTTTTACCAGATGATTCCAATCAATTTCACCATAAAAAACTGTACTTTTAATGTCAAAATATTGGGTGATCTTCGGGCTAATTTTCCCAATTTGACCAATGAGCTTTTCCTGATGATAAAGATCTATGCCATATTCGAAAACGGTAGACTTTGTTGGGATCAATTTCGGTGAACCATTACCACTTTTTTCAATTAAATCTTCAATGTCTCCAGAAAGGTTATGAAAAGTAACAGGAGTAGTTTCATTCATCCATGATGCTTCTTGTTTATTTCCTATTCGAAATAAGCACAGATTATTTTTTTCAATCGATTGACCATTTTCACGAGTGTAGGTTTTACTAAACTCATAGAATTTAAGACTTTCTTGTTTCCTATTGAGATTAAAACGTACAGATTCTAATGCCGTATATAAAGGGGTAGGTTTAAGTATCCCAAGATCCTCACTGGATCGATTTAAGATTTTAACAATTTTATTTTTAGCCAGTTTTAAATCATCCTCATATTTCTTGTTGGTCAAGGAATTTGTCAAAATTTCTTGGTAACCTTTACCTGATAAGAAATGCGATATTTTTTCTTGCCATTTATGGGGCTCTATCTCATTAAATTCAGCGAGGTATTCCGTGGAGAAATGGTCATCGAAAGCAATGTTATTGATTCCGTAAATACGTAAGACTTCCTCAACTAAATCTGCTTCACGGGTTACCTCACTTCGATAAGGAGGAACATGAGCATTAAATGTATTTTTATTAACATGTGTGGTCTTGATGTCTAAGCTATTCAAGATGTTGATAATGCGGGTTTTGGCTAATTTTTCTCCTATAAGTCTATCGAAGGTTTGAAAGGCAGTAGGGATGGCCTTGGTAGCTATTGGATGCGGGTATAAGTCTATAAAGTCAGATGCGATGTAACCACCTGCAATTTCAAGAATTAACTGTGTTGCATATTTTAGCGCAAAAACAGTCATTTCTGGATCTGTACCACGCTCAAATCTAAATGAAGCATCTGTATTTAATCCATGGCGTTGTGCGGTACTTCTTACATATTCAGGAGAAAAGCAGGCGCTTTCCAAGAATATATCCGTTGTTTCATTATTCACTCCAGATTTTTCACCACCAAACACCCCGGCAAGGCACATGCCGCCCTCGGTATTACATATCATTAAGTCTTGATTGCTGAGTTTTCTTTGCTTACCTTCTAGGGTGATGAAAGGCGTATCCGTTGGCAAACGCTTTACGATAATTGAACTTCCTACCTCTTTGGCATCAAAAGCGTGCATAGGCTGTCCAAGGCTGTGCAGGACATAATTAGTGATATCGACTATGTTGTTGATAGGCTCTAAATCAATAGCCTTGAGCTTCCATTTGAGCCAGTCTGGTGATGATGAAACCTTAATATCTCTCAGTGTCACTCCAGAATACCTAAGAGCACCCCTATGATCTTCAACGGTCACTTTTATTGGATTTTTCGGATGACTGAGATCAAAATCTTTGAGCACAGGGAGGGATAAGCTTCTATTGAAATAAGCTTTGAGATCTCTTGCCGTTCCTAAATGAGAAGTTGCGTCTCCTCTGTTGGGGGTGAGCCCAATTTCATAAATAACATCTTCCTCATTTTTGTATAGTTGATTGAGCGGGGTGCCATTGGCATAATTAGTTGTCAAAATCATAATACCCTCATGACTTAATCCTAAGCCAATTTCATCTTCGGCGCAAATCATTCCCTGGGATATTTCGCCGCGGATTTTAGCTTTTTTTATTTGAAAGGGTTCTCTTTTCGTCGGATATATCCAACAGTTGATAGGAGCAACCACAACTTTTTGTCCTGTGCTTACATTGGGGGCACCGCATACGATATCAAGCAGGTCATTTGATCCAACATCTACTTGAGTCAATTTTAATTTATCTGCATTGGGATGCGGAGAACAACTCATGATCTCACCTATAATTAGGCCACTAAGTCCTCCTTTTATTTTTTCAATTTTTGAGACGGCCTCAACTTCTAGACCCGTTTGCGTTAGGATTTCCGAAATAATTTTTGGAGGTTCAGGAAGTTCAATAAAATGAGTTAGCCAGTTGTGTGAAATCTTCATATGTAGGGCTCTTTTGGAAGCTGAGTACAAAAATATAAAGTGTTGGTTAAAATGGGCTAACTATTCAATTTTATATGCTCGCTCACCTGCTTCTATGGCTATTGGAAGAATGTTTTCGGATGGCGGAAGCGGGCATGTATATTGATTAACGTAGGCGCAATAGGGATTGTAGGCTAAATTGAAGTCAAGACTTGTTTTATTAGATTTTCCAATGGTGATATCTAAATAGCGCCCACCTCCATAACTTCCCTCGCCACTAGTATCATCTGCAAAGCCGCAGAATAGGGTTTTATCGGTGCCAAATTCTATAGGTTTAAGAACTAGTAATCTAAATAATCGACCATCTAATGAGAATTTTAACCAAGCAAATTTTTGAAATCGCTCCGACTTACCATTGCTTGTATTTAAAAATATGATTTGACGTTCTTTGATTCTTTCTACTGAGGCATTGACTTTATATTTTTTGTCAATGGGATAGTAGCTGGGCTTTTGGTAAACGACATCAAACTGACTAAAGGGAGAGGCCTCATTGAAGGCTAAAAATTTATGCCTATTGCGAATTTCTTTCTCAACTGCTGACAGATAATTTTCGTCGATTTCATTATCCGAAAATGAATAAAATAGGAGAAGTAATAGTATTGGGATCAAGAGCCAAATTATTTTTTTCATTGAGGAGTGGCTAGAAAATTAAAAAATGATCTACAAAGCTATAATATCTAACACTGATATACATAATATGATTAACAATAGAAAGATCAAGTAAATCCCCAGCTTTATGTCAACTTAATTTCTGACTTAGAAGCATTCAAATTTACTGAGGGATGATTTTTATGTCTTTGAAATGGTTTACTCCTTTATATTTCACTAAATCTGTTACTGATAATTTAGCAAATTAATGGAGGTTATTATTCAATGAAGATAAAACATTTTTGGTAAGGTTTACGGTGGATTGTACTTGACATCCGGATTTTACTAAGATTACTAGCCAGTAATTCAGTATTTCTTAATATTGAAATGCCTTGAGTTAATAATTGTTTTCGAGGAAGGTCTTACTTAAGCCTATGTTTTAAATAATTAATTTTTTAAAGAGTAGCTATTTGTTTAGACAGGCTAGACTTTAAGTTGGCTGCTTTTTTCTTATGTATTATGTTTTTCTTTGACAGCTTGTCTAGCATGCTAGTCACTTCTTTCAATAATTTTTCAGCTTTAACCTTATTCGTTGATTCACGAAGTTTTTTTAGACAAGTTCGAGCCGTTTTATGTTGATAACGATTTCTAAGTCTTTTGACTTCGCTAGATTTTATCCTTTTTTTTGCAGACTTGTGATTTGCCATTTCTAATAACTTGTTCTTTGAAGAAGTGCAAAGTTAGGCTTTTTATTCAAAAAAAAAAGTCAATTAGATTCTATTGGGGATAAGAAATGAGATCTATGGAAGAAATGAGAGGATTAACCAATTTTTATGATGGCCATTTAAAATGAATGTATTTTAGGTCCACTTTTCGACCATTGAGAGCTGTGAGCTCGAAAGGTGCGTTGTAGGTATTACAGGATGGATTTTCATGATTACTATATAAAAAAGGGCCACTCAATTGAGTGGCCCTTTTTTATTAGTTAACCAGATTTATCCGATGGTGACCCTTTTAAACCCAGTTACAATCATCCCTTTAGAAACGCTATCCAAGTATTGAGTGATGGTCATTGAACTATCCTTCACAAATTTTTGTCCCATGAGCGTATTTTCATTAAAGAATTTTTGTAGCTTACCCATTGCAATTTTTTCAATGATAGCTTCTGGCTTTCCTTCCTGTCGTGCCTGGTCTTTACCAATTTCAATTTCCTTTTTTATGGTGGAAGGATCAACGCCTTCTTTGTTGACCGCTACAGGGTTCATAGCTGCTATTTGCATTGCAACATCACGCCCTACTTCTTCAATAGCTACTCCATTGGTATGACCCAGTCCTACCAATACTCCCAGCTTTTTGTTTGAATGAACGTAGGAGACCACACCTTCTGAATTCAATATTTCGTAAGAGCTGATTTCTAGCTTTTCTCCAATCTTACCCGTATTTTCAACAATTTTTTCACCAATAGTAAGGCCACCTAAATTATGGGCTTTCAAGGCGTCGATGTCTCCGGGTTCGTGATTGAAAGCACAGGTTAAGATTTCTTCCCCTAAAGCAATAAATGCTTCATTCTTGGCAACAAAATCAGTTTCACAGGTAAATGCGATCAAAACTCCTTTGGAACTATCTTTGCTGGTCTTAATAAAGATAATACCTTCAGAAGTTTCTCGATCTGCCCTTGAGGCAGATACCTTTTGTCCTTTTTTTCTTAACAATTCAATTGCTTTGTCAAAATCACCATCGGCTTCTAATAATGCTTTTTTACAGTCCATCATACCCGAACCGGTCATTTTTCTAAGCTTGTTTACTTCTTGAGCGCTAATTGCCATTTTTTTGTTATTTATAATAATTATAAAATCTTTATAAATAAAAATTGAACATCTTTTATGTTGATGTTCAATTTTAATATTTGATTATATTTTTTTTAAAGTTGTAAGAATTTGAGTGGTTAATCTTTCTTTTCTACAACTTCCTCGGTTTTTTGTCTTTTTGCTTCTTCAGCTATTTTAGAATTTTCTTTTTCTTTCTTTCTTTCGTTAAGTCCAACTTCCATTGCGTCACTAAGGTAATTGGTAATCAAGGCGATTGATTTGAAAGCATCATCATTAGCAGGGATAGGATAATCAACTTCACTTGGATTAGAGTTGGTATCCACCATCGCGAAAACTGGAATATTTAATTTTTGTGCTTCTGCAATGGCGATGTGTTCACGTTTGATATCTACTACAAATAGGGCAGCAGGTAATCTATTTAAGTCAGCAATACCTCCAAGCACACGTTCTAATTTTGTTCGCTCCCTTGAAAGCATAAGCTTTTCACGTTTGGCCATGTTGTTATACGCATCTTCTTTAAGTAATTTATCTATTGAAGTCATTTTTTTCAACGACTTTCTAATCGTAGCGAAGTTAGTTAGCATACCGCCGAGCCACCTTTCAGTCACATAGGGCATTTTTAACTTTTTGGCCTGTTCTTCTACGACCTCTTTGGCTTGTTTTTTAGTAGCAACGAACATTACCTTACGCCCAGATCGAACGACTCCTTGTAATGCAGCAGCAGCCTCTTCAAGGTACTTAACTGATTTATTAAGATCAATAATGTGAATGCCGTTTTTCTCCATGAATATGAAAGGGGCCATCTGAGGATCCCATTTACGAGTAAGGTGTCCAAAGTGGACGCCAGCATCCAGTAATTTTTTTGTTGTAATTTTTGCCATTTTATAATTATAAACTTATCGTTTACTAAATTGAAATGCTCTTCTCGCCTTTCTTCTTCCGTATTTTTTACGTTCAACCATTCTTGAGTCTCTTGTAAGAAAACCTTCTGCTTTTAAGGCAGGTCTGCTTTCTTGGTCTAATTCAACCAAAGCACGAGCGATACTGAGCCTAATGGCTTCAGCCTGACCTGAAAGTCCGCCACCAAAAACATTGATGTTGATATCAAAATTATTACTTTTTTCAGTAGTCATCAAAGGCTGTTTAACGATGATTTGAAGTACCTCTGATGGGAAATATTCCTTAAAATCACGGTTGTTGACTTTGATTTCTCCTTTTCCACTTGATAAGTAGGCACGAGCTACGGCAGTTTTTCTTCTACCAATTGTTTTGATTATTTCCATTCAAATTATATTTTGACTTCTTTTGGTTTTTGAGCCTCGTGTGGATGTTCATTACCCACATAAGTGTAAAGATTTTTAAACAGTTGTCGTCCTAATCGATTTTTCGGGAGCATACCTCGTACCGCATTTTCTATTAAAAGTGTGGACGATTTTTGGTATAGCTCTTTAGAAGTTTGATTTCGTTGCCCTCCCGGATAACCGGTGTGGTGTATGTACATTTTATCTGTCCATTTTTTTCCAGTAAGTCGAATTTTGTCTGCGTTAATAACAATTACGTTATCTCCACAATCGACATGCGCGGAAAAAGAAGGTTTGTGTTTACCTCTAATAATTTTACTTACTTCGCTGGCTAATCTTCCTAATACTTTGTTACTTGCATTAATGATCACCCAATCCTTTTTGACTGTTGATTTCTTTGATGCAATGGTCTTATAACTTAATGTTTCCAATTTATAAGTACTTTTATACAGTTGATCCTTTATCTATCTTAAATCTTAAAAAGGGACACAAAAATAGATTTTATATTTTGGAAAAACAAGATACCTACTTTTATTAATGCTTGTTTTTTTCAAGTTGTCGGATTGCAGCTTGTAAATCCTTGGGATAAGGCGCCGTTAGTTTCATTATTTCCCCATTTCTATCCTCAAATTGAATGGCCACAGCATGTAGTGCCAATCTACCCATCAATGGTTTTTCTTCTTCGTTTTTAGAAAGTTTATAATTATTTTTGATTTCTGAGAGGAAAAGATTTTTTCCCCCGTAATGTTCATCTCCAATGATAGGTAAACCGTAATTTGCTAAATGGACTCTTATTTGATGCATTCGACCTGTAAATGGCATACATGCCAAAAGGGAGTGTTTTTTATACCTTTCAATGGTAGATACTAGGGTCAAAGAGGGCTTCCCTTTTAGAAGATTTATTTTTGAGCGACCGGAAGAGGCATAAATAGGGTTATTAAGTTCTAATTCTTTAATGTTTTGGTCGCCCTCCACCAGGGCATGATAGATTTTGGTAACGGATCTTTGCTCTAACAGCATAGAGAAATATTTGTAGAATGTATCATTCTTTGCAATGGCCAAAATTCCAGTGGTATTTTTATCCAGTCTATGGCAAACTTTGGCATCCCTAAAATAAGCTCTAGCCCATTTAAGAACGTTCATTGAAGAATTTCTATCTTCTAAGGTTGAAATATGCTGAGGTTTATTGATAATGATAAAATCATCATTTTCAAAAATAATGATTTTCTTGAATGGGGAATGGGTATTCAATTTTTTCACTATTTTGTTAAGATAGTAGTTTTGATTTCTGATTTTAGTGCCATACTCCCTTTGAGTTGAAACCAAAATTTTGTCCCATTTTTTCTACTACTTTCAACATTAATTTTTGATTTATGGCTNTCAATGATATGCTTTACTATGGATAAACCCAATCCAGAGCCCCCTGTTTTTTTAGAGCGACTTTTATCTACCCGATAAAAGCGTTCAAAAATTCGGGAGAGATCACTTTCTGGAATCCCGATACCATTATCACTCAGCTCAAAAACAACCTTTTTTCCTAAAGGAGTGATTTTGATGACTGCTTGAGCCCCAGAACCGGCATAATTAATTGCATTAGAAAGTAAATTAAGAATTACTTGATAGATTCTCAGATAATCAGCACTGACATAAACAGGTTGACCTGTTGAATCAAGTAATTGTAATTTTACCTTTTTTTGATGAGCCTTTTTTTCGAGCTGATCCATGGCTTCAATACTGAGTTCAACTAAATCAAAGGATTCAAAATGCATATTAATCTCTCCTTTTTCGATTTGAGTAATCGTCATTAAATCTTGAACTAGGAGATCAAGTCGATCTAGACTCTTCGCCGCTTTTTTAAGAAAATTCTCTCTGACAGATTTATTGTCAATAGCCCCGTCTAAGAGTGTGTGAACAAATCCTTGAGCTGAAAATATTGGAGTTTTAAGTTCATGAGAAACATCGGCAATGAATTCTCTTCTGAAAGCGGCCATTTTCTTTAGTTCATCGATTTCATTTTGTTTTCTATTAGCGTATGTAGAAATTTCTTTATTTATTTTTTTGAGCGGATTAAAATAGGACTTTTTTGATCGGGAAATGGAAGTTAATTTTTCATCTTGGACATTTTCTAGGGCTTTGTAAATGTTATTGATTTCTTTAAAAAATAATAATTCGGCCATGACTCGAATGATACTGAACCCAGAAGTAAAAGATAAAATAAAAGTTAAAAAAATAGCTTGATCAGGGACGTTTGGAGTCAAATAAAGGGCAGCGGTGGTAATAACGGCTATTATCATCGCGAGAATAAGTGCAAGACCCTTTGAGTTGAGTGTCATAACATTAATTTAATCACCCGAAAACTTATAGCCAACTCCTTTAATAGTTATGATGAAACCGTCACCAATTTTTTCTCTGACCTTTCTGATATGGACATCCACGGTTCGGGCTAAAACGTATACATCTGATCCCCAAATATTTTTCAATAAATCATCTCTGCTAAAAACTTGATTAGGATTTTGAGCTAAAAAAAATAACAATTCAAATTCTTTTTTCGGTAAGCTTATCTTTTTACTATTGATTTTTACGGTATAGGAGGAACGGTCAATCTCTAAATTTCTAGTACTAATTATAGAATTCCTCGAGTTCTTTTTGAGTTCTCTTCTGAACAACGCATTGATTCTACTGATCATTGCTCTTGGTTTGATAGGTTTGGTAATGTAATCATCTGCACCTATTTCGAACGCCGCGATTTCTGAGTATTCTTCTGATCTTGCCGTTAGAAAGATAATAAACTTGTTCTTCAATTCAGGAATAGTTCGAATTTGACGGCAAGTTTCTACACCATCCATTTTAGGCATCATGATGTCTAATATAGTTAGATCGGGCATAAATTCTTTAGCTAAAGCCACAGCTTGAAGACCATTGGATGCGCTTTTAATTTTGTAGCCTTCAGATGATAGATTGTATTTTAGTAATTCGACAATATCAGGGTCATCATCTACGACCAAAATTTTATACCTTTTTTTATCCATTTCAATAATTTAAATGAGCCTAGACTACTTATCAAGTTAAATCAGTAATTTAAATTACAAATGTAATACCATTTGAAAATGAAATTGGCATGAATTGCTTTACAATTCATTAATGTGTGAAACTTGTTTGAGGTGAGGTATAAATTTTTAAAATCCTTCTCATAATGGCTAAAAATAGAATTAAAATTGTGCTTCCTAGTGAAATATTGGTTGCAGAATATGAAATAAGTATTGTTCGATAATGAATTATAAATATGTGCTAATTAAATATTTTGAATGCAATGTTATTCAGATGATTATCAATACTACAGATAACTTTAATTTTTTATTTACTTTATAGAGTGAAGTTATAGATTGGGCTAAAACTTTATATGAGATGTTTAAACTGTGATTACCTCTCAAAATGTTTTGCTTAAACTTTTCTGAATATTAAAGGTCGGATAAATAATCAGTCAATCGATCGTCATCCGGGTCATAATAGAAATTGAAATAATCTATACTTGCTTTTTTACCTGTGAAGGCAGCTAAATTTTGATTGAATTGTAACCGACTATTTAAAAAAAGGGCTATGCGCTAATTCATTAAACAGGGTTTTGCCATTTTGGTTTCAGAGTTGTTCAGCATATTGGATAAAATAGGGTTCTTAAATCAAGCCAGGATTGACCAAATCTTGACATTTCTAATTCCAGTATCACATCCCTCTTTTTCAAGTAGTTCACTTTCTATTCAGGCTTTATTAAATAGAGCTTCCTTCTTATTCATTTGAAACAAATTAAGTTTAAACATTTTAAATAATTATATAAGATATAAGAATGGGGAAATAACTTTAATTCCGTAATTTGAAGGGACTAGTTTTATAACTTAGAACATAAAGAGTAAAAGCAAATTTTAGAATTTTATACAACATAAAACTAAAATATTTAGCTAAACATGTTATAAATTGCTAATAATTCTTTATTTTAGCTAATAATTTTAGTAAAAGTAATTTTAAATAACAATGGAAGACAAAGAAAAAGAACAAAAACATAAGGCACTTCAGCTAACTATTGATAAGCTAGAAAAGACCTACGGTAAGGGGTCCATTATGAAATTGAGTGATGAAAATGTGATGGATGTACCCTTTATTTCTACGGGTTCTATTGGATTAGATCTTGCCTTAGGAGTTGGCGGTATTCCAAAGGGTAGGGTGATAGAAGTATATGGTCCTGAGTCCTCGGGAAAAACTACTTTGTCTATGCACTGTATTGCGGAGGCACAAAAAAAAGGAGGGTTGGCAGCTTTTGTTGATGCTGAACATGCTTTTGATAAGAGTTATGCTGAAAAATTGGGAATTGATACTGAAAATTTACTCATATCCCAGCCAGACAATGGAGAACAGGCATTAGAAATTACCGAACATCTTATTAGGTCCGGTGCCATTGATATTATCGTGATTGATTCTGTAGCGGCCTTGGTGCCAAGAGCTGAGCTTGAAGGAGAGATGGGGGATAGTAAAATGGGATTGCAAGCGAGATTGATGTCTCAGGCATTGAGAAAATTAACAGGAGCAATTAGTAAATCTGGCTGCGCATGTATTTTCATCAATCAGCTTCGAGAGAAAATCGGTGTCATGTTTGGTAATCCAGAGACAACTACGGGCGGAAATGCACTCAAGTTTTATTCATCGGTAAGATTAGACATTCGTCGTATAGGTCAAATTAAAGAGAGTGCAGATAATATATTGGGAAACCGAACCAAGGTGAAAGTTGTTAAAAATAAAATAGCTCCTCCATTTAAAGTGATAGAATTTGATATCATGTATGGTAAGGGGATTAGTAAATCTGGAGAAATTCTAGATTTGGGTGTTGAATTAGAAATTATTCAAAAATCCGGCTCTTGGTTTTCCTATGATGGGAATAAGTTGGGTCAAGGAAGAGATGCAGTTAAGATACTTCTTGAGGATAATTCAGAGCTCATGGATGAATTAGAACGTTTGATAAAGGAAAAAATTCATGGTTGATATTGACAATGCATTTTTGATCAAAAATCAATTTATGTATTAACTTAACCTTAATTTAGTTTGTTCTGATGGCTATTACGGGATCCATTCTTGCGGCTAGGACTGCTGGAACGATTCCGGATACAACACCGATGATCACAGAAACACCTAAACCAAGGAACACATTGTAAAAACTTAGTTTAAGATCCAAAGTTCCCAGGTTAGCAAAACTCAACAAGTAAACTAGCAGAATCCCGAATCCTCCACCTATCAAAGAAAGAAATACGGATTCGAATAAAAATTGAAATAAGATGAAATAGTTTTTTGCTCCAAGTGATTTTTGGATGCCTATGATGTTGGTGCGTTCTCGAACAGAAACAAACATAATATTTGCGATCCCAAATCCTCCTACTAGAATTGAAAACGACCCAATGACCCAACCTGCAATGCCGATGACATCGAATGTCGCACCGATGAATTCAGCAATAGCCTCGGGATGGTTTATGGCAAAATTTTCTTCTTCTCTGGGTTTTAATCCTCTTTTAGACCTCATTAGGCCTTTCACTTCAGATTCAAGCTCAATAAGCCCTAAATCTGATTCATATCCTTTTAAAGTGATGCCAGCTTCCAAACCTCCTTTACCTACATAATAAAGTTTTGTGAAGGAATGGTAGGGAATTAAAATTTGATCATCTTTAGATTCCATCTCAAGAAATCCTTCTCCTTCTTCTTTTAACTTTCCAATGACATAATAAGATATTCCTTTAATTTTGAAAGTTTGACCTATAGGATTTAGGTCGGCAAATAAATCCTTAGCAATTCTATGTCCTATGATAGCTACCGGTCTACCCCCAATCGATTCTTGCTTAGTAAAATATCGACCTTCTTCGATATTTAATTCGTAAACTTCTTTGTAGGTATGGGAGACACCTGTTAGGATTCCTTCATTGCTACTATTGTTTCTAAATTTTGAAACAATATTATCCTTATTGGCTGAAATACACAAACTCAAGGCATTATTTACATTTTCCTCTAAAAATTCGTATTCTTCCCAAGTGGGATATGGTCGTTTTAAATATTTCCACCAAGGGTAAGGTTCATCTCCCCCCAATCCCCAGGGCCATTTACTTAAAATTATTGTGTTAGAACCAAGAAAATTAAAACTTTCCTTGAGGCTTCGTTCTAAGGAATCAACGAGTGTAAAGACAGAAATGATCGCAAAAATACCGATAGTTACCCCTAATAATGAAAGTGTGGTTCGCAGCATATTCATTTTCAATGCACTCCACGCAAATCGAAAGCTTTCAAGGATAAGTTTTGTCACTATTTTCATATCTATGGGCAAGATAATCGGCTATAAACAGAAAATTTAATTTTATATAAAACATTTGTTTAATTTTGCCTCAAATTTTTGTGATCCTATAATTTTATTTATGAAGCTATCAGCATTCAAATTCGATATTCCGTCAAGCATCATTGCTTCACACCCTTTGGAAAATAGAGATGAATCACGTTTAATGGTGATTCACAAGGATACAGGAAAGTTTGAGCACAAGATCTTCAAAGATCTCGTTAATTATTTTAGTGAGGACGATGTCATGGTGATTAATGATACCAAAGTATTTCCTGCTAGATTGTATGGAAATAAAGAAAAGACGGGTGCGAAAATAGAAGTTTTTTTACTTAGAGAGCTCAATAAGGAAATGCATCTTTGGGATGTATTGGTCGATCCTGCAAGAAAAATAAGGGTAGGAAATAAGTTGTATTTCGGTGATGGAGAACTAGTGGCTGAGGTTATAGATAATACCACATCTAGAGGTAGAACGATTAGATTTCTTTTCGATGGTGAGCAGCATGACTTTTATAAATTGATAGATAATTTGGGAGAAACACCACTTCCCAAGATGTTGAATCGAGTTGCAGAGGCTTCAGATAAGGAACGTTTTCAAACCATTTATGCTGACAAAATAGGCGCTGTGGCAGCACCTACAGCCGGATTACATTTTACGAAACAACTGCTTAAAAGGCTTGAGATCACGGGTGTTGACATAGAAACTGTCACATTACATGTTGGTTTAGGCACTTTCAGGCCTGTCGATGTCGAAGACTTGACCAAACATAAAATGGATAGTGAAAATTATGAAGTGTTGCATAAAACAGCACAGAGGGTAAATCAGGCATTGGATGCTAAGCAAAGAGTTTGTGCTATTGGTACCACCGTAATGCGATCAATAGAGTCTTCTGTTTCGGCAGGTGGACGATTGAAAGAAAGCACTGGCTGGACAGATAAATTTATCTTTCCACCTTATGATTTTAAAATATGTAATGCGTTGGTTACTAATTTCCATTTGCCAGAATCAACCTTATTAATGATGGCTTCAGCTTTCGGAGGCTATGATCTGATCATGGAAGCTTACCAGTTGGCGATCAAAGAAAAGTATCGATTTTTCACATTTGGCGATGCCATGTTGATAATATGACATGAAGAGAGGTCGTCGTTTTGCAATTGTTGTGGCAGGAGGACAGGGTACACGAATGCAAAATGATGTTCCTAAACAGTTTATTGAAATATCAGGGAAACCTGTCTTAGTTTATTCTCTAGAATCATTTTTTAGGGCTGAGGTTGATGTTTTGATTCTAGTAATGGCTAAAAAGTACTTCGAACGATGGGAAAGTGTCAAAGAAAAATGGTTACCTAAACATTCCATACAAATAGTTGAGGGGGGAGATAGCCGTTTTCATTCCGTGAGAAACGGATTGAAATGTGTAGATGGTCCAGGTATTGTGGCCATTCATGATGCGGCCAGACCTTGTGTAAGTACTCAATTAATCAATTCAGGTTATGAGGCCGCCGAGGCACATAAATCTGCCGTAGCTGCTGTTGCACTCAAGGATTCGATTAGAGAAAAATCAGGAAGTATAACGACTTCTAGAGATAGATCAAACTATTATCTTATTCAAACACCTCAAACTTTTGATATCGATTTATTAAAAAAGGCTTATTCAACGCCTTATGATCTCAGTTTTACCGATGATGCTTCAGTAGTTACTTCTGATGGTCACGAGGTGCATTTGATCGAAGGGTGTTATGAAAATATTAAGATTACTACAGATGGAGATCTCGATTTAGCTCGACTCTTTTTATCTAAAATCTAGCCTAATATTCATCTTCATTGAAAAAAAAGTCCTCTTTGGTTGGATAATCAGGCCAAATCTCATCTATATTTTCATAGGGATTTCCATCATCTTCCAATTCCTGGAGATTTTCTACAACTTCTAAAGGTGTCCCAGAACGAATCGAAAAGTCTATCAGCTCATCTTTAGTAGCTGGCCAAGGTGCATCTTCAAGATATGAAGCCAATTCTAGTGTCCAATACATAGTAGTAATATTTAATATTCGCGCAAAAATATAACTAAAAAGTACTTATCAAACTTAAATTACCTTTATTTAAATTATTTTGGCTAAAAAAAAAAGAATTTTTGTATTCTCAAAATCTTTCGAGGTTATAATTTACTAAAAACTTCTTTTTTCTGAAATTACAATTTTTAAATTATTTGAAAAGTATGTCTGAAGATAAAATTATATTCTCAATGGCTGGGCTGAGTAAAGTTTACCCACCTCAGAAAAAAGTTTTAAAGAACATTTATCTATCCTTTTTTTATGGAGCTAAAATCGGTGTTTTGGGACTTAACGGATCCGGTAAATCTTCTTTACTAAAAATTATAGCCGGTCTCGATGATCAATTTCAAGGGGAAGTGGTATTTTCTCCAGGCTATTCGGTAGGAATGCTAGATCAGGAGCCTAATATGGATCCTGAATTGAGGGTGATTGATGTAATTAAGGAAGGTGTTAAGGATCTCACTGATTTACTAGAGGAATATGATCAGATTAATTTAAAGTTCGGAGAATCTGATATTTTAGATAATCCGGACAAAATGGAGCAATTGATTGAGCAGCAAGGGAAGGTACAAGAGCAACTTGATCAGGTAGGTGCATGGGAATTAGACAATAAGCTCGAACGGGCTATGGATGCCTTAAGAACACCCCCAGAGGGTTTGTTGATTAAGAACTTATCAGGAGGTGAAAAGAGGAGAGTAGCTTTATGTCGGTTGTTATTGCAAGAACCTGACGTCTTGTTGTTAGATGAACCAACAAATCATTTAGATGCGGAATCAGTGCTTTGGTTGGAGCATTACTTGCAGCAGTACAAGGGTACAGTTATTGCAGTAACCCATGATAGATATTTTTTGGATAATGTGGCTGGCTGGATTCTAGAACTTGATAGAGGAGAGGGGATTCCTTGGAAAGGAAATTATTCCAGTTGGTTGGATCAAAAACAAAAAAGACTAGCTCAGGAAGATAAATCTGCATCTAAAAGGCAGAAAACTTTGGAGCGTGAATTAGAATGGGTCAAAATGGCACCTAAAGCACGGCAGGCCAAATCTAAAGCCAGATTGAATGCCTATGAGAAACTGTTGGGTGAGGAAGTAAACCAAAAAGAAGCGATACTAGAACTTTTTATACCTCCTGGTCCGAGATTGGGGAGTAATGTGATTGAAGTGGAAGGTGTGTCCAAATCATATGGTGACAAGCTACTTTTTGACAATCTCGATTTTAGTTTACCGCAAGGGGGAATTGTGGGTGTGATAGGTCCCAATGGAGCGGGAAAATCAACACTTTTTAAGTTAATTACAGGAAAAGAAACCCCAGATGTGGGCACTTTTAAAGTGGGGTCTACAGTGGTTTTGGCCTATGTTGATCAGGAACACGATCAATTAAAGTCTGAAGAAACGGTATTTGATGCCATTTCTGGAGGTAATGAATTTATTAATCTGGGAGGGAAAGAAATGAATGCGAGGGCTTACACCAGTAGATTTAATTTTAGTGGGACTGATCAACAGAAAAAAGTAGGTGATTTATCTGGAGGAGAGCGTAACAGGGTCCATTTGGCCATGACTCTTAAGCAAGGAGCCAATTTAATTTTATTGGATGAACCTACTAATGATTTGGACATTAATACCTTAAGAGCATTAGAGGAAGGGCTTGAAAACTTTGGAGGATGTGCTGTCGTGATTTCTCACGACCGATGGTTTCTTGATCGAATAGCTACCCATATATTGGCTTTTGAAGGAGATTCAAAGGTATCATGGTTTGAAGGGAATTTTTCTGATTATGAGGAAAATAGAAAGAAAAGATTGGGAGATTTGGAACCGAAACGAATTAAATTTAAAAAATTGAAATAATATAAGGTTTAGGCTTTTAGGTACTTATATATGTTGCCTTTTATTATCCAATAAGTTCGAGAGTAGTATCCTTGAGTGATATAATCGGACTTTTATGGTTGCAGGAGTTAAAAAGACCAAGGAAGATTGGGAATGATAATAGATAATTTTTTTACAAGATTTTCCTAAAATTCTAAACGAATAAGAGGTGTTACTGGACTTTTATCAGATCTATTTCATAGAGGTAAGGGTGCCATTTAGCTGTCACGAAGAGCTTGTTTTGATCGCTGGCTATACCATTGAGTACATGATCGATACCTGGGTATTTTGACCTATCAATCAAACCCTTCAAATCAATGATTCCTTTGACACGACCTGTTAACAAATCTATAATTATGATTTCATCGGATTTCGTCGTGTATACATTGGCATAAAGGTCATTACCTATCACTTCCAATTCATTTAAAAGATTGATTTTATCAGTTTGATGGTAGACCTGAAGTTGATCTATTTGAGAAAAGTCCTTTGGATTGAGCAAATAAATATTTTCTGAGCCATCACTCATTACTAAAGTATCTCCCCACGTAGCTAAACCCCATCCTTCTCCTGAGTAATTAAACGTTCTAGTACGATTAAGTTCTTTATCATAAGCAAAAGCGATTTGCGATTCCCAAGTAATTTGAAAAATTGTTTTTTCCCAAGAAGTAGCACCTTCACCAAAATAGTTATTATCTAAATTAACTACTTGTATGATCTCACCTGTTGCCAAATCATATTTTCCAATCGATGAGGATCCTCTATGACCTGTACTTTCATACAGGTAGTCATTTGCAAAAAAAAGTCCCTGGGTATATGATTTCTCATTGTGCGGATACGACTTGACCAACTCGTAAGTGTATCGAGTAGGATTGATATTTGAAAAGAATTTTATTTTTGGATAGATTTTTTCTTTTTTACCATTAAAGTAAGCCGTAAGTGAAATTTTAGTATTGCCGGTACGCAAACGCTCAGACTGCCATTCAAAACGATTTCCTTTAAAGATTTTATACTTTCCATCACCCTCCAATCTGATAGAGTCGATGGGGTGATCCTTTTTATGCTTTAATGTAAATAGAACAATTGTATCTAGAGGGAAATTACTTCCCAATTTGGGCGTAATTAGATTAATTTCTTTTCTTATTCTGGGAGATTTTTTTATTTTAACTGTTTTTATTTCCTTGGGTAAACAACCTACGATCAAGCACAGGAGAAAAAAACAAAAACTTAGATTTATTAAAGAGAAATTTTTGATGTCTACCTTTGTCATATCAAGAATATTAATATGATTTTAGATGATTGGGAATTTTGATTTTAAAATCAAAATTAATTTTTATTGGGAGGTATAATGCTTTTTATAAGAACCGGTAATGTTAATCCTTGGTAAATGATGGTCCAAACCACAACTACGTATGTCATGGTGACAATAACATCCTTACCACTGAATTCAGGAAGGGTTAAAGATAAGGCAATAGGAATACCCCCTCTTAAAGTACCCCATGACATGATCGAAATGGTATGCGGCTCGAATTTTTTATTAACAGACATGATTTTGATCGGTATAAAGACACTCATCCACCTGCCGAGTAACACGAGATTGACTGCAAAAAAACCTGCAGCAAAATAATCAAAACGTAAAGGTATGACCAACATTTCAAGCCCGATAAGTACAAAAAGCATGGTAGCAAAAGAATCTTGAATCAGATTCCAAAATTTAAAAACATAATCGCCTGCGATTCCAGTTACCTCCGTTGAACGACCTTCATTACCAATTACCAAACCCATGATCACTGCCGCCTGCTTTGAGGAAACATGCATAAAGTCTGCCATTGTAGTCCCAAAAAGGACAATGGTGATCGTGATTAGTATTTCTACATGAAATTCATCATTATCAATATATTTTAACAAGCGATACCCAAGATATCCCATAAGTAAGCCAATAAATACACCTCCTCCAACATCTGCTAGAAACACATAAATGACTTCAAAAAAACCAAGTTGGTGATCTGCTTGTCCTCCAGCTAAGTCAAGCAAAGTCAGAGCTAAAACAACGGCTATGCCATCATTAAAAAGTGACTCACCTTCAATTTTCATTTCAACGTTACTTGAAAGTTTAAAACGGCGAATGTATTCGGTGATGGCAATGGGGTCAGTCGGGGAGATTAATGCACCAAACACTAAACAATATAAAAAATTTAATTCTACGCCGATCCAGCTCAGCATAAAATAGACTGAGGTTCCGACGATTAGCGTAGAAATGACTACACCCAGAGTTGCCAAAATTAAAACTGCTGATTTATGCTTGGAAAGCCTTTTAAAGTCCATATTTAATGCACTTGAGAAAAGGAGGAAACTCAATACAATCTGGTAAATAATGTCACTGTATTGGTATTCTTCGATATGAATGGCATTTATTTTTAATGATGGGATCAGATATCCTGCACTGAGTATGCATAAAGAAAGAAATAATGCCAATATCATTAAACCAATGGTTGAAGGCAATTTTAGAACGTATATATTCAAAAATATAAAAAGGCCAGCAAGAAAAATAAACAAGGCAATAATATCAAATACGTTCATTTAAGGAAGGTTAGAGTCAGAAACAGTTTATTTTTTCTCTTCATTATTTAAGGTCATCATTTTGTAAATATTACTATTTTAACTATGTAACGAATCTATTTGAAGCTGAAATATAATCTAGATAACTGCGAAATGAACATTAAAAGTGAACATTTTTTACTCTAAGCTACTAAAAAAGGGAATTATTATAATATTTAAATCATTTCTTTATTTTTTAATGGGATCAATTTTCAATTGAACACTTAATTTAGCGCATAACTTACTACTTTAGTAATTTAAATTGACCATTATAATTTAAAATCAAATTGAATTTTTTTTCAGTAAAAATAGTTACCCTATTGATGAAATCTTATTATTGCAAATAATATAAGTATTGTTAAAATGAAATTATTAAGGCGGAGTTATTTTTTGTTATGGATATTTATTTGGGGTTGTTTAGGGGAATCAAAAAGTGAGACAGATCTTTTGTTTCAAGAGATCATGGACGCTCATGATGAGGTCATGCCTAAAATGGGAAAGATTCGTAATTTAGAAAAGCAATTAAAATCTGCTGCACTGACTTTTCCTGACTCTACAGAATTAAGTAGGCAAGCCAAGAATTTGGCAAGTGCTAATGAGGCCATGATGAGTTGGATGCGTAATTTTAATAATGATTTTCAAGGAAGTAATGAAGAAAAAAAGGAATATCTATTGGACCAGAAAATGCAAGTATATCAAGTCAAAGAGCTAATGAATTCAAGCATCCTAAAAAGTGAGGAGTTAATGGGTAGTGCAATTGACTAAAGATGTTGCCACCTTTTTGACTGAAATAAATCCCGTACGGTTACCCCAACTATTTCCAATATAGGTAAGAATTTCAGCTATTTCTAAGTTATTTAATTCAGTTTTGGCGGGCATTGGAATACTAATATTTGAATTTTTTTGACTGTGTATTGTACCATATTTCACAAGACAAGCTGCCGGTCCAATGTTATCCATCAAAGCGGTTGAACTAATCAGTGAGGGATATAATTTCCTAAACCCCTTTCCTGAATTTTGATGACAATGGGTACAGTTGTTATTGTACAAAATCTTACCTTGTATGAGATACTGGGTAAACTTCATTTTGGATGCTTTGTCCAGGTTTTCAGGTAGGCAGCTTTCTGAGGGTTTTTGATAGGAATTACAACTTAGTATCAAAATAAAGAGGGAAAAGAGGAATAAATAATTATTGCTCATAGCTTGTTAACAACTTATCAATATCTTTCATAAGTAAATCAACTTGATTCGCGATAGTGCCATCATAGACCCCACGTACCTGGCGCTCCTTATCGATCAATAAAAATGCACTGCTATGGATGAAACCTCCTGGAGCATTTTCATCTTCATTAGCGACAACCATATAGCTGGTCTCACCGATATCGTAAATCTGTTCCTTATCCCCTGTTACAAATTGCCATTTTGTACTATTAACCCCCAGCAAGCGCGCATAATTCGCCAGTGCAGCTACCGTATCGTAGCTGGGATCAATAGTATGTGAAAGTAAGCTAACATGTTCATTTTCCAAGAACTTTTCATAAACCCGATACATTTGCTTACTCATTTCAGGACAAATGGAAGGACAATTGATGAAGAAAAAATCAGCGACATAGATTTTATTTTTAAAAGAAGCATTGGTTACTATGGTGCTGTCTTGGTTTACAAACTTAAAGTCAGCAATGCGATGGGGTATCGTATCTTTAGTAATTAATCCATTCACCTCTTTTGTGACGATTTTCGAACGTCCTAAAATGGGTAATTCAAAATTGGATTTGATTTCTTGGCAGGATCCAAGTAGCAGAAATAAACAGCCTATTTTGATATGTTTTTTCATCATTTTGTGCGAATATATTTATAAAATTTGACACCACTCATTAGCAATATAACCATAATAAAGATTCCTAAAACGCCACTTATCCAGGTTAATTCATCTTTCTTAACAATAAGAAAAACCACTGAGATTAAAATAAGAGTGGATACTTCATTCCAAATACGTAATTGCATTGAACTGTATTTAACCACTCCTGCTTGCAAAAGTTTAAAAATATGATGTAGACTAAGGTGATAACCGTAAAGTAAACCCACCAGAAGTAATTTTATCCACATAAATGGCAGATTAAGCCATTGGGGTTGGAGATAAAGTAATGTGCCAGCAATAACTGCAGTAATGAGGGCAGAGGGCCACGTGATGATGTACCATAAACGTTTGCCCATAAGGGCCAGTTGGGCTTGTAGAATAGACTTTTCAGGTTCAGGTTTCGACAAGGCTTCGGTCTGGTAAATAAATATCCGAGGGATGTAAAATAGTCCAGCAAACCAGGTGATAACAAATATGATATGTAATGCCTTGATAGATAAATAATCCATTCTGAATTAGTTAAAGTAAACAACGTCATGTCCAAGGAATATTGACTCAACGGGAAATTAAAGGGTTACGTAGGCTTATTTTTTTTGCCAGTATTTTCCTTGAAGTCATCTTCTTCCTCAAAAACGATTTCAATTCCTGCTTTTTTTAAATCATCTTTTACATCAATATCGATAAGGGTGGGTAATTTGAATACGGAAAGATTCAGATTCTCAATTTCATCCAAGAGCTCATTCAAAACTTCATCATGACCATAAGCTTGTTTATTGAGTAAATTTTCATGAGGTTCTTTCATACCAATCAGATAAAAGCCCCCATCCTGAGCAGGACCAATAACTATATCATGTTTATCCAATTCCGCAAATCCTTGCGATATTATCTCATCAGTGATGTCGGGTGTGTCACTACCAATCAGAATCATTTTATCAAATTCCAATTCAAATGCATCATAAAAGCAATTTTGCATTCGTTGACCTAAATCTTTACCCTCTTGGATATGTTTTTGGTATTTCAAATCATCAAATTGGTCATTTGACTCTATGTAATCAGAATAATAAACGCATTTATCAATTTTTAAGACATCAATGGCTTTTGCAGTAATTCCCACCAGTTCTTTGTAGATTTCCATTGCCAAGTCCATACCCAAATCTTTGGCTAATCTTGTTTTAACTGTTCCTGGGATTAAATTCTTAACAAAAATGGACAATACTTCTTTACTCATAAACCTTAATTCCATTATTTAACCATACAGACCATATTTTGCTATAAACATGAACGCTATCCGTGGGTAAATTTAAATGATTTACAACAATCTGTGATTGATTTTTCCAATCAAAGATTCCTCCGTATAAGTTGTAGACATTAGTATATCCCATTTCAAGGAGTTTTTCGCCTATACGCTCACTTCGATAACCTACCGAACAATACAGGATGATTTCTTCATTTTTAGAAATATGGGCCATATCTGACGGGTTGAAATTGTCATATTCAATAAGCTGAGCACCAGGGAGGTGACTTACTGTAAATTCGCTACGGGTGCGAGTATCTATTAATATGGGGGTTTCATATTGCATTTTCTGCACAACTTCCTCGGTCTTAAGCAGGGGGACTGTGTTTTTGTAAAGGAGGGAAATAGAGTCGTTAAATGTTTTGATTTGACACCCAAAAGTTATAAAAAAACAAAACAAAATACTAAATAGGGACCGCATATTTCTTTTTTAATTCTATTCCTATAGCACCAAATAAGATGATATATTCACTTAATATCCACCAGGTTGGTACATTATATCCTATACGATCATATCCAAAATAGCTCCAAAATACGGTGAAGCTCCAAATAATAGGATACCAGTGACCACTAAGTAATCCTAGTGGTATCAAAGTTAATACATACCAGGGATGAATGGTCGTGCTCATGATTAGGTAAAGTGTTAGTGAATAAAGTAAGACGTTTTCTAGTGAGTATTTGTAATAATATAGAAAAATAGCCCCAAAGGAGATTAAAAGCAAAGTAGTGAATCCCATAATGGGACCTAAGGTTCCAATAATGTTGTATCCTTTAAACCAAAAACCGAAGGCTCTGAAAATGAAGTAGATGCTGGCATTAAATTCAAAATGCTGGAAGTAGAGTTTTAAACTAGTCGATGTCCCTTGCCAGATTTGAGTGCTTAACATTGGCATGAGGGTTAGACTCAATACTAAAAGAGCAATGCTGATTAATACCCAGCTACGTTTCCACTTATAATACCACATTAAGGCCGGTAAAAAGAGTAGTGGGATAAGTTTTGTAGCGATGGCTAAACCCCAAGCGAATCCAGCCTTTGCAAATTTATTTACCGAAATAAAATATAAGGTTAGCAGAAGGAAGAAAATCATCATAGATTCAAAATGTACGTTCCCAACACCTTCAAAAATAAGCAAAGGATTTAAAAAGAACCAGCTTGAAAGAGCTGTTTTAGGTCTTAATTTATGGATTAAGAAGGTTGAGGCGATGTCTGTTAAAAATAGGAAAATTCTCAAGATTCCTACGGACCAAATAGGCTGAACTGGAAAAGTAGAGAGCCAAAAGAAGAACTGATTAAAGGGTGGATAAACGGTAGCGTACATACTGGAATTTAATTTTTCCATTGCCGCTAGAGAAAATTTTGGGAGATCTAGTTCAGTTACTTGGATCGGTAATAAAGAATAAGGGTTGATGCCCTCGTGAATTAAGGATCCATCCCAAATAAATCGATAGAAGTCATCAGATAAATTAGGTAAATCATAAAAAATTAGGCAACGTACAATTATGCCTAAGATCCATATTGATTTGAATGAATATTTAAATTTACAAATCCAGAAATAAGCAAAAAAAGACATGCTGAAGCAGATGAATAAGCCAATCGTATCTGATCTCTTCAAGACTGTTGATAGAATGAAAATAGAAATAACAAAAACGAAATATATAACGGTAGTAAGTCTAAAAATTTTCTTAAGAGGCATTTTTTAAACTATTTGTGATTGCATTAAAAAAAAGATAGCCAAAACCTAGGGTCAGCATCGCATGGAAAGGTAAAAATCCGTAATGTTCAAATGTAACACCTAGGTTTAAACCCCAAGCGAAATAGAGCATACAAAGTCCTTCTACAAAATTGAGTAAGCTGATCTTATGTTTAATGTAACTATTGCCCTTCCAATCATCTGTATTCTTCTGGATACCAAATTTTGGAGTTCTGACAAAACCTGTTTTTATATTAAGAAATCCTTCTAACAGGGCCAGTGAGTTGTGAAGTGATAGACTGAGTGAAAAGGTAAGATACAAAGGGAAATATTTACAAAAATAAATTAAAGGATCTTCGTGAGATGTTCGAGCGGCAAACCAGTAGAAAATTCCGATAGAGATAAAACCGACCAAAAAAACTGAACCTAAATCATAAATTGTTTTAAGATGAGGATATTCATTTTTTATAAAAACAAGGGGTACAGAGATGAGGGCAGCTAAAAAAATAAATAAAAAAACTGTACTATTTAAAAGATGGAATATGGCTCTTAGTTTATGGTTAAGCTTCAAATCTGATTGGATTACTTTTCCTAAGTTTTTTCTGATTGTTTCAGCAGTTCCCTTATTCCACCTGAATTGTTGGGTTTTTACTGCTTGCAAAGTAACGGGGAGTTCAGCTGGACTTTCTACGGATTCAAGATATTCAAATTTCCATCCATTTAACTGCGCGCGATAGCTTAGGTCAAGATCTTCTGTGAGAGTATCATGTTGCCAACCGCCAACGTCTAGGATACTTTTTTTTCTCCAGATACCTGCGGTTCCGTTAAAATTAAAAAAGCTATCCGCTTTTCTTCTTCCGGACTGTTCAATGGTAAAATGGGCATTGAGACCAAAGGCCTGCATTTGAGTGAGTAAGTTGAAAGTTTCATTCAGATGACTCCAGCGTGTTTGTAACATTGCTATTTGATCATCTTTAAAATAAGGTATAACAGTTTTTAAAAAATCTTTTTGAGGTATAAAATCAGCATCAAATATAGCGATGAATTCACCTTTGGCCAGAGTTAATCCATATTGTAAAGCACCTGCCTTATAGCCTAACCTATCTTGTCTTCTTAGATGAACAATGTCAATACCCTTATTTTTAATTGAGTTTAGGCGAGCATCAATCATAGCGACCGTTTCGTCATCAGAGTCGTCAAGAAGTTGAATTTCGAGATGTGTGTAAGGGTAATCTAAGGAAGTAACGGCGTCTAATAGCCGATTTATAACATATTTCTCATTATATAGAGGTAGTTGAAGGGTTACAAAAGGGAGATATGAGGCTTCATAATTTAAAAGAGGAGCATCCACTTTTCTAGTATAATGCCAAGTCAGGTTCAATTGAGCTAGACTGAATAAGCAGACTATGGACATGGAAAAACCATAAAGTATTAATAAAAACCATTCCATTTAGAGCGATTTAACAATAGTTCTGATGATTTTATAACCAGCTAAAACTGAACCTTTAAAAGTACCAGAGACCTTTGATATTCCTATTCTTTTCCGATAATTTACAGGAATTTCTTGGATATTCAATTTATTTTTTATGGCTTTTATCTGCATTTCGACTGTCCAACCATAGGTTTTATCTTCCATTTTAAGTTGCATCAAGGCGTCATATTTAATTGCTCTAAAAGGTCCTAAGTCTGTATAATCTGTATTGTAAAGATAACTTATCAAAGTGGTGGCAAGCCAATTTCCAAATATTTGCTGTGGCATCATAGAACCAGGTTCTCTAATGCCCAACTTACGGCTGCCAATGACCATATCAGCCACTCCATTTATAATGGGATCAACTAATTTTACGAGTTCGGCCGGGTAGTCACTGTAGTCTCCATCAAGAAAGACAACGATATCAGGTGTGGGATTGCTCTTAGATAAATGATCTATACCTTTCAAACAGGCCCACCCATAACCACGTTTGGTTTCTTTCAAGGTTACGACTCCCAGTTTTTTAGCAATTGCGTAAGTTTGGTCCAAGGATCCATTGTCAACCACGATAATTTCTGTAACCCAATCTTTTGGAATTTCTTTAACGACACGACCAATTGCATTTTGTTCATTAAAGGCTGGAATAATTACTCTTATATCTTGATACTTCAAATTAGTTGTATGAACAGGTTCAAATAGGGATAGATCTTTAAATAAACATTTAGTTTTGAAATAGATTAGTAACCAGCTGCTTGACCATCTTTACGCGATTCTGAAGCACCCAAGTAGACCTTATTATTATCATCCCATAAAATGGCCTGATAACCTCCATAGATACCTAAGGCATACCCTATGTTATGTCCTTTGTTCATAAGTGTTCGAATGGCTTCATAATCAAAGCCCGATTCTAGTCTAATCTCCCCTGAATTGATTACATCAAAGCCTGTTGGGGTAGAATTCCCCACGTGATCTATCCTGGGAGCGTCTCCTGCTTCTTGCAAGCTCATTCCAAAATCTACCACATTCATTACAATTTGTACATGTCCCATGGGTTGAAAGTCACCACCCATTACTCCAAAACTCATTAGTGGATTACCATTTTTAGTAATAAATGCCGGTATAATAGTATGAAAAGGCCTTTTTCCAGGAGCATAGGTGTTGGCTTGTCCTTCTTTCAGAGAAAAAAGCTCTCCACGATCTTGAAGCATAAAACCCAAATTGGTGGGGACCAACCCCGAGCCCATACCACGATAGTTACTTTGAATTAAAGAAATCATAGTGCCATTCTTATCAGCGACGGTTAGATATACCGTTTCTCCATTACTGATTGATCCGGATTTATACACTCCGGCCTTAGATCCGATTTCATTTCGTCGTTCGTTTGCATAATCTTTTGAAAGCAATTGTTGCACTGGAGCATTATAGAAATCCATATCTGCATAGTATTTTGCACGATCTTCAAAAGCAATTTTTTTGGCTTCAGTAAATAGGTGAATGTGTTCTGCGCTTCCATAAGGAATCTTATCAAAGTCATAGCCTTCCAATATATTCAACATTTGAAGGGCAGTAATTCCTTGGCCATTTGGAGGCAATTCCCATACGTCGTAACCCCTGTAATTTACAGAGACCGGTGTGACCCATTCTGAATGATGTTCTGCCAAATCTGACTTTGATAAAAAGCCCCCTTTTTCCTGAACATAATCAGCTATGGTTTTAGCTATTTTGCCTTTGTAAAAACCTGCTCTACCTTTTTCAACTAAGATATTATAGGTCATCGCTAAATCTGGATTTTTGAAAATTTGACCTTTACTCGGTGTCTTGCCATTGATCATGTAAGTATTCTTGAAATTTTGAAAGTTGAAAGATTCATACCTTGAAGCTCCAACTGCCATATAGTATGCAATCAATTCGGTAACTGGAAATCCATTTTCGGCATAATGGATTGCCGGAGATAAAATATCCGTCATGGGAAGTGATCCAAATTTTTCATGAAGTTCAAACCATCCATCCACAGCCCCTGGAACACTTACAGGCAACGGACCAAAAGAAGGAATTTTGGTTAAATTTTGTGATTGAAAATATTCTAAAGTCAGAGATTTTGGTGAACGACCACTGGCATTCAAGCCATGTATTGTTTTTGTTTTTCCGTCCCAAATAATAGCGAAAAGATCTCCTCCAATTCCCGAGCCAGTAGGTTCCATAAGGCCTAAAGCAGCATTAGCTGCAATTGCAGCATCAATGGCAGTACCTCCTTTTTTGAGGATATCAAGGCCTATTTGTGTGGCAAGAGGATGACTCGTAGCCACCATTCCATTTTGAGCAATTATCTCAGATCTAGTGGCAAAACCTTTGCCCGTAATTCGATCCTGAGCACAAATTGTAAGGGAGTTAACTAAAAAAAAGAAGGCAGTAAAATAATTTTTCATTACTGATATTGTTTGAAGGGTTTATTTTAACATATTTATGTCTTACTATCTCAAAACAAAATCATTTATTGAGATTTGGTATAGCTTTTAGAGTAATTTTTAAATTATCAAAAGTGAAAACGAATTTAAAAATAATTTCATCATTTTAAGATGAAATATTTTAAAATTGTGTCCAAAAAAAGCATTGTCGAGAGCGGACCTGCAGATTAATTTCTGTAATCTAAAGGTGGATCACGATCACCAATGAGGGCCTTATAGGGATCATTTTTTCCAATACGTTCTTCTAATTCCTTATTTGCACGGATTATCAGATCAGGATCAGTGAAAACATCTTGGGCCGTTAAGGCTATGGTTTTAGCAGCTATCAACATGCCTTTGATGCCGATACTTGTCCCGCCTGTGGCAACCGCTTGCCAAGTATGGGCAGAAGTACCAGGTACCCAAGTGGCAGCACTCATTCCTGCTGTCGGTACTTTCCAACTGACATCACCCACATCCGTGGACCCAGCACCCGTTCTTTTCGCCAAGGAATAAGGCATGATTTTTTCTACTGATTCTATTTGAAAATTACCTTGATAGGTATCAAGTATTTGTTGAGCAAATTTAATTTCTGCATCGTTGTATCTCATTCCCCCAACTTTTAGAAGGTTTTTATACATAACAGCTGAAAGAGTTTCATTGGGTAGTAGATTATAGAGGCCATGAATGATTTCATAATCCATAGTGGTTTCAGTACCTATGGCCGCGCCTTGTGCTGCCTTAACTACTCTTTCAAAAATGGTTTTAACATTGGCAACTTCTGGGTTTCTAACGTAATAAAAAACCTCTGCAAAGGCTGGTACTACATTAGGAGCTTCACCTCCGCTAGTAATTACATAGTGTATCCTTGTTTCTTGGGGTATATGCTCTCGCAGCATATTCACCATATGATTCATGGATTCTACACCATCAAGTGCAGAGCGACCTCGATCAGGAGAAGCTGCAGCATGTGAAGATTCTCCATAAAATCTGAATTTAGCAGATTTGTTAGCTAGTGAAGATCCGGGATTTGCATTATTATTATTGCTTGGGTGCCAATGTAAAACTGCATCTACATCATTGAACAACCCAGCTCTTACCATGTAAACTTTCCCCGCTCCCCCTTCCTCAGCAGGTGTACCATATATCCTTAAGGTACCTTTTATTTTATTGTTTTTTATCCAGTTTTTTATTGCAATGCCTGCAGCGATCGATGCCGTGCCAAAAAGATGATGTCCACAGGCATGACCCGCTCCCCCTTTAATCACTGGATCTCGAGTGGGAATTGCTTTTTGAGAAACACCAGGTAATGCATCATATTCTGCTAATATGGCAATGATCGGCTTACCGGATCCATATTCAGCGGTAAAAGCAGTTGGAATTTCAGCGACACCAGTTTGAATGGAAAATCCTGCATCACTTAATGTTTTTTTGAGTAAAGAGGAGCTTTTTTTTTCTTGATAACCTACTTCCGCCCATTTCCATATTTTGAATGCGATTTTCTCATATGTAGATTTTTGAGATTCAAGTTCATCTATGATTTTTTGTTGCTGCCCGCTTAAGGAAATAGCGGCAAACAAGCTGAGGATGACGTTCGTTACGCGAAGCATAGAGTATTTATAAAGTTTAAATGAAATCTCAATGTAGTAAAAAATACTGTGGACATTGATATATATTTTACAGTCGGCTATTATTTTGTTTGATCCTAGTAAATTTAGTTGCTGTAACCGAACAGATGAAATATGAGTAATTCATTCGTTTTGGGGATTAAATGTGCGACCTTTTTTTTTCAAAAAAGAATTGGGCTAATTTTGCGCACTTAAAAAAAACAAATGATTGCAGCCAATAATGTTTCACTTCAGTACGGGAAAAGAATTTTATTTGATGAAGTCAATATCAAATTCACTAATGGGAATTGCTATGGTATCATCGGTGCTAATGGGGCAGGTAAATCAACTTTTCTAAAAATATTATCAGGAGAGATCATTCCAAATTCAGGAACTGTTACTATTGAAACGGGTAAGAGAATGACTGCATTAAAGCAGAATCATTTTGAGTTTGATCAAGAATCAGTTTTGAATACTGTAATGAGGGGGCATGATCAGCTTTGGAACATTATGCAAGAAAAAAATGCCATTTATGAAAAACCAGATTTTTCAGAAGCAGATGGTATAAAAGCATCTGAATTGGAGGAGCAATTCTCGGAAATCGATGGTTGGAATGCAGAGTCCGATGCGGCGGCCTTATTAAGTGGTTTAGGAATAACTGAGGATTTACATTTTCGCTTAATGACGGAGCTTAATGGGGCATTTAAGGTACGAGTCCTGTTAGCTCAGGCGCTTTTTGGGAATCCAGACATTCTTATTTTGGATGAGCCGACTAACGATTTGGACTTACAAACCATTTCATGGTTAGAAGATTTTATTTTAAACTTCAAGAATACAGTTATTGTCGTTTCTCACGATAGGCATTTCTTAGATACGGTTTGCACTCACATAGCAGATATTGATTTTAGTAAAATTCAATTGTTTACGGGGAATTATTCCTTTTGGTATCAGTCCAGCCAATTGGCATTGTCTCAAAGAAGTTCTGCTAACAAAAAAGCAGAAGAGAAAAAGAAAGAACTTCAAGAATTTATACAAAGATTTAGTGCCAATGCTTCAAAATCAAAGCAAGCTACTAGTAGAAGAAAGTTATTAGATAAAATCAGTATTGAAGATATTAAGCCATCCTCTAGAAAATATCCAGCAATTATTTTTAATCAAACCAGAGAAGTAGGAGATCAATTACTTGAGGTAGAGGGATTGACCAAATCAATCGAGGGGCAACCCTTGTTTAACAATCTTACTTTCAGAATTAATAAGGGAGATAAAGTTGCTTTGTTAGGAGATAGTACCGCTATTACGATGTTATTAGAGATTTTAAATAACAATCAAAAGGCGGATTCAGGGAGCTTTAAATATGGTCAGACCATAACTACGGCTTATTTACCCAATGAGAATGAGCATTTTTTTGATACCCAAATGAATCTCATAGATTGGTTGCGACAATATACCCTTAATGATGATGAGAAAGATGAGGTTTACGTAAGGGGGTTTTTGGGGAAAATGCTTTTTTCAGGACAGGAAAGCTTAAAGAAAGCCAATGTGCTTTCAGGAGGAGAAAAAGTTCGATGTATGCTTTCAAGGATGATGCTCTCAGGGGCTAATTTTCTGATTTTAGATGAACCTACCAATCATCTAGATTTAGAATCGATTACTGCCTTTAATAATTCATTGAGTGAGTTTCCTGGCTGTGTATTGTTTACCACCCATGATCATGAATTTGCCCAAACGATTGCCAACAGAATCATTGAAATTGGAGCCAATGGAATAATAGATAAGTTGATGACTTATGATGAGTATATTTCAAGTGGCGAGATTTTGTTGCAAAGAGAATTGCTGAATTAATTATTTTTTACATAGAAAAACAATTATCTTCATGATAAATAGTGATTAAATAGACATTAAAAACATGAAGAATTTTTTTATATTTTTACTAGTACTTGGAATTTTCTCAAATCATTTATTTGCTCAAAAGTTTATGTCTCCATATTCTCAAGGCTTTGCTGGAAAAGGATATTTAGTAAAAAATAACGGAGAAAAAATAGGTGTTAAATTTAAAACGGGATTGTTTGGTACGAGTGGATTAATGTGGATCAATGCAATAGACACACTTACAGGCGTAAAAACCAAATATAAGGTTGCGGACATGAAGGAAATTGGATTTAAAAATAATGCAATTTCGGGGTTTTTGAATACTATTGGCCAAGGGGCGGGATCGGTCAAGGCTGCAATGAACACAGACTTTAAAAATATGATGAAGCTAGATTATTATGTGTTTTATCGAGTTGCAGACAAAAAAGGGAAACCGAGAATGCTACAAATTTTGAATCCGGGATGGGATACAAAAATGAAGGTATATAATGATCCAAAATCAAAATCAACGGCTGGTGCAGGACTTACTATGGGATTGGTAGGAGGCTTGGCTAAATCATTTTATGTTTCAAAAGGAGAGGGTGGCTATTCAATATTTGTTGAAAAGTCGAAATATAAGAAAAGTTATAGTACTATTTTTCAAGATTGTCCAAGTTTGGTTGAGGGAATAAAAAAAGACTTGCAGTGGGATAATTTCGCAGGACATGTTTTTGAATACGAAACTGCTTGTAATTAAATTAATAATCTGAACTCAGTAGTTTTTTATTAACGTAGTTAAGGTTTAATGACTTTTAACTCAATAAACTACTGCTTCCAATATTGTTTATTTTAGAGTAAAACTTCTAATGCCATCACCTTTTTTAAGGAGTAGTTCATGCAATATTCTTTGTTTCTAAGTAAATTGAAAAAAAGTGGGTGAACTCCAAAAATGAGGCATAAAATATTTTTTCAAATACTAGGGCCTTCCGTATTCTTTATAATGCTGTGGATTGGACCTCCTTCGGAGATGTCAGAACCAGCTTTTAAGGTCATGGCAGCAACGATCTGGATTGCCATTTGGTGGATGACAGAAGCGATCCCAATTCCAGTCACCTCTTTTTTGCCTATGATTTTATATCCGATGACCAATGCCGTTTCGCTAAAGGTGATTGCTCCATCTTATGCTAATCCCATCATTTATATTTTTGTTGGGGGTTTTATTTTGGCCTTAGCTATGCAGAAATGGGATCTACACAAGCGTATTTCCCTGAGTATTATTTCGATTACCGGTACCAACATGAGACAAATCATCTTGGGCTTTATTTTAGCTTCGGCCTTTCTTTCTATGTGGATTTCAAATACTGCAACTACTGTAATGATGCTGCCTATAGCTCTATCTATCATTACTCAATTTAAGGAGTTTAATGTAGCTAGTAGTTTGACCAAAAAAAATACAGAAAGTTTTGGGAAAGCATTGATTTTAGCCATTGCTTATGCATCTTCGATTGGTGGAATAGCTACCTTGGTGGGGACGCCAACCAATTTAATTTTTTCAGATGCCATTGAAAAATTCTTTGGGATTGTGATGCCCTTTGATCAATGGATTGGAATCGGATTGCCCATCAGCTTGACTATTTTGGTTACCTGTTGGTTGATTTTATCCTATTTCGCATTCTCCTTAAGGAACGAGAAAGTTGAAGGGAGTGCCAATATAATCAAGGATGAATTGAAAAAATTAGGTAAGATGTCTTACGAAGAAAAATGGGTACTAACCATTTTTTTAATTGTAGCTGTGGCATGGATTACTAGAAGGTATCTCATTGCACCTTTTTATCCGAACGTTAACGACACCATCATTGTCATGATTGGTGCGGTCTCTCTATTCTTGATTCCATCAAAGAATAAAAAAGGGAGTCAAATAATGGATTGGAAGTCTGCTGTTAAATTGCCTTGGGGCGTAATTTTACTTTTTGGTGGGGCTTTTGCAGTGGCTCAAAGTTTTGAGAGCTCTAAATTGACTTTGTGGATTGGAGCACAATTGGGGGGATTAAGTGATATTCCGTTTTGGGTTGTATTATTGATTGTTGTATCCGTAGTTAATTTTTTAACAGAGATCACTCAAAATATTGCAACCTGTACACTTATGATGCCTATTTTGGCAGCGTTGTCTGGAGTCCTTGATGTACATCCTTATGGTCTGATGATAGGGGCATGTATCGCATCTTCTTGTGCATTTATGTTGCCAGTGGCTACTGCACCTAATGCTGTAGTATTTGGTTCAGGTTATTTAAAGGTGAAGGATATGGTGCGTGTTGGATTTGTACTCAATGTGATATCCATACTTGTCATTACCATTTTTGTTTATTTTCTATTACCTATGATTTGGGGTATTGATCTTCTTAGCTTTCCTCTTGATTTAAAGATTAAGTGATAGGTGGAGCACTTGGTCAATGTATCAAAGTATAAATATATTATTAATCAAAACTGACTATCTTTTTAGAATATATTGTGTGGTTTTATCAACTTAATTTTTTGAAACAATTAGGTTAAAGATAATGATTATTGCCTTTTGGGTTTAGGAGTCTGATTTCTAGAAAAGAAAAGAGAATTAAACTCAAAATAGTAAAAAGATGATCGCCTTCATTTGGAATCAATATTCTTTAAAAAATCCTGATACATTGGTGAGAGTTTATAATTTTTAGTCTTTATCATAGGTACTTCTTAATCTTTTAAAATGTTTAATGTATTCTTTAAGGGATCAATAAAATGGCAAAATTTGCTGAAATAAATGTTTTTGCAGCTGATCCTCTAAATAAATAGCTTGAAGTGTCTAGGCATAGTGATAGCAGAATCAATTAACCCAAAATACGAACTTTTGATAGTAGTATCAAACACCAGTTTTTCAGAATTCTATGTCAGAAGCAAATAATAATACTTCTTAAAATCGTAAAATATTTTGTATTTTAAATTGGAATCTAGATATTCATCTTATGAAATATTTGAATCATTCGTTACTTTTTATTCTGCTGTTTTTATTCTGCCAAGTATCTTTTGCGCAAAATCTTAAAAACCAGAGAACGGAGAAAAAATATACCATAGGTTTTTGGCCTGAACTTGGGGGGTACGTATTTAAAATATCAGAGGGAGGGGCCCATGGTTGTGTAGTCGAAATGCAGGATCAAGGAAAAACTAGTTGGCTTGCTGCCAAGGAAGTTATTTCAGATAGTTTAAATCACTCAATTGAAGGTGCAAAGTTTACGGATTGGAGATTGCCTACTAATGAGGAGCAGCATAAAATATATTCGCAAAAACGCATGATTGGAGGATTTGTCAAAAATTATTATTGGAGTACTGGTGAAAATAATACTGATGAGGCTTATTGGCAAGATTTCAATAGTGGCTTCCAGGAGAAAGCACCCCCAAGAGCTTCAACCTATTCGGTTCGTTCGGTCAGGGAATTCTGATTAACTGGTTAAAAACAGGAAGAATAAGTTTCAAAATTGGTGCAATTCTTTGGTTAGTTTATCTTACACTGATGTCCGATCTTAACGGCCATACTTTTTTATCCTTTGGGAATGGAATTATTTTATTCATGAGTATGTGATCATTACTCATTTATGGTTTTATCTAATGGCCCTGTGAGGTAGATTTCATTTAATATCAATTCTGATAATAAATAGTCAGCATCCTTTGGATGATCACAAAGAATCAAGACAGATATTAATTTTTTTTGCGAGCTGCTGAACAAGACAATCGAGGATGAGAAAGTCGACTTTTCCGTTGGAGATAAATTAAAACAGGGGATAAAACAATCAACGTCCAAAGAGGACTTAGGGATGAGCAGAAACCCAAACTGTACCATTTTCAAAAATTTCTTTTTTCCAAATTGGGACCGTTTTTTTTAAAGTGTCAATGGCATATTGACAAGCCTCAAAAGCTGCTTGTCTATGAGGTGTAGATACAGCAATGATGACTGGAATTTCCCCAATTTCCAATACACCAATCCGATGATGGATGGACACATGTAAAATGCCCCATTTTTGGTACAGTGTATCTGCAATTTTATCTATTTCCTTGAGGGCCATGGGGACATAAGATTCAAACACTAGTTGTACAACTTTTCGACTTTTTGTTTGATTCCTTACTACGCCCACAAAAACTACAATGCCCCCAGCAGCAGGATCTGCCACTGCGTCATGACATGACTGTGTATTCAAAGGAGTTTCTAGAATTTGAATATCTCTCATTTAACCTCCACTGACAGGTGGTATAATGACGACTTCATCTCCTTCATGGAGTAGAAAGTGATCTTCTTGATAATTTTCATTAATAGCGAATTTGATACTTTGAAGCTTTTTGAATTCCTGGTATTGTGTCATTAATATTTGTTTTAAATCACCAATGTTACAGGGAACTTTCACTTCCAAATTACATTCAGGAGCTCCTATTATTTCTTTAGCGATACCAAAAGTAACCAGCTTTATTTTCATAATTCAGTATTTTCAAAATGATTTTTCACAGCTTCCCAACCTAATTTGATACAATCGACTCGGCCATCAAAATGTTTTAACTGATGGAGCATTTGAATTTTTTTATCACTATGCTCAATTGAATGATTTTGCTTCATTCCATCGATAAATTTGTTGCTCAAGGCCATTATATTTTTTGCACTCAAATCTTCTATATTTTTGCACATTATAGAGATTGAAGCTTTTGATAATGCACAACCGATACCATAAAAATAAACAGAGGTGATTTGACCTTCGTTTATATCAAAATAAAGGGTGTATTTATCTCCACACATGGTATTATTTGCTTCAATTGAAAAGGAGGCTTTTTGAGGTTCCTGAAAATGATATGGATTGTCATTTTCAGGTAAGATTTCACTTTTAAACAATTGTTGAAGTTCTTGTTTTGTCATGACCAAAATTTCATTAATTCCTTTAGAGACACAATAAGAGTATTAATGTCTTCTTCATTATTATAAATTGAAAACGAAACCCTGGCCGTAGCATGTAATCCCATAGCACTAAGAAGAGGCTGGGTACAGTGCGTACCTGCCCGAAGGGCGATACCATCTTTGTTTAAAAAAGAGGCTACATCATGGGGGTGTATATTTTTCAAATTAAATGAAATAATACCGATCCTCTTTTTAGGATTACCAATAATTTCAATACCCGAAACTTGCGACAATTGATCCAGAGCCAAAAGGGTTAATTTATTTATATGACTTTCCATATTGGATTTACCGATCTCAGAAATAAATTTCAAGGCAGCGGCTAAACCTATTACTCCAGAGACATTGGGCGTACCTGCATCAAGATTGTGTGGAAAATTACGAAAATTTGTTTTTTTAATCTGGACATTTTCAATGATTCCACCACCAAAATTATAAGGGATCATGTCTTCAACGTATTTTTCTGAAACTTGTAGGATTCCTACGCCAAAAGGGCCAAACATTTTATGTCCTGAAAAAGTTAAAAAATCACAATTTAATGGGTCAACACCGATTTCAAAATGGCAGGCGCTTTGTGCTGCATCAACCAAGACAGGGATTTCACTACTTTTAGCAATTCCAATGATTTCATCGATTGGATGGATAGTGCCTAAAGTGTTGGAGATATGAGAAACTGCTAAAAGTTGAGTTTTCCGATCAATTAAGCTTTTCAATTGAATCAAGTCAAGATCACCATTTTTATCCATTGGGACTATTCTTAATTCAATCTGATACTTTTGAGCGAGCATTTGCCATGGAATGAAATTGGCATGATGCTCCATAATTGTAGTGACTATATTATCACCAAATTTTAATTTTGGGGCTAAAAAAGATTGAGCCACGATATTGATGGATGCAGTAGTACCTTGGGTAAAAGCGACGGTATTGGCATTATTCGAACTTAAAAATTGAGCTATTTTAGTTCGAGTATTTTCAAATTTTTGTGTGGCTTGATTAGATAAATCATAGATACCCCTATGAATATTAGCATTTTCATAAAGATCAAATTGAGATTGTGCGGCGACCACGGATTTAGCCCGCTGCGTAGTGGCAGCGTTATCCAAATATACTAAATTTGGATGTGCCTCAAAAATAGGAAAATGGCTTCGGACCTTTTTGATTGAATTTTTGTTTAACTTTAAAAATACTAGATTTTCAATAAAATCAAACTAGTATTTTAGCTTAATAGTTCCCAGTAAAACTTTAATAAAGACTATATGCTCATTGATAATCATGGAAGGATAATAAATTATCTCAGACTAGCCATCACGGATCGCTGTAATTTGAGATGCTTTTATTGTATGCCCGAAAATGGGATCAAATACATGAATAGGAAGGATCTCTTGAGTTTTGAGGAGATGACTCGATTGATTCGCGTTTTTGGAGATTTGGGAATTTCCAAAATCAGGATCACTGGTGGAGAGCCATTTGTGAGGAAGGGGATTATGTCTTTTTTGAAAGGGATATCGGAATTAAAAACTATCACAGAGATTAATATTACTACGAACGGGACTTTTATTTTGGATGAAATATCGGCATTGGAAAAAATGAGTATTAAAAGTGTAAACCTTAGCTTAGACAGTTTGAACAGTCGGCGATTTTTTGAAATAACTCGAAGAGATTTGTTTGATCAGGTGATGTCGACTTATCGAAAATTAGTGGACTCAAAAATAAAGGTTAAAACGAATATGGTAGTCATGGATGGCCGAAATATTGAAGATATCTATCCGATGCTAGAGTTGACTAAGTATGATGATGTATCGGTACGGTTTATTGAAGAAATGCCCTTTAATGGGACTGAGGGTCAGGGTAATGCCACTATTTGGCCAGCCAAAAAAATAATGTCTTACATAGAAAAGAAATACAGTTATAAAAAAATGGTCGATCTCCCTGCTTCTACTTCTTCAAATTATAAAATACCCGGTTATGTTGGTTCTTTTGGAATCATCCCGGCCTATACTCGAACTTTTTGTGGTTCTTGTAATCGAATTCGCCTCACACCGCAGGGAACGCTTAGGACCTGTCTTTATGGAGAAGGGCAAGTAAATTTTAGAGATTTGGTCAGAGGAGGTGTGACAGATGAAATTTTGGGAGATCATTTAATTAAGGTGGTTGGCAAACGAGCTAAAGACGGTTTTGAAGCTGAAAAAAGTAGGTCTGCAACCATCTCTGCATCGGAATCTATGGCCACTATAGGAGGTTAATTATGATTGCTGTTGAAGATGCTTTGAAAATTGTATTTGCCCATTTGGGTCATTGGGGGACAGAAGAAATTTCTTTAGATCAGTCATTAGGGAGAATCCTACAAGAAGAAATTGTGGCTGATCGAGATTTTCCACCCTTC
Organism: Flammeovirgaceae bacterium; assembly: GCA_002691385.1. GTDB lineage: Bacteria > Bacteroidota > Bacteroidia > Cytophagales > Cyclobacteriaceae > UBA4465. The sequence continues at coordinate 7,456 of NZHT01000129.1, read as the reverse complement.
AATCGAGTGACTATGGATGGCATTGGCTTAAATTTTGATCAATTTGAGAGGGGTCAGAGAGTTTTTGAAATCAAAGGAGAGGCACCTGCAGGAGGCCTACAAAAGGAGTTGCAGGATCCTTCATCTTGTTTAGAAGTGATGACGGGAGCCATAGTTCCGACAGGGGTAGATGTAGTGGTTCGTTATGAAGACCTTGAGATCGAAGAGGGCAAGGCAACGGTCTTGTTATCCAATCTTTACCGTAATCAAAACATTCATTTTAAAGGTAGTGATCGTCATCAAGGAATAGTTATTCTTTCATCAGGTAAATGTATTTCTGCAAGTGAGGTTGGCGTTTGCGCTACTGTAGGTAAAAATAAAATATCGGTGAGTCGTTTACCTAAAACTTTGATTGTTTCTAGTGGAGATGAATTGGTAGATATTGATCAAACCCCTTTATCTCATCAAATAAGGCGAAGTAATGTTTACAGAATTGCTACCGTTTTGGAAAGTTATAAAATTCAGCCATCGGTCATGCACTTGAATGATGATTTCAACGAAATTGTCAAAAGATTAGAAAGCGAGATCACTGATTATGATCTGATTTTGCTCAGTGGAGGGGTATCTGCTGGGAAGTTTGATTATTTACCTGAGGCACTGTCTGCCATAGGTGTAGAAAAACTCTTCCACAAAGTGAAACAGCGCCCGGGAAAACCTTTTTGGTTTGGAAAAAAAGATAACAAACTGATCTTTGCCTTTCCTGGAAATCCAGTTTCTAGTTTTATGTGCGCCCAGCAATACTTTAAACCTTGGTTGGATCGTTCCTTGCAGTCATCAAAAACGGAATTACCTTGGGCTGAACTGGTCGAAGATGTTCATTTCAAACCAGACCTCACTTATTTTTTGGAAGTCAAAATTATATTTCATCCTTCTGGAAAAATAAAAGCATATCCCGTCAAGGGTAATGGATCTGGAGACTTGGCTAATTTGGTTGATGCCGATGCTTTTATTCAATTGCCCTCTGATCGCAATGACTTTCGTAAGGGGGAAGTTTTCCCCTTTATTGCCTATAGAAATTTAATTCACGGTTAAGATAGAATTCATTAAAGAATTGGATTGATTCAGTCGTCAACATTTTTTAGCTCTTGACAACTTTTAATTCTTCGGGAGTGTTGACATTGCGTAGGGTGTCCACATTGTGTATTGGTAATTCCTTGATATCACTGTTGATTAATACTTTTCTAGGGCATGAATAACCATACGCTAGAAATTGCAAAAGGATTGGATAGGCTCTTGGTTCCCATAAGGTTAATAAGGGTTCTGGAAAGGCTGTTTCTGGATTATGGAAACAAGTAGCCATTTTGGATCTATCTCGCCCTTTTATCAAGAGGGTTATTGTATTTGCGTCTAAAAAGGGGAGATCCGTAGCCACTACGAGCCAAGCACTATTGGGATCTTTCTTGAACGCCGAAAGAATGCCGCCGTAAGGGCCTAAATTTAAAAAAGCATCAGGAATAGTTGAATATTGCGTCTGGAAATCTATCGATTTGTTTTGAATCGATAGATAAGTATGTTTACAAAAATCGTTCAAAAGGTCCGCCAGATACTCCCGATGTGCTTTACCTTGATAGTTGATGGCACCTTTATCATGTCCCATTCGGGTACTATTACCTCCAGCTAAAACCAGTCCCTTGAGAGGTATCGAATAGGAATCCATGATTTTTTTAATCATCTTTCCTATGCCGTCCACATCTTTGATTGAAAGTAGGGGTATTTCTTTATATTTTTTGATGTGTATTTTAAGAAAGGGGAATAGATCTTCAACTCCATCATCTAGGATAAAGAGTTTTACATCAGAAAGGCGATCTAATTTTTTTTCAAGCGAGGTTTTTTTTTGTTCGTTGATAATTACTATTTGGCTTTTGGCCAAGAAATGGTTGCCATTGATAAGTACTAGATCGCAATCATTGAATAATGCTCGAAAATGAGTAGTTATGTAGTCGTGCTTAAAGTGCACACCATGTTGGCCTATCAGATCTGTATAGGAGGTCCTAAATGCTGAAGGTGCAGTTTCATTTTGATGAGAGGCATCGGCATACCCTATAGCGTATTCGGTTTTCAATTGAGTCGCTAATTGGGAGCATAAATTTTCGATGATATTGCAAGGTGCGCCTATAAGTGCGAGTTCCTGCTGACTGAATGAACCACCCTTTGGCTTGGTTAAAAGAGCATGTTTTTTATGTGATTTTGAAGTCATTTTTTCCACCTGTTTTTTCGAGCAATCGTGTTTCTTTGATAAGGATGTGATTAGAGAAGCCTTTGCACATATCATAAATAGTAAGTGCAGCAACTGAGGCACCAGTCAGGGCTTCCATTTCTACGCCCGTTTTTCCAGAGGTTTTAACCTTACAGATAATTTCTACTTCTTCTTTACTATTAAGATCAATCGAAACTGTACAGCTGTCTAGAGCAAGGGGGTGACACAAGGGAATCAGGTCACTGGTTTTTTTAGAAGCCATGATCCCAGCCAATATGGCGGTTTGAAATACAGGACCCTTCTTTGTATGAATTTCCTTCTTTTTAAATTGTTCCAAAATTTCAGGTGCCAAAACAATTATTGAGCGCGCGGTGGCTATGCGATGGGATAGGCCCTTTCCTGAAACATCTACCATGGTGGGTTCGCCATTTTTGGTGAGATGCGAAAATTTTTTTTTCATCTTTATGTTTTTTGTCACTAAATTAATGGTAAGATACAAAACCATTTCAAGTTTTTAGTCAGGAAGAATAGTACTTTAAGGTGGCATTATCAAATCAAGAAAAACTTCGCTATAGTCGGCATTTGAATTTGCCAGACTTTGGCATAGCTATGCAAGAAAAATTAAAAAATGCAAAAGTACTGGTAGTGGGTACGGGAGGATTAGGCGCACCCCTGCTGCAATATTTGACGGCTGTGGGTGTAGGGACTATTGGTGTGGTTGATTTTGACATCATTGATGAGAGTAATTTGCAGCGGCAAGTACTTTTCGGAATGGAAGATATAGGTAAATCTAAAACGACGGTTGCGATAACCAAATTACAAACGCAAAATCCGTTCGTTCATTTCATTGAGCATAATTTAAAATTGGATGCGTCTAACGCCTTGGAGATTATAAGTAATTACGATGTGGTAGCCGATGGTACAGATAATTTTCCTACTCGTTATCTAGTAAATGATGCATGTGTTTTAATGGGCAAACCCAATGTTTATGCTTCTATATATCGGTTTGAAGGGCAGGTCAGTGTCTTTAATTGGACGAGTAAGGAAGGTGTTTTGGGGCCCAATTATAGGGACTTATTCCCAACGCCTCCTCCTCCAGGAATGATCCCTAACTGTGCCGAAGGAGGAGTTTTGGGTGTATTGCCTGGGATTATAGGATCCATTCAAGCTTCTGAGGTGATTAAGGTAATTACGAATATGGGAGTCTCTTTATCTGGAAGACTGTTCCTAATAGATGTTCTGGACTTCTCTAATCGTATGCTGAATATCAAAAGAGATCCAAAAAACCCACTGAATGGTAAAAACCCCACAATTAAGGCATTGATTGATTATGATTCTTTTTGTGGGATTACTAATGATTCGAATGACTTGATTGATCTTTCACCAATGGAACTCGCTCGATGGCTTCGAGAAGATCACGATTTTCAATTAATTGATGTCAGGGAAGCCTATGAGTTTGATGGGGGGAATATTGGTGGGGAATTGATTCCCTTGAAAAAATTAACGGCATCTGTGAACTTGATTGATAAAAATAGGCCAATTGTTTTCTTATGTAAATCAGGAAAAAGAAGTGCACAAGCTGTAGAAAACATAGCTACCCTCTGGGCTAGCTATTCCAATTTAAGACACCTTAAAGGAGGTTTATTGGCTTGGAGGGAAGAAGTTGATGCCGATTTATTTTTGATATAATTACTGATACTGATTCTTGAATTTAATAATTTCACTCATGATAGCTAAGGCAATTTCCTTAGCTGATTTGGCATGAATATGTATACCTATCGGTGCTTGAATTTTCGAAATTAAATCTTGAGAAATCCCCTTGTTAATCAGTCGCTTTATTCTTTTTTGATGGGTTTTTTTACTGCCTAAAGCACCAATATAGGCGACTTTAGAGGGGAGTAAAATTTCTAAAGCATTGTCATCTATTTTGGGGTCATGGGAAAGAATGGCACAAAAAGTATAAGGATCTAATGTTAACTGATTAAGCACTTCGGATGGGTAAGCCTCAAAAATTTGAGAAGGTTCGGTATTAAAATATGTATTTTTAGTAAAATAACCTCTAGGATCTACTATTGTAGTCTCGAACTCATGCATATGTGCCATAGTAACTAAGTCAACTGCAATATGTGCAACTCCAATGATGAGTAGGGTAGGTTTTCTAGGAAATACTTGAATAAAATAGTTTTGCCCTTCAAAGTTGAGGGTTTTATGGACCCTTTCATTAAAAGCATTTTGTGCCTCCTTGATGAGTACGGGGGAAAGCGACGTGCCTGTGACAGCACCATTTTCTTCAATTAACCAATTTTCATTTTTATTTAAATTAGAAACTAAAATACATGATTGATTTGAGAGCCTAGTTTTTAAAAAAGAGTGCCAAACTTCATTTGATGAAAAGTCAACCGTCTGCAAATAAACTTCAATATTCCCTCCACAAGACAATCCAACAGACCAGGCTTCTTCATCGCTGACTCCAAAAGAAAGTTTTTCTGCTTTGTGTTGGGTAAAAAGAGTTTGCGATTTTTTGACTATCGCACCTTCTACACAACCACCGCTTACGGAACCTGACATTTTTTGTTCTTCATTAATAATCATCATGGAACCGATGGGGCGAGGAGAGGAGCCCCATGTTTTCACAACACGGGCAAGGACCAAGACCGCACCATTTTGGCTCCAGTCACTAATGATTTCGTTTAAGTCTTTCATAATTAATCTAAAGCCAATTAGGTTTTAAGTTTTTTTATTCCTTAACTTTAAAAATAAGCATATGTTAAGTAATTGCAACTGTTATTCCTCAAAGAAGATCAATAAAGCAAGCAGCGCTTCGGTGGTGAGCACTTTTTTATTGATTATTTTGCCTAAATGTCCTTTTTGTGTTATGGCCTATTCCAGTGCGATTACGATTTGTGGAGGCCCTGATATGTATCTTACGTCGAATAATTGGGTTTCTTACGTCCCTCTTGTTTTGGCATTATTTATCAATTTAATGCTATTATTAAATTGGAGAGGTGAGCGTACTGTAAAAGCGCTCATAGTTGCTATGATTGGATTTACCTTTTTATTGCTGACCCATCAACTTATATTATCATCTGGTTTTTACAATTTAGGTGCAGTTTTATTATTATTAGGTATTTGGTTAAATGGCAGTTTAATCTCAATTTTAAATAAAATAAGGAAAACGCTAAATCCTGATATTTTAAATTGATAAAAGTAAAATTCACATCTGCATTGAAGCAATTTTTTCCTGATTTAATAGCACAGGAATTAGAGGGGGCTTCCATAAAAGAGATCATCACCTCAATCGAATCTATTTACCCGGGCATGCAAGATTATTTGTTAGAAGAGGATGGGAGTTTGAGAAAACATGTAAATATTTTTGTGCGAGATGAAATGATGGTAGATCGTAAAACCTTATCAGATACCTTGAATGAGGGAGATGAGGTATTGATTTTTCAGGCTTTGTCAGGTGGTTGATGCAAGTATTGATAGGAACTTCGAAGGGTTTAATAGTTTATGAAATTCTGCCAAATATGGCACCGAAGGAATTGGCTATTCATTTTTTAGGATTTTCAGTAAGTATGATTTTTGTGGATGTACACACAGATAGATGGTGGGTGGGAATCGTGCATCGCCATTGGGGGCAAAAACTTCATTACTCGGATGATCAAGGGCTTTCTTGGGTAGAGGCAAGATTACCTTCATATCAGGGATTTAAAATGATTAATGGAACTCCTGCAAAGCTTAAGGAGATTTGGAGTATGGAGTGTGCAGGTGCTGATCCAGTAAAACTTTGGCTTGGAACAGAGCCAGGAGGCTTGTTTTCAAGTACTGACGGCGGGGTAACATTTGAGCTAAATGAACCCCTATGGTACCATGCTAGTAGGCAAAAAAAAGGTCAATGGTTTGGAGCAGGCAGTGATTTTCCGTTTATTCATTCCATAGTGGTAAATCCGCATAATTCTAATCATTTATATGTTGCTATTAGTTGTGCAGGTATTTTTGAATCGTTGGATAATGGGGCTTCTTGGCAGCCTAAGAATGAAGGGTTATTGGCAACTTACTTGCCCAATCCTCAGGTAGAGGTTGGTCAGGATCCTCATCAGTTATTGATACACCCTAAATCACCCAATGTACTTTGGCAGCAAAATCATTGTGGAATTTATTTTACCAAAAATGGAGGACAATTGTGGAAGGAAGTTTTTTTAAAAAAAGGAAGATCGAGTTATGGTTTTTCGTTAGCTATAGATGAAAAAAATCCAGGCAGAAGTTGGTTCATTCCAGTTGAAAGTGACCAGCGCCGAGTAGCACCTAATCTGAAATTGGAAGTTTTTGAGACCTCGGATTTTGGGCAGTCATGGAAAAGTGTTAGCAAGGGTTTGCCAACTACAAATACTTTTGACATTGTACTGAGAAAAAGTTTTAAGCGTAAAGAAAACTTTATGATTTTCGGAACTACCAATGGAAATTTGTTTTATAATTTAGATGAAGATCCGTACTGGCAACTTATCTCTTCCCATTTAACTAAGGTGAATGCAATTGAAATCATTTAAATAAAATTAATTTATTTAATTTTTTTGTTTTATAGCTTAAAGCAGTTTATCTTAAAATTTCTTTTCATTACAACTTTTTCAAAAAGCTCATTCAAATAACGCTTTTTTTGAAACTTTTTGTAAGAAAAGTGAGTGTATTGTTTTATTCACATTAACCCCTCATAAAAATGATTCCATCATCGTTTGATTATACTGCTCCATCCAATTTAGATGAAGCACTTAAGCTTCTTCAGGATTTGGGAGATGACGCCAAAATACTTGCTGGTGGTCACTCACTAATACCAATGATGAAGTTAAGGTTCGCTGAACCAGAACATTTAATAGATCTTAATAACGTTCCAGAATTATCATATCTCAAAATTGAAGGTGGTATGCTCAAAATAGGGGCTATGACCCGTGAAGTGGAAACGGAGGAGTCTGCTGATGTAGCGAAGCACTTCCCCATTTTTGCGGATGTGGCTAAGCTAATTGCCGATCCTCAAGTGAGAAATTTTGGTACCTTGGGAGGTAATTTGGCACATGGAGATGCCGCCAATGATCAGCCTGCCGTGATGCTTGCTCTAAATGCTAGTGTTGAAATTGCTGGACTAAATGGAAGAAGAACTGTTGGTATTGACGATTTCTTTTATGGGTTTTATGCCACGGCTGTTCAAGAAGGTGAAATACTTACTGA
>NZHT01000128.1 GCA_002691385.1 Flammeovirgaceae bacterium | reverse complement strand
TTAGAAACTAAAAAAAAAGTTGCTTCAAGGACATTGCTAAAGTAGTTAGCAAATGGACAGATAACTAATTTTAAATCGTTTATTATCAATTATGACCTATGTTTTTTTGGGTAGAAGGCTTTGTGGCTTGCTTTTTTTTGATCAGGATTGTAATCTGGAGCTACACCTAAATCTGCAGGGATTTCAGCTTTGGCTATGGTTCTTCCAATGAATTTTTCAATATCACTAAATTGCCTTTGTTCTTTTTCATTAATAAATGTAAAGGCAACACCCTTGGCAGCTGCTCTAGCTGTACGCCCAATTCTATGTATGTAATCTTCTACATCATTGGGAACATCATAATTGATGACTAATTCAATGTCTTCAATATCAATCCCTCGAGATAATATGTCTGTCGCCACAAGAATGGTCAATTTTTTTGCTTTGAATAAATTAAGTACTTCACCACGCTCTTTTTGATTAAGATCTGAGTGTATTTCTGCTACTGAAAATTTTAATATTTTAAGTGATTTGGTCAAATTTTTGGTATTGTCTTTAGTCGAGCAAAATATAATGACACTTGAAAAATCTCCAGCACTCAGCACATGTTCTATCATGGGGATTTTTTGCTTATCATGCACCACAAATCCGATTTGGATAATTTTTTCAGCAGGTACTGAAACGGAAACATTAATTTCTTCAGGATTAATCAATATTTCCTTTGCGAGTGCCCTAATCTTAGGAGGCATCGTGGCTGAAAACATCAAATTTTGACGTTTTTTGGGTAGAAATGAAATAATTTTTTGAATGTCCTGTTGAAATCCCATATCAAGCATTCGATCAGCTTCATCAAGTACAAGAAAATGTAAGTTTTCCATATTAACATAGCCCATTTTCAGATGGGCAATCAATCGTCCAGGTGTCGCAGTAATTACCGATGCGCCTTCCGAAAGTGCTTTTTTCTCTTGAGCAAAGAGATCTCCATCGCTCCCGCCATAGACTGCGATGGAATTTACTCGTGTAAAATAGGAGAGACCTTGCATCTGTTGGTCTATTTGAATGGCCAATTCCCGAGTTGGGACAACGATCAAACATTTAGTTGCCTCAGGTTCATTTTTGGTTAAAATTGTATTGATAATAGGAAGCAAAAAGGCAGCGGTTTTACCTGTACCTGTTTGCGCAGATCCTATAAGGTCTTTGCCGGCCAATATGGCGGGAATTGCTTTCTCTTGAATGGGCGTTGCGGATTCAAAACCTATTGTATCAATGCCTTGTAATAAGTCTGGATGGAATCCTAGTTCACTAAATTTCAATTTTTTTTCAAATTATAATGGCTCAATTTAGACAATATGTTCGGTATTATATAAAAGTGGACTTTCATTATTTAGATTTCTCATTTTATGTTGGTAATTTTTAGTTTTGATGTGGATAAGCTGTTAAATATGTTTAAAAATGTTGATTAAGCTGTTGATAATTTATTTAGGATGAAATTTAATTATTTTGTTTAAATATTTTTGAACTATCCGAGTTCTAGTAACTTTAAGCAAAAATAATTAAACCCATGGAAGCCAAATCAGTTAAAAATTCTCAAACAACCATTACTGAATTAATGATCCCTTCATACGCAAATTTCGGCGGAAAAATACATGGCGGTATTTTATTGTCCATCATGGATAAGACAGCCTATGCCTGCGCAAGTAAGCATGCAGGAAACTATTGTGTAACGGTATCGATTGAAAATGTTGAGTTTCTACAGCCCGTAGAGGTTGGAGATTTGGTATCGTTTTATGCTTCGGTTAATTATGTCGGAAAATCATCTTTGGTTGTAGGAATGAAAGTAGTAGCTGAAAATGTTAAAATGGGTACGGCTCGGCATACCAATTCATCTTATTTTACGATGGTGGCCAAGGGTGATGACAATAAAACAGCGATAGTACCTGAATTGGTGTTGGAGGAGGAAATTGAAGTCAGAAGGTTTCTCGAGGCTCTAAAGCGTAAGGAGTTTAGTACAGCGTTTCGAAATAGAATGCAGGACATTAAATCAGCTTTTTCTAGGAAAGACATGAATCTTTTGAGAGATGAGCGATGTGTTGTGGGCTTTGTTTAAAATAGAGCTAGTCATCTTTTTTATTAAAACTAGTCTGCTGAAAGCGAATTATATAGATCTTATTTAAAGAGGTCTATTTAATTTACCTATTAAGTTAATTGGGCTTCTATTTTTTCGCTCAATACAGACTTAGGAACTGCTCCCACTTGTTTGTCCACAATTTCTCCACCTTTAAATATAAGTAGGGTAGGTATCGATCTGATGCCAAATTTAGCAGAAACTTCAGGGTTGGTGTCAACGTCTACTTTTCCAATGATGGCTTTATTTTCAAATTCATTCGCTAACTCTTCAACCACGGGTCCTATCATTTTACATGGGCCACACCACTCAGCCCAAAAATCGACCAATACAGGTTTGTCTGAGTTAATGATTTCTTCGAAATTACTGTCTGTTATTTCTACTGGCTTTGACATAAATTTTGCTTTAATTTGTTGTTTATTGATTTTCTTTTTCAGTTACAAACTTAAGCAATTTGCAACCTCATTTAATAATATGAGTACTACTTTAACATAATTTTTTTAGTTGATCAGTACTTTATAGCTTAATTGAACCATTGATTCTATTTTTTTTATAAGTGCATAATTTGGGTCAATAGTTACTCTTCGACTGAGCATTTCCACATTGATCATGCGGTCTTCATGTCTATTGTAAATATTTAGTTTTATCATACAATTTCCTGGGAACTCTTCTCCTAATTTTTCGAGCTCCTCAATTAGATTTTCATTAATGTCTTGAAGGTTGACTTGAATTTCTAGTCCCTTGATGGCCTTTTCTCTAATATCTCCTAAATATTCCATATTGGCGATTTTAAATTCTAGTTCTTCACTTTTCCATCTGTTTTGAATTGATCCGCTTAAGTATAAAAACCAACCCACTTCTAGGTAATTCTTAAACTTTAAATAGGTATCTGAAAATAGGAAAAAGGTGTGGCTGTCACTATAATCTTCAAAGGTAAATTGACCAAAAGGGCTCCCTTTTTTAGTCATTCTGTGTTGCACTTGGCTAATAATTCCTCCCATTTTAAATGTACGACCGTTGACTAATGTTAGATCTTTTAGATCACTGATTTTTCCTTTAGTAAGGAAACGCATTTCAAATTTATACTGATCTAAAGGATGTCCTGAGATGTAAAGGCCAACCAAATCTTTTTCAATATTTAATTTTTCTATCTCTCCATATGGAGCCACTTCACCTGCTTTTGGTTTTGATAGTCCCTTACTTTCCCCTCCACCAAACAATGATCCTTGCGCACTTAAAGATTCCTGCTGAACTTTGTTTGCATATGAAATGGCCCTTTCTACCAAGGAACTGCCTTCCATATCAGGCTCGACATATTGCCTTCGGTGATAAGCGGGGAAGCAATCAAAACCACCAGCTTTTGCCAAGGCTTCAAATGATTTTTTATTTACTGCTCGCAAATTAACCCTAACTGCAAAATCAAAGATATCCTTGAAGGGGTCATCTTTTCGTTCAGCCACTATAGCTTGTACTGCTGCTTCACCGGTACCCTTTATAGCTCCGAGACCAAATCTAATTTCCCCGGATGAATTCACAGTGAAATGTTGATCGGATTCATTAACATCAGGACCCAAAACTACAATATTTTGATTTCTACATTCTTCCATGAAAAAAGTTACTTTATCGATATTATTTTGATTATGAGTCAATACAGCCGCCATATATTCAGCAGGATAATTGGCCTTGAGATACCCCGTTTGATAGGCTACAATGGAGTAACAAGTACTGTGAGATTTATTGAAAGCATAGGCAGCAAAAGCTTCCCAATCTTTCCATATTTTTTCAAGAGTTGTCTGGTCATGGCCTTTTGCTTTGGCTTGATTAATAAACTTAGGTTTAAGTTTTTCAAGTAGTGTTAATATTTTCTTGCCCATGGCTTTCCTCAAAACATCAGCTTCTCCTTTGGTAAAGTCAGCTATTTTTTGTGAGAGCAGCATGACCTGCTCTTGATAAACGGTGATACCATATGTCTCTGCTAAATATTCCTCCATATCTGGCAAGTCATAATGTATTTTTTCTGTGCCATGCTTACGACTAATGAAGTTAGGGATGTATTCCATGGGTCCGGGGCGATAAAGGGCATTCATAGCAATGAGATCCTCGAATTTATCTGGTTTTAAGGCCTGTAGGTGTTTTTGCATACCTGGAGATTCAAACTGAAAGGTTCCGTTGGTTGCTCCTTTTTGATATAACTCATAGGTAGCTTTATCATCTAAAGGGATTAGATCAATGTCAATCTCAATACCATGTCTTTTCTCTATATTTTCTACCGCTGTTTTAATTACTGAAAGTGTCCTCAAACCTAGAAAATCCATTTTCAGCATGCCCGCTGATTCTACGACACTATTATCGAATTGGGTGATCAGCAATTCGGAATCTTTTGCTCGAGCCATTGGAATATAGTTTGACATATCTTTGGGTGTGATGATCACTCCACATGCATGGATACCTGTATTTCTTAGGGATCCCTCTAAAATTACCGCTTGATTTAATACCTGTGACGGTAAATCATTTCCTTTTTGTATGTTCGCAAGGTTAGGAATCTCTTTGAGTGCTTGTGAAAAATTAGTCCCAGATTTTTCAGGAATTAATTTGGCAATTTTGTCTGTCTCTGATAGTGGCAATTCCATGACACGACCCGCATCTCTGATGGCAGATTTTGGGGCCATCGTACCATAAGTAATGATTTGAGCTACTTGATTGAATCCATATTTGTTGACTACATAGTTGATTACTTTCTCTCTACCTTCATTATCAAAATCAATATCAATATCTGGAAGCGAGACTCTATCTGGATTCAAAAAACGCTCGAAAAGCAAATTATAAGCAATGGGATCTACATTGGTAATACCTATACAATAAGCTACGACACTACCTGCGGCAGAACCCCGACCAGGCCCAACTGCAACATCCATTTCACGTGCTTTTGATGTGAAATCTTGCACTATCAAAAAATAGCCAGGATAACCTGTGTTTTGTATGGTTTTTAACTCAAAATCAATGCGCTCTCTCAATGCATCGTCTATAATTTCGTATCTTTTTTCTGCACCTTTATATGTCAGGTCTCTTAAATAGGCATTTTCTCCACGCTTACCACCATCTGATTGATCTTTTGAATTTAAAAAAGACTCAGGGATATTAAAATCGGGTAAAAGCACATCACGTTCTAACTCAAAATGTTCTACTTTGGAAACGAGGATACCGATATTTTCTATAGCCTCAGGGAGATCGCAAAATAGAACTTTCATTTCTTCTTGACTCTTAAAAAAATATTGATCATTGATCATTCCATGTCGAAATCCACGTCCTTTTCCTATAGGTGTACTTTGTTTTTCGTTTTCTTTGATGCAAATCAGCACATCATGGGCCTTTGCATCTTCTTGATTCAGATAGAATAATTCATTGGCAGCAATGGTTTTAATACCGTAGGATCCTGAAAATCTGTTTAATACTTTATTGAGATGATCTTCTTCTGGGATACCGTGCCGGTTCAATTCGAGATAAAAGTCATCATTAAAAGCATTTTTCCACCATTTCAGAGCTTCTTCTGCTTGCGTTTCTCCTACATTGAGCACTAAATTTGGAATCTCGCCTTTCAAGCCACCACTTAGAGCGATTAATCCTTCACTGTATTCAATAATCAAATCTTTATCTATTCTCGGATAAAGACCATAATTACCTTCGATGTAAGCTAGGGAATTGAGCTTTACCAAATTTTGATAACCCTTTTTGTTTTTGGCTAAGAGTACTTGTTGAAACCTTTTGTCAGGATTGTCTTTGGTAAACTGTGTTTTTTTACGTTCTTCCGCTACATAAAACTCGCAGCCAATGATGGGCTTTATACCATACTTTTTAGCCAATCTAACAAATTTAAAAGCACCAAATAAGTTACTTAGATCAGTAATTGCAACTGCACTCATCTTAAGAGCGGTAGCTTTCTCAAATATTCCATTGAGCTCTGGTGTTGCCTGAAGTACCGAGAATTGAGAATGCAGGTGAAGGTGTGTAAATTCGCATTTACTGAGTGCTTTAGTTTCTTGTTTATCAACAACGATATCCTTATCCTCGATGACGGAGAAATTTGCTTTTTCGAGTGTTGGAGCTTGATATTTTATATCTGCTTTTGATATGGGTTCAAACGGCTCAAGGATTCCCCTACGAAGACATTCAAAAAAAGACTTCGCAGTAGCGTCTACATCATATGCAGCATCATGTGCATCTCCGAAAGATGTTCCAAAAAGTTTTTTATAAAGTTCAATTAATTTAGGCGCCTTTAATCGTCCTCCAATACTTCCTCTGATTTGAGTAAACTCTTTGGTTTGAAAACAGGTATCAATGCTTGGGAAATCAGCAAGTAAATTTTGGAAATTGCATCGATAAAACTCAGCACCGACAATTTGGATATCAAAGTCAATATTGTGTCCTACGAGGACTTTTGTGTTTTTGAGTTCATGGGCAAATTTTTCAAGTACCGATTTGAGCGAATCTCCTTCCAATAAGGCCCGTTCAGTACTTATTCCATGAATTTTTTGGGCATTAAAAGGTATGGTGTAGCCTTCGGGTTTAATGATTTTATTTTCATGAGATTCCAAGTTGCCACAGGCATCATGCACTTGCCATGCTATTTGAACCAATCTAGGCCAGTTCTCCACATCTTCTATGGGTGCATTTTTGCTTAGTGGAAGTCCGGTAGTTTCAGTATCAAAAATTAAATACATGTTTGATTTTTAAATTGTTAAGTCCGGATTTGTTCCATTAGTAGAATGATTATTTTGTATCCTTAGAAACAGGGGTTTTAAGGACGAAGTGTTAACAGGTTATCTTAGACTACTGATGACTCTTATTTACTCTAAGAGTGTCACGGTTCGTGTTACTTCATTGAAAGGTCCTTCGATCACAGTGCCATCAGCATTTAAAAGTTCAAGTTTTATTGTGATTATTCCTGGTTTTAAACCTTGGATATAATAGGGGACCCATTCATCGATTATAAAGATTTCACTATTTATCGTGGCACGTACCTTATTTCCATCAGGGCTAATTGTAACATTGATGAGAAAGAAATCAAGTAAGAGGTTGTTTATATCACTTCCTTTGTAAGTTCCTTTGGGACGGCTATAAAACATATGTTTTCCCTTTTCATCAAATTTATAAGGAAACACTTTTGAACTCCCAGCATTAAAGGTGGTGAGTACAAAGGAATTTTCATTTTTGATACTCTCATGGTAAGAACGTGAGAGAAAAGCTAGGGCTACGTATTGACCTTTTGGTAAGTTTTTTTGAGCGATTGGATCATAGTGTGCAGAATAAGGCTTATTGTCTAAAATAAGATGAATATGTTGTCCTTTTGCTGAATTAGCAATACCTCGTTCATTGGCATCTGAGGTGATAACACCCAGTTCATAATTTTTTACATCAAAATCAAAATTGGCTAAATAACTAGTGTCAGTAGCGGTAAAGTCTATATTAACTAACTTTAATTCTGAATCTAGATAACTTGGAGAAGGAGGTGCTTTAACTAGTTGAATCTGGGGTGTTGATATTGCTTTTTCGGTCTGTTTTGATTCTTTTTTGGATTTACAAAAGGTGACAGAGAAGATGATAAAACTGCCGAGTAATATGTTTTTCATGAAGAGTTTTGTTTTGAAATACCTGCAAATTTTTGATTAATCAAAAATACACATTTTCAGTTGCAATTGAAAAGCCTGTGGAATGTTGTCTTGCGATTAATTAAATTCGTTAACACATTGAATGAGAAAGGTTCGTGGTATGAACAAACTTAGCTACCAATTTTTTTAAAATAGCACTTACATCATTGTATTTCAATTTTTCCATTACCGTCTTTGTATTCAAACTTTGGATTTAAATTGTATTTAAAAATTGCATTACATCCACACCATCGGCGTAGTCTGAAACTTCAGGTATTTGAGTTTTTCCAAAAGGAATAAACTTTTTTGATGCTTGATTGGATACTATACATTGGATTTTGTCCTGTTGCTCGGCAAGGTATTTATTAAGATCAGATGAAGATTGATATTGTTGATAGTACAATACAGAAATGGGTGAATTGAAGGCTTCAGATTCAGTGAGTAGCAAAAATCCAGTATCCAGGTGAGCGATGCCATTGACTAGATATATCGATTTATTATAGTCATAATTGTTCTGATATTTAAAGTTATCAGTAACTCTTTTGAAGGCTGACCATAGATTTAGAAGAGGTGAAAAATTATAGTTTTTTGGGACCCATAATTTTGAGACATTTCTACAACCTAGTCCAAAATAAGTAAAGACATCTTTACCTAATTCTATGAGTTCAGTATCTGTTTCATTGCCTGTGAGAATGGCTAAAGATGTTCGATTTTTTCTTATAATATTTGGGTATTTCCCAAAATAATAATCAAAATACCTGGCCGTATTATTGCTGCCCGTTGCAATAACTGCATCCATGTCTTTAAGTTTTTCGCAAACATTAATTTGCTTAATGAATGCAGGTTCAATTTCACAGATTTTTTGAATGATCCATTGCATTAAAAATAGATCTTGACTACTTAACTTTACGATTGCTTTATGGCCAGATAAGAGTACGCACATCAAGTCATGAAAGCCTACTAAAGGGATGTTTCCAGCCATAATCAAACCAATGATTTTCTGTTTTACTGACTTAATCTTGTAGCTATTCAACCAAGATTTCATTTTGATGGGCTCAGTTAAATGAATAAGTCCCTTAATGGATTTTTCTACGTTGGGTGCATTAAACCAATGATTATTATTTCCAGCTTGAGTTATTATTTCAGCACGTTCGGGTGCCGATAGTTCAATTAGGATTTGATTTAATTTAATAAAAGCACTGAGACGTTCTTCCAATTTCATGAGTTTGCTATATTTTTTCCAAAGTTAAGAATTGAATAGCTTAACAGACCTAGTTATTTTCATTAGCACTAGCATATTATTTAAAAATGTCTTAAAAAAATTAAAATTAATGCACCTGCTAGATAAGAACTTTGTTGAATTATTTTGTATTCAATACACTTTATACAATTATTTTTTAGATATCTTTAAATTGTTATTTAATCTTCTCAAACTTTGAATAAATGAAAAATCATTCCTTCAAATTTTTACATTATTTAATAATTTCATTGTTTTTAATTTATCAGTTTGATGTCCAAGGATCGCCGTCAATGGGCTTGATGTCTTCCAGGCAGGATTCAACATTGAAATGGCTTAAATGGGAGGGAAGATCCGACAAGCCAAAAATTGTATTTATTTCCGGGGACGAAGAATATAGATCTGAAGAGGCCTTGGTTCAGTTCGCTAAAATCTTAAATGTAAATCATGGATTTAATTGTACCGTTTTATTTGCCCAAGACCCTAATTACCCAGGGATTATAGATCCAAATTATCAAAATAACATTCCAGGGCTGGCTTCATTGGCAGATGCAGATTTAATGGTAATGTTGATTCGTTTTAGATCCTTACCCGATGATCAAATGCGGTATATTAATGATTACTTAAAAAGCGGAAGACCTATTTTAGGTATGCGTACGGCGACACACGCTTTTAAATTTGACATTGACCCTGCTAAGAGTAATTATTCACATTATGGTAATTATTATGAAGAGAATAATATTTGGAAGGGAGGCTTTGGCAGGTTGATCTTAGGTGAAAAATGGATTGCTCATCATGGTGCTCATGGTCAGCAAAGTACTTTAGGTATCGTTCCTAAGGAGATCCAAGATCATCCTATTTTTAAGGGCATAATACCTGGTACGATTTGGGGAGCAACCGATGTTTATGCAATAAGGTTACCTATGCGAAATGATGCAGTTCCATTATTATTTGGACAAGTTACTGAGCGAAATGGTCCTTATGATAAAAAAGATCTATTTTTCGGAATGAGGCCTAGCGATAGTGAACCGGCGGCTATTGTGAACAGAAAAAATGAGCTAGGTGATATTATCTCCATTGATCTCAATTCACCGATGATGCCTATAGCATGGATCAAAAACTATAATATTCCGGAAGGCAAAGAAGGAAGGGTTTTTGCCACTACAATGGGGGCGTCAATAGATTTAGTTGCCGAGGGTACTCGAAGGATGTTGGTTAATGCAGCTTATTGGTGTTTGGGTCTAAAGGTTCCGGAAAAATCTAAGGTCGATTTGGTCGGTAATTACCAACCTTCTCAATATGGGTTCTTTGATGATGCCTATTGGAAAGATCGTGCTTTAAAAATTTCAAAGCTTAATAAACTGTTGGATTGATGAGTAATAGTTTTTTATTTTACATAATTTGACCTTTTTTCACTAATTTATTTTTCTTTTAATGAAACGATGCTGCTAATTGCTTTGTTACTATTTTTGTAAAGATTTTATCATGTAAATAAAATGGCAATTATTATAACCGATGAATGTATCAATTGCGGTGCTTGTGAACCTGAATGTCCCAATACTGCTATTTATGAGGGGGGCGAGCAATGGAAATGGTCCGACGGAACGGGATTAAAGGAGGTGACTTTAGAAGGAGGTATTACTTTGGATGCTCAGAACGATCAAGAACCAGTTTCTGACGAGTTTTATTTTATTGTCCCAGGTAAATGTACAGAATGTACGGGTTTTCATGAAGAACCACAATGTGCAGCAGTATGCCCTGTGGATTGCTGTGTTGATGATCCTGATTATGTTGAAACCAAAGATGAATTGATGACAAAAAAAAAATGGTTGCATCTTGATTAAATCCATAAGTCAAAATCTATGTCATTTTTCTTCTTTTAACGAGATAGGCGCTTAATATTTTATCGAAGGAGTCCCTTGTGTCGGCTTCTATAAAGTCGACTTTGAGTTTGCCGCACATTTGTTGGATGTCATGATAAAACTTTTCTGTTTTTTTTTGGTACTGCTCTTTAAATATCGAAGGAGTGATTTTTATTTTCCGTCCATTTTCAGAGTCTATGAAAAGGTAGGGACGATCTTCAAAATTAAAGACTTTCTCAGTGTCTTGATCTGATACATGAAAAATTAAAACTTCGTGATGTTTATGTTTAAGATGTTGGAGAGACTCGTAGATATCGGTAGTCGCTGTTGAGTTTTGAAACATATCTGTAAAGAGAATAACCAATGACCGGCGACTGATTTTATCTGCAATGGCATGAATACTTTCGGCGATCTGAGAGGAAGACGATTTTGTGCTTTCAGCTTTAATCCAATTATTTAATTGCACAAGTAATTGATGAAGGTGTGATTTACTCGATTTTTGTATAGTTGTCAATTTTATACCATCTGAGAAGCCTATTAGTCCTACTGCATCACGTTGCGAGATCATCAGGTGGGAAAGGGCTGCAGCACAATAGACACTAAATCTTATTTTATCATATTTTGGCTTAGGATAGTACATGCTTTTAGAAATATCAATTAAGATTGTGCATCTAAGGTTGGTTTCTTCTTCATATTGCTTGACGAAAAGTTGATCCTTTTTTGCAAAGACTTTCCAATCTATGTTTTTTGTACTTTCACCAAAATTGTAATGCTTGTGTTCGGCAAATTCAACAGAAAAGCCATGATAAGGGGATCGATGTAAACCCGTGATGAATCCTTCAACCAATTCTTTAGCGAGTAATTCTAAATTATCAAATTTTTTAATTGATGATAAATCTAAGCTCATGGTCATATTTTTTACTAACAATAATTATTTAGTAGCTATATTAAGTCAGATAATGCAATACTGCATTAACATTGTATAAATTGT
Organism: Flammeovirgaceae bacterium; assembly: GCA_002691385.1. Classification (GTDB taxonomy): domain Bacteria; phylum Bacteroidota; class Bacteroidia; order Cytophagales; family Cyclobacteriaceae; genus UBA4465. Next base: position 11,659 of record NZHT01000128.1, on the reverse strand, counting down.
TCAATTTTTTGCATAAACTTGCTAATTAATTTGAACAGTAATCCAAAATAGTATAGCCGTGGATGATAATAATGATAACAGAAGGGAAGAGATATATTCAGAGAAAGTAAAAGCGGGAAAGAGAACGTATTTTTTTGATGTCAAAGCAACAAAGTCTAATGATTACTATCTCACTATAACGGAAAGTAAACGCCGATTTAAGGATGACGAGTTTGTATATGAAAAGCACAAATTGTTTTTATACAAAGAGGACTTCCATAAGTTTGTGAATGCGCTAAATAGTACTGTTGATCATATCAAAGAGGAGTTGATGCCTGAAGTTGATTTTGATGAAATAGAACGAGAAGACGAAAATCGTTAGGAGCGCCAATAATGCTTTCTATAAATTACATATTTTAATTTAAATGCTAGATTAAGTATTTCTTCTGGTTCAACGATCAGTGGGGGAGTTGTAATTGTGTGCGGAAAATTGGATGCTGGATTAAAAAATTCTTAAAACATATTTGTTTTCAAAACCAAGGATAAAAAATGGGATTACAATGTGGAATCGTTGGATTACCTAATGTCGGGAAATCTACCTTGTTTAATGCTTTATCCAATGCGAAAGCGGAGGCGGCTAATTTTCCTTTTTGTACCATAGAACCTAATATCGGGGTAATTACAGTACCAGATGAAAGATTGAAAATTTTAAAAAAATTAGTTCATCCTGAGAAAGTGATCCCAACTGCTATAGAATTTGTGGACATTGCAGGACTTGTCAAAGGGGCAAGTAAAGGAGAGGGATTAGGCAACCAATTTTTGGCAAATATCCGTGAGGTAGATGTTATCATTCATGTGGTGCGTTGCTTTGACAATGATAACATTATACACGTAGAAGGGGTAGTAAATCCTATATCGGATAAAGAGGTCATTGATACAGAGCTACAGCTTAAGGATTTAGATTCCATATATAAAAGATGTACAAAAGTCGAGAAATTGGCCAAATCAGGGGATCAAATGGCCCGAAGGGAATACGACATTTTGAGTGCGTTCAAAAAGCATTTGGAATCGGGACAAAATGCTAGGTCACTAGATAGAGATGATGATGCCATGACCTTTATAAATTCTCTTAATTTATTGACCGATAAGCCCGTTATTTATGTCGCCAATGTAGAGGAGGAACACGTTATCAATGGGAATAATTGGAGTAAGCAATTGGTAGAATTCGTAAACAAAGAAAATGCTGAAGTGATCTTAGTTTGTGCTTCTCTTGAGGCTCAAATAGCTGAATTTGAAGATGACGGAGACAAAGATTTATTTCTTGAAGAATATGGGTTGACTGAATCTGGATTGAATCGATTGATCAAGACCTCTTACCGTAGTTTAAGGCTCATTACCTATTTTACAGCGGGAGTTCAAGAGGTACGGGCTTGGACGATTCAAGAGGGCTGGAAAGCTCCTCAAGCGGCAGGAGTTATACATACCGACTTTGAAAAAGGCTTTATCAAAGCTGAGGTTATTAAATTGGCTGATTACGAACATTATCAAACGGAGCAAGGATGCAAGGAGGCCGGAAAGTTGGCCATTGAAGGAAAAGAGTACATGGTTAAGGATGGTGATATTATGCACTTTCGATTTAATGTATAAGTGGGAATTTCACAGATCATTGCACTGATTGATTTAGAAAAAAATTCTTTGTCCTCTAAAGCTTTTTATAGCCGACTAGTCTATCATTAAGAGATCCTGGTGCTCGGTGATAGACGAGTATCTCATAATTATTACGATGTGTTTCATGATTTCCGTCTATCCAATAAAAAGGGTAATGCTCACTTAAAACATAATAGTTATAATTATAGAATCCTTGTTTTACTTGAACGCTTCCTGTGTAAGCATGTATATTTTCGTTATAGGACATCTTATTTTGTAAATTCAATTGCCAATTATTAAAACCTCCATGAATGAAAACATCACCATTGAATTTATCCATGTCTAATCTGAAATTGACCCAAACATATTCTGAATTAAAGTCTTGAGTATTGGGATCTAAAGTTTGAGTATAGAAGGCGCCATTTAAATCCGTTCTTAATGTTTGACTAAAAGCCAAACCTCTTTTTGGGGATTCTATATTTAAGATTAATTCAAGGCCTCTACTGCTGGGTCGAAGCGTCATTACATTTTGTCCACGATAGCTTATGGATCGGGCATCGAAAAACCTGAAATTATTTAAGCCTGGAAATAGCATTTCATCATTGAAGTAATTGAAAATCAATGTTTTTTCATTGGGAATTAGTTGGGTAGGGGGCAAAGCCATAAGGGCATGCTTCCAATCTCTATTTTGAATTAAAACTACTTTAAAATCTTTTTGTGAATTTGAAGTTTTAAGATTTCCGTAGTTAATTTTCAAGTTTACTTTTTGGTGCGTTCGACTATACTTAGGTTGATTCGGTTTGGAGATATCTGCGTCGATATAGGTTAAGTTTTCATAGACGATAAATTTTCTTGTAAATAGTGGTATGGTTCCTGAATCATCTTGATAAACACAAATGATGTAGTTACCAGATACCTTTAATTTAGGAATAACCGTTTTGTAAGTAACATATTCTGAGAAATTACTTTGAGAAAACGTATAATTGGCAATTGTAAATTCATTGTAGCCGCTGAGAAATTCTAAATCATTCAATTTTGAAGGAACCCAGTTCCAATCACAATGAAAAATCTTCATTTTAAGGTATTGGTAATCTGTGTTGAGTAGGTCAAAAATGAGCTCATAGGTTTGTTCTTGATCGATAGGTACTGTATTTAAAGTAGATGTATTAAAAGCGGCAAGAGGGCTAATACTCACATTACCTACTTGGCTGGTATATTCTTTATCTGTATATTGGAGCTTAAATATATCTAAACTCGAGGATGAGCTTAAAAAAGTGCATTTAGATTGAACAAAAAATGTCAATAAAATGCAAAAGCTGAATCTTTTCATTAGATTTTTATTAACAAGTTTACAACGAAAATTCTATTAAAGTTGTCTTAAGTTTGACAGGATGTTTGATTCTGATAAATTTATAATAAAAGGCTGTCAAAAAGGTAAAAAAAGATACCAAGAGGCTCTTTATGCTAAATATTCTAAGTCTATGTATGCTGTTGCCTTGCGTTATGTTAAGGTAATCCCAGAAGCTGAAGATATTTTACAAGAGTCTTTTGTCAAAATTTTTCAGAATATAGGAAAATTTAGAGGAGATTCCTCCTTACCTTTTTGGATTAAGCGGATCGTTGTAAATACTGCCTTAAATCATCAGAGAAGCAAGCTTTTTTTGTATCCAATGGTAGACGTAGTGAATTTAGACGAAGGGGTATTGAATGAAGATGTCCTTTCTGAATTTAATTACCAAGAATTAATAAAGATGATCATGACACTGCCTGATGGATGTCGAGTAATATTTAACATGTATGCCATAGAGGGATATAAACATCATGAGATTGCAGAGAGGTTAAAGATTAGTGAGGGGACATCAAAATCTCAATACTCGAGGGCCAAGAAGCTATTGATCAAATTGTTGGAGTCAAAAGGTCAGACTAAATATGGATAGACATAGCAGCGATCGAGAATCCTTTGAAAAATATTGGCGAAAGGCTGTGGATCAGGCGGAAATCACACCTTCTGACAGAGTCTGGAGTATGATCTCTAAAAGTTTGGATGTCTTCAAATATAGGCATCGTTCCCAATTATATGGATTGGTGGCAGCTGTGGCTGTTTTGATTGCGGTAAGTATATCTGTTCAATCAGAATGGATAGGCAGTGAACCTCATCTTGGAAATATTTACTTAAGCAAAAAAAGTTATAAAGATGAATTAAAGGGTCAACAAGCAATTGAGCTTGAGTTGTCTATGGGTCCGCATGCGGAATTAAATAAGAATGTTTCTTTGGATTTTAGCAAATTTTATTCAAATTCTGAGCATGTAAATCAGAAAAAAATGAGTCATTCAATCGCAATAGATAGAAAAATAATAAATCCGGACAAGAAAGACTATCAATTTTTGGATAATACTTCGATTGTGAAAACAACAATAAAATCTGTTCCGTCTTTTTATCCAAAATTGTTTAGAGAGAATTCAATAAAAGGTAAGGCCCCTCATTCATGGGCAGGGCTGAACATTGGTGGATCATCATTTAATCCTAACTATGAAATGACTAATGTAGGTGATTTACTTGTAGGGGGAGGGTTAAATCCAGGGTTAATTGAAGATCAAGAAGGCACGATTACTTCATTGAATGAAAACATGATGGTGGGAATCAATAGGAAAATAGAACTTAATCTCGGTATGACCATCAAAGAACGCTTCGTTCTAGAGGGAGGTCTTCAATACGTTCAAACTGAATTAGTTCAACAGTCTAATTTCATGATTGAAAATATTTCTTACCCAATTTCAATGTCTGCTCCGAATTTATCTTTAATTGCAGAAAGTAAAGGTAAATCAGTTGAAAAAATGCAAAAAACATCATACACGACTACAGAGACTGAATTGGAGAATAGGATAGATTTTGCATCGGTGCCTTTGCGAGCAGGTTTTATATTTTTAGATCAACGGCTCTCACTCCGTTTGAACGCAGGTTTGGTGACCAATTTTTACCTAGGAAACATTCATCGATCCTTAGATGATCAGACACCCCTGGCTGAATTTAGATCTAGTGACAATTCTTTATATAAAAACGTCTCTTTTTCAGGACAGACAGGTGTGAGTTTAGGTTACAGACTTCTTCAAAATATCGATGTTACTTTTGAGCCTAATTATACACAATCATTCCAATCCATCACCAGGAGCTATATGGGCTTTTCATCTGTTCCCAATGGTTTTGGGGTAATGGCTGGTGTTCGATATAATTTTAACTAATTCCCTCAAAATATTATTTTTTTATATTATTCTATTTGGGGAAATTTTCAAGCTATAAAATACCCTTTTTTGTCTTTAAAGATACTTATATGAATGTGTCGTAAAAGAATATAATATTTTGTTGCCTTATTCAATCTTTGAAACTTTCTTCGGCATAGAAATATTTTCNTTGTTAGGAAAGTCTTCTTATTTTTTCATCGATGAGAATTCTTCATTTTATAGAAAAAATGNGAAATTTTTTATAAAATTTCCAGATNAACATCATTTATTAGCACTTGAAGTCCTTTAANATGCTTAATCAAGCCCCTATCATTCTCCATTTAGGTCAGTAATTACTAACCAATTTGTGTCTTTAAGACTAGTTGAATATGATTTTGATCTTCCAACTAAAATAGCCCCTTCGTTAAATGTGTGAGTAACTCCATACCCTTTATCTTCAAGATTACCTCCATATACTTTGTCCCATAAAACTTCACCTGTTGTAGGGTTTAATGACCAAAGAATATAATTCTCCTCTTTGTTCGGTAATCTTCCATACCCTGCTATAAAAATACTCGATTCATCTTTTGAAACTGAAATGGAAATTGGACTATTTTGAACACGCCCCCCCCTGTGTTTGGTTTCCCATATAATTTCACCTGATTGGGACATTTTCATTACCCATAAATCACCTTTTGTTTTTGAAGGAAATGATTTTCCCGCGATTATGTAGCTTCCATCATAAAGTTTAATAATATCCTGAGCCTCATCCCAATATTGGCCACCTAACTCTTTCGACCAAACTTCATTACCCGCATTATCGATTTTCATTATCCAAAAATGGTCATAAAATTCAAAATTTCTATTCTGTAATTTCTCACCAACTAAAACAAAACCTCCATCATCTGCCTCAACAACACTCCAAAAACTATCATTTGGAGTATTTGAAATTCCATATCTTTTAATCCATTGAATCTCATTTCCATCTTGGCTTAATCTTAATACAAAAGCTTGACCTTTAATTTGACTCGGTGTTAATGGATCGCCCCCAGTACCGCCAACTACAATAAATTCCCCATTTTTTGTTTGAATAGCATCCTCTACAAAATGATTAACTGAATAATTCAATTTTTTAGCCCATTCTAAGTTTCCATCTGAGTCTGATTTTATAATTGTGTTTTGATGGGCTCCAATAATATATCCTTCATCATTCGTTTTTGAAATGGACTTACCCCAGTTATTACCTGAAATTTCATCATAACTTTTAAACCATAATTCATTACCTGAAGCATCTATCTTTGTTAATAAAGTTGATTTATTATCTGAAATACCCGTAATCAAATAATTACAATCTGTTGTTTGAATAACATCATAACCTACAATGCCTGTAATTTCTTTTGTTTGAGAAGTAGAAGTTTCATCACAATTTACAGTTAAAATATTGTCATCTTTGCATGAGATTAAAAACATACATTTTCCAAAAACAATAAATGAGTAGAGGCACAAAAATTTTCGCATTATTTGTTCATTTAATAAGTGATTTTAATTTTTTATGATGAAATGATAGCGCTAAAGTAATTCAATTTTTAGATAGAATTGGATTAGCTAATGAGCTTTTTCAGTTATTATTTCAATAATTATCGTTGCGTTTTATTATATAATTTGTAGTAACTGTATATCAAAAAAGACATTGCGTTAGAATATTACAAAACAATGTGAGTAAAAATTTATTTATTATTTAAAGTTGTACTTGCATTTTCTTAAATTTCAAGATGTCAAAAATCATTATCATAGGAGCAGGTGGAGTCGGACGAGTAGTCACTCATAAATGTGCTCAATTAAGGACTGTATTTTCGGAAATCATACTTGCCAGTAGGACATTGACAAAATGTGATGATATTGCGATCAGTGTAAGGGCAAAATATAGCGGGATTAAAATATCAACGGTTCAAGTGGATGCGGATGAAGAATATCAGTTAATTAGTTTATTTGAGGCTAAACGTCCTTTTTTGGTGATCAATGTAGCTTTGCCGTATCAAGATTTGACCATTATGGAGGCTTGTCTGAAGACGGGCGTTAACTATCTTGATACAGCTAATTATGAGCCTTTAAATGAAGCTAAATACGGATATGAATGGCAGTGGGCTTTTGAGGATAGGTTTAAAAAGGCAGGACTCATGGCTATTTTAGGTTGTGGTTTCGATCCAGGTGTTACCAATATTTTTACTGCTTATGCGGCAAAACATCATTTTGATGAATTACATTATTTAGATATTGTAGATTGTAATGGAGGCGATCATGGCAAAGCTTTTGCGACCAATTTTAATCCTGAAATTAATATTAGGGAGGTGATGCAAAAGGGTAAGTTTTATGAGAAAGGTAGCTGGAAAGATACAGCGCCTCATGAAATCAGTCGTATGATCAATTATCCACACATTGGACCTAGAAAATCATATTTAATTAATCATGAAGAACTGGAATCTTTGGTTAAGTATTTCCCTACGCTTCTTAGAGCTAGATTCTGGATGACTTTTAGTGATGAATATCTTACACACTTAAGAGTTATACAGAATATTGGTATGTCTGGAATTGAGCCAATAAATTTTCAGGGTAATCAAATCATACCTTTGCAATTTTTAAAATCGGTATTGCCTGATCCAGGCTCTCTAGCAGAGGAGTATGAAGGAGAAACTTCTATAGGTTGTCGGATAAGTGGTATAAAAGACGGATGTCATCGAACTTACTATATTTACAATAATTGTGATCATAGGACTGCTTATTTGGAGACAGGTGCTCAGGGGGTTTCTTACACGACAGGAGTCCCCGCTGCATTGGGTGCTAAGATGATGATTACTGGTAAGTGGAAGGGTACTGGCGTATTTAATGTCGAAGTCTTTAATCCTGATCCTTTTTTGGAAGATTTGAGTAAAAATGGACTCATTTGGTATGAAATTATGGATCAAAACCTAGAGATGGATTAATTTATGAAACCGGATTTGAATACTGTTCCTGAATTTTATCGTGGTTATATTGAATGCACTAATCAAACTTCCTTGATGGAACAGTTTAACCAATCAACTCAACAATTGTCCCTGATTATGGATGGGTTAGATGAGAAAACTGCTGCTTATAGCTATCTAAAGGGGAAATGGTCATTAAAAGAGATTTTTCTCCATATTATAGATACTGAACGTGTTTTTTCATATCGTGCGCTGTGTTTATCTAGAGGAGAAAAGCAGAAGCTTCCGAGTTTCGACCAAGATAAATACGTTATGCGGAGTCAGGCCTCTTTAAGAGATCTTCAATCATTAAAATCAGAGTTTCTTTCAGTGCGGCAAAGTACTATTTTGATGTTTTCTTCTTTTTCAGAGGAGCAATGGCAATCTAAAGGGAGAATTGGATCCTTTGAATTTACGGTAAATATTTTAGGCTATATAATTGTGGGTCATTTAAATCATCATGTCAAGATCATTCAGTCAAGATACATTTGAGTCCATTCCGTCACCTTGTTTCGTCCTAGAGGAAGAAAAATTAATGTGCAACCTAAAACGAATAGATTTAGTTCAAAAAAACGCACAAATTACCGTTATTTTGGCTTTAAAAGGCTTTGCGATGTGGTCGAGCTTTTCTTTAATTAAATCGTTCTTAAAAAGCGCTTCAGCTAGCTCCATTAATGAGGCTAAATTGTGTGTTGATAAATTCAATGAATTGTCTCATACTTATGCCGTTGGATATGTAGATAATGAGTTTGATGAATTGATGAAACTTTCCTCGCATGTCACTTTTAACTCTCTCAATCAATTTCATAAATTTAATAATCGAGTTCCCACTCATATTTCTATGGGTTTAAGGGTAAATCCAGAGTGGTCAGATGTTGCGGTAGATTTATATAATCCAGCACATCCGCACTCGAGATTAGGTTTGACAAGACAAAGTCTTCCAGAGTCACTTCCCCGAAATATAGAGGGCTTACATTTTCATGTACTCTGTGAGTCATCTGCTGCTGCGTTGGTTCAGGTATTGCAAAATTTTGAAAAAAAATTTAAAAAATACCTTGTCAATATTAAATGGATTAACATGGGAGGTGGGCACTTAATTACCAAAGAAGGTTATGATGTTGAGTTACTTGTGAATACATTAAAGCATTTCAAAAATAAATATCAAGTCGAAGTTATACTTGAACCTAGCGGTGCTGTAGCTTGGCAGGCAGGATTTTTGAAAACAACAATAATTGACATTTTAGAGAACCATGGTAGTCTAACAGCCATTATAGATGCTTCTTTTACTTGCCACATGCCTGATTGTCTAGAAATGCCTTATAAACCTGAAATTATGGAAGGCTCTCAAGATTCTGAAAAATATCCATTTCGCTATAATATAGGAGGTGCCAGTTGTTTGGCTGGAGATTTTTTAGCTGGCTATAGTTTTTTGAAACCATTAAAAATTGGAGATATTCTAACCTTTCAGGATATGATGCATTATACCATGGTGAAAACAAATATGTTCAATGGCATTAATCATCCCTCCATTGGCGTCATTAGAAGAAACCATAAGTTTAAGCTTTTGAAGACCTTTTCCTATGAGGATTATCGAGATAAGCTATCCTGAATGGTCAAGATACCCATCATGAAAAGGTTGTATTCTTTACAACTTAAATAACCCTCTCCTGAAGAGTAAGGACAGGTTTGATAATGAATATCAAAAACTCCTTGTTTAAAAATTACTCCTGAACCTTTACATACCGGACAAATCATCTTACTGAGACCTCCACAATCATATTTTGAGGTGACAATAGCATTACTTTGATCCTGCTTTATAGATCGTTGAAGCTCCATATATTTGTCTTCAGAAAATTGCAGGTATTGAATGGCTTCTTCATAATATTGACCTTTTGTCCCTTTTAATTGCAGGTATTTATTGAGCCAATTTACACTTTGTTTGTAAGAGGCGAGATGAAAACTATTTCTTCCAAAAAGATAAGCGAGATCTGTTGGGATAACGTCCATATTTTCAAGAACGAACAAAAATTCTGTTTGCGCAGCTTGGTAGTCACCAGATATCATGAGCTGTTGTCCTAAATCCATTCTGCGATAATATTCACTATCTGATGAAATCTGTCCATATGAACTAAAGAGGGAGAATAATAAAAGCGAACTTGCTATAAATTTCATAAAGCTAAAATAAAGTAATTATGACTAATGGATGATGAAATATAAAGTCTTAATTAAAAGTAATACTTTCTTTTAAAAACATGTAATTGAAATAATGAAGTATAAATTTGTATTGTATTTAAAATAAAATATTTTCAATGTCAAAAGTATTCTTTTTTGTTTTATTCACTACATCTATGCTGCATTCGATCTTTGCGCAAAACTCCCGTGATATAGATAATTCAGTCAACACTTCATCTCAAAACAAAAAAAGCATAAAGGTTTTTAAGATTGGGAAAAATAATTTTTTCAAAACACAAGAAGAAGGTAAAGAAGCATATGAAGACCGTATGAAGCAGGTGGCAAAAGATAGAAAAAAGAGTTTGAGAATATTAAAAAAACCTCAATATTCTGACAAAAGCTATTTTGGTCATAAACGACCTCCTAAAAAAAGGCCTTTATCTAAAAGGAAATTATGTAAAGTATGTGGTATTGTACATTAATAATTAGTTGAATTTAATAGACTGCTTTTTGATTTCCGACATTATCCCTTTAATTCCCAACTGAGATTTTATTATTTTAATGATAGTAGCCTTCAGCAAGACTAGATTTTTATTGGAATTGAGTGCTGCACCTTTGATAATCAGTCTATTGAAAAATGGTCCCTACACTTAAATTACTTATGAGCTTTTTGTAATACTTAGGCCATACTAATTTGTAAATTCCTGCGTTTGGAGTACCACTCTACATAATTTCAACTTGATTGTCACTTTTACTGTGAAGTTAGCCATGTGCGAAATATCAGTAGAATTGATTTAAAAAAGAGGTTTTGAAAGTCTTTTGGGGTTTTAATTTTCGGACAAAGTCATCTACTATAGCCAAAATATTTTCTATTTTGAAAAAATTACGAATAGCAATGGAAATTGTTAGATGCGATATTTCGTTTTATCGGATTAGAATAATTTATGTCACATAATAGAAAAGGGCAATTATTTAATTGCCCTTTGGTTTAAATGTTTATAACAAATTAAGGTATCATTGAGAAAACCCAAGAGCCAGTAAAACCAGCTATTCGTCCACCAGAATCATTGATATTGAAAGATATGTTCAAGGCAGTTTCACTGGCCACAAGTGTCATTACTACGCCATCATTTCTAGTTAGTGTCGTCAGATCACTGCTGGCAGTAAAAGTACCTGAAGTTGACCAAACTAAATCGGCTCCATCGTCCGATGGAATACCTGAAGCTGTGTAAGATCCACCTTCAAGATCTGAGTCTATTGAGAGTGTTAACGTGAAACCTGTCCATTCATCTCTTGGAGTTCCCCCATTAGTTGCAGAACTTAATTTCCAATTTCGATCAAGGAGTTGGGCATTTTTTTCGGCAGCGGTAAGTTCCACAGTTGGATCCGACCCACCATCATCACTACCGCCACAATTAGTAAATATTAGTAAAGTCATGCATGCGCACGCGAAGAGTAAGCTTTTTAAAGTATTAATTTGTTTGCCCATTATTTTTTTGTTTTAAGATCAACACTTAAAATTAACAATTTTAATATTAATTTTCAAAGATTAAGTCTCTTTATAAATTACTTTTTAAATCTAAACAACTAAGTCTTCTTCGAAACTAACTACACGAAAATAAATAAAAACAAATTAATTTTTT
>NZHT01000127.1 GCA_002691385.1 Flammeovirgaceae bacterium | reverse complement strand
ATTTATATCAATTTTTCACTCATCGTATTCAAAAAATCTAAAGTGAGTCATCTGATAGCTGAGATCAAAGGCTTTACGAAAGCCATTAGAATTCCCTATCTCTTAGGGATTGTAGCCGTACAATTCTTAACGGCGTCATATATCATTAAGGTAGCCAATGAAGTGCTATTAAATTTGGAATTTGTCTTATTGACGAGTTCAATAATGATGCTTGCCGCAGCAGGCTATTTAATCAATGACTATTATGATCAAAAGATTGATTTAATTAATCGCCCGGATCGGGTGATTGTTGGCATTTATCTACGTCGTCGTCGTGCATTGGTAGCACACATGGGGTTATCAGTTTTAGCGGTAATGATTGGATTATGGATAGACTGTTGGCTGGGTCTATTTAATTTTTTTGCTTCTTTTATGCTATGGCTCCATAGTAACTATTTCAGGAGAATACTGTTGTTAGGTAATGTTATGGTTGCGCTCATGCATGTTATGATCATTTTGGTTGTTGCTGTATATTTTGAAGTTTACAATACCAATTTATTGGCCTATTGTTTGTTTGCTTTTGTGGCTATTTTTATCCGAGAAGTCGTAAAGAATCTTAGGGAGGTAAAGGGGGATGCTACTCATGGAGCGAAAACTATTTCGGTAACCTGGGGGATTAGAGCGGCTAAAAAGCTTATTTATCTATCTATATTCTTTGCTATTATTTTCATAATTTATTTTTTAGAAGATTCACTTCCCACGAATTTGGGGATCTATTTTTTAGTTTTATTGCCTGTTTTAGGATGGTTTATCTTTCGAATTAAATCAGCCGATACCCAATCACATTATAGAGTTCTTAAAAAGAGTATTGATTGGATCATTTTATCCGGAATCTTAAGTATATTTTTGCTCCATGAATAGGTGTAGAATTTCAATTTTTGCCTCAGGGAATGGATCTAATGCCGAAAATATCGTTAACTATTTTAAAGATCATCATGCTATTAATGTAGTACTTATTGTTTCAAATAGATCCAATGCTGGAGTAATCCAACGTGCTCAAAAGTTAAAAGTACCTCATTTGGTTTCCTCAAGAGATGAATTAAACAGTCCAAGATTTAGGCTCTTATTAGAGCAGCAAAATATTGATATAATTATTTTGGCAGGATTTCTTTTGAAAATTCCTACTTATTTAATTACTGCTTTTGCTCATCGAATTATCAATATACATCCTTCTTTGCTTCCTAAGTACGGTGGTAAAGGAATGTATGGTAATAACGTCCATAAATCCGTTTTATTAAATAAAGAGACGCAGTCAGGAATTACGATTCATATGGTTAATGAGCATTATGATGAAGGGAAAATACTTTTTCAAAAGAGTTGTAAAGTTAGAGTAGATGATGAGGTTAGCGATTTAGCTGAAAGAATTAATCAACTTGAATATCAATATTTTCCAAAAATCATAGAAGATTACATTAATAGTACCTAAACTTTTTTCAAATGTGTTTACTTTTGCATTTTAAAAAAGGTGTTCATGCAAAATAAGACCATAAAGTCCGCCTTAATTTCGGTTTTCAATAAGGAAGGACTTGAACCCATTATTTATAAATTATCAAGTTTAGGTGTAGCGCTATATTCTACAGGAGGTACCTATGCGTTTATTGATCAGTTAGGGATAAAAGCGACTTTAGTAGAGGATATAACCGAGTATCCCTCTATATTTGGAGGGCGAGTGAAGACCTTACACCCTAAAATTTTTGGAGGTATATTAAATAGAAGAACAGATGCTGGTGATGCTGCGGAGAAAGAGAAATACAATATACCAGACATTGATCTAGTCATAGTTGATCTTTATCCTTTTGAGGAAACATTGGCTACTGGAGGGACCACAGAGCAAATTATAGAAAAAATTGACATAGGAGGCATTGCATTGATTAGGGGAGCAGCAAAAAATTACAATGATGTGACAATTGTTCCCTCTAGAAATAGCTATAAGCTATTATTAGACTTGCTTGAAAAGAGTGGAGGATTTACTACATTAGATCAAAGAAAATCCTTTGCATTGAGGGCGTTCCATGTTTCTTCACATTATGATACGGCTATTTTTAATTACATGAATAGCTCTGGGGAGTTGCCTGTTCATAAGTTGAGCTATAATCAAAAAAAATCATTGAGATATGGAGAAAATCCTCATCAAACAGGTATTTTTTATGGGGATTTCAATACCTATTTTGATCAGCTGGGAGGTAAGGACATTTCTTACAATAACTTAATAGATATTGAGGCGTCAGTTCAAATCATTTCCGAATTTGAAGATGAATTAGCTTTTGGTATATTGAAGCATAACAATGCTTGTGGCTTCGCTATAGACTCAAATGTGAAAGCAGCATATCTTAAGGCTTACCAAGCGGACAGTACTTCGGCCTATGGAGGGATTTTAGTCTGTAATAGAGGAATAGATTTATCTGCAGCCCAAGAGATTCATAAACTGTTTTTCGAAATTATTATTGCGCCTTCATACGCTCAAGAGGCACTGGAATTGCTGAAACAAAAAACGAATAGAATTATCTTGGTTCAGAAAAAACGCTTTGAAGGGGAAGTGCAATTTAAATCACTATTAAATGGGCTCATTGTTCAGGATTACAATGGAACAACTGATCAGATAGGTGATTTAAAGAAGGTAACTAAAAGGAAGCCCTCGCAAGCAGAAATGGATAACTTACTTTTTGCATCAAAGTTAAGTAAGCATTCTAAATCAAATACGATTGTACTGACAAATAACTATCGGCTCTTGGCTAGCGGTGTAGGTCAGACCTCTCGAGTGGATGCTTTAGAGCAGGCTATTGCAAAGGCGAGGAAATTTGGATTTGATTTACATGGAGCGGTCATGGCCTCTGATGCTTTTTTTCCATTTCCAGACTGTGTAGAAATAGCTGGGGAGGCTGGTATCACTGCCATTATTCAGCCGGGAGGGTCCATAAAAGACCACCTATCCATTGATATGTGTGATAAAAAAAAATTAGCAATGGTCTTTAGTGGACGTCGTCATTTTAAACATTAGAACAAGATTTAAAAAGATTGATTATATTGGATGTTTATAAATACGTGGATTAATAATAATATGGGGATTTTTGATTTTTTTTCTAGTGATATAGCCATTGATTTGGGAACGGCAAATACTTTAATTATTCATAAAGGCAAAGTGGTGGTAGATGAACCTTCCATTATTGCCATTGATATGAATACCAACAAAGTATTGGCAATTGGCCGTGAAGCGATGCAGATGCATGAAAAAACCCATCACAATATTAAGACAATAAGGCCTTTGAAAGATGGTGTTATTGCAGATTTTCATGCAGCGGAGCACATGATTCGTGGGATGATCAAGATGATAGATAAAGATAAAAAAAGTTGGTTTCCTACCTCCCATAGGATGGTTATTTGTATTCCTTCTGGCATCACAGAGGTAGAAAAAAGAGCTGTTAGAGATTCTGCAGAACATGCGGGCGCAAAGGAAGTTTATATGATTCATGAACCCATTGCTGCTGCCATTGGTATTGGTATTAATATAAGTCAACCGAACGGATCAATGATTGTTGATATCGGTGGTGGAACCACTGAGATTGCAGTCATTGCTCTTTCAGGAATTGTAGCCGATCAATCAATAAGAGTTGCTGGAGATTCTTTTACCAAAGATATCTTAGACTACATGCGAAGACAGCATAATTTATTAATTGGTGAGCGTACGGCTGAGCGAGTGAAAATCGAGATAGGTTCTGCTTTAACCGAGTTAGATGGAGGACCTGAAGACTATGAGGTGAGAGGTAGAGATCTAATGACGGGGATTCCTAAAGTAATAAAAATATCTTACCCAGAAATTGCTTTTGCCATAGACAAGTCAGTATCTAAAATTGAAGAGGCCGTATTAAAAGCCCTTGAAATATCACCACCTGAACTTTCTGCTGATATATATGAAAATGGAATTTATTTAACGGGAGGTGGAGCGATGCTTCATGGTTTAGATAGGCGACTATCTCTCAAAACAAAATTACCCATACATATTGCTGAAGATCCACTTAGGGCTGTAGTTAGGGGGACAGGCTCGGCACTCAAGGAGCTCAATAATTATAAATCCGTATTGATGACTTAAATGCAGCAATTAATTGCCTTTTTTTTTCGTAATCGGTTTTTCGGATTCTTTCTTTTTTTGGAGTTGATCTCTTTTTCGCTATTTTTTTCTAGTAGTAACCTTTACAATTCATATCTATTTAATACCTCTAATAAGTTTGTGGGCACAGTCCTTGAAACGAATCACAATATTGATCAATATTTTCAATTGGATGAAATTAATCAGAAACTACTCATTGAGAATGCATTATTGAGAGAAGAATTGTTAAAAAAAAACTTGGGAGTTATTGGTTACGATACACTCATGGCAGATATGCGTGTGATTCCAGCCTTGGTGATAAATAATGAATTTCGAAAGCTGGAAAATTATCTGACTATAGATAAAGGTTCTTTGTCTCAACTAGAAGTGGGTATGGCGGTCATTTCAAGAGAGGGAGTCGTAGGTATTATTAAGTCGGTCAGTGATCATTTTTCTACGGTTACTTCTATTTTGAATCGAAAATTAATGATTTCTAGTAGACTCAATAAGACAAATACTTTATGCACGGTCCAGTGGAATTTAGAAGGGCCTTTGGAAGCAAATTTAAAATATATTCCTCGTCATATAAATGTTAATATTGGAGATACAGTGAGTACTTCAGGTTATAATGCAGTTTTTCCTTCAAATGTCATGTTAGGTACTGTTGTTTCATACCAATTACCTGATGAGTCTCCCTTTTATATGGCCAAGATTAAATTATCTTCAGATTTATCATCGATAGATGCTGTCTATGTAATAAAAAATCCATTCAAAGATGAGATGGATAGTTTACAAACTGTTTTATGAATAGGGTAAGTTGGAAATTGTTAATGTTTTATTTCGTGGGATATGTAATCCTTCAAATACCATTACTATATAAATTTGTATTATTCAATGTGGCTTTTAGCTTCTTTTATTTGGGATTTTTAGTATTTTTCCCATTGGGACAAAATCCTATATTGAGACTGATGACCGGGTTTTTAACTGGTTTATTCATCGATCTTTTTTCCAATACTCCAGGTCTTCATGCAAGCGTATGTACTTTCATCATGTTTTTTAGAGATACTTGGTTAAGGCTTATTTTAGAGTTTGAAGAAGGTGTTTTAGATATGAATATTTATGTTTTAAAAGTTAAAGGGGTATTTCTATACGCTTTACCGCTTATTTTTATTCATCATCTTATGATATTTTGGATTAATCATGGGAGTGGCATGGGTGTTTTTTTGATATTTGATCGTATTTTGGCTAGTACTATTTTTTCTCTTACGAGCATTTTACTAATAAATATGGTAATTTCCATAAAACCAAGCCGAATATGAAAAGTCGGATTTTAGGCATAAAAGTTTTTATAATCCTTATCATTTTTGTACTTTCTCTGAGATTGTTTAGTATTCAAATTATGGATACAAATTATCAAAAAATAGCTAATCGTAATGTAATTCAAAGAGGTATCGAGTACCCCTACAGGGGTCTTGTATTTGATCGAAAGGGCAAGCTTTTAATGTATAATGAGCCTATTTTTGATTTGGAGGTCACTCCCAAAAATATAAATTTATCAGATTCATTGTTGATTAAAGAATTACTATCAATCACGCAAAAAGAGTTTGAAGAGGCCTATCGAAAGGCCACATCTTTTTCTAGACATTTACCGTCTATCTTTTATAAACAAATGTCAAATGAAAAATTTGCTTCAATTCAAGATAGAATGATAGATTTGGAGGGGTTTAATATCAATACAAGAACTACAAGGGGCTATGCTGAAAAAGGGATGGCAAATATACTGGGTTATGTGGGCGAGATAACTCGAAATCAGTTAAAATTAGATACCACTGGCTATTATAAGGCAGGGGATAATATAGGAATTACAGGAATTGAAAAAACTTATGAAGCATCAATAAGGGGATTGAGAGGTGTTAAATACCGAAACGTAGATGTACAAGGTGTCAATATGGGTTCCTTTAAGAATGGAACTTATGATACTTTGTCACAACCAGGACTGGATCTTATACTTACCCTTGATGGTACGCTTCAGAAATATGCAGAAAAGCTCATGGAGGGGAAAACGGGGAGTCTTGTGGCGATTGATCCTTCGTCAGGTGAAATACTCTCCTTAGTATCGGCCCCATCTTATGATCCTTCATTGCTTTCAGGAAGGGGATTCTCTCGGAATTTCGCAACGATTCAGACGGACTCACTCAAACCCTTATTCAACCGTCCCTTACAGGCCATGTATCCACCAGGATCAATGTTTAAGACTATTCAAGGTTTGATTGCATTAGAGCAAGGTCAAGTGCAAGCGGATGAAATTATTACTGTGAATGGTCAACTTATTGGTGATCATGCCCCGGCAGATAGATATGACATGGAGCGTGCGATTACAAAATCTTCAAATAATTACTTCTTTAAAGTCTTTCGCCGGGTCATTCAGCAAGGGGAACATCCGAGTCCATTTATTGACAGCAGAATGGGTTATAATAAGTGGCGGGATTATGTTTTACAGTTTGGTTTTGGCAATACACTGAATATAGACCTTCCCAATGAGAAGGCAGGTTTTATTCCTAATTTGGATTTTTATGATAAAATTTACGGGGAAGAAAGATGGAAGTTTTCTAATATTTATTCTTTAAGTATTGGTCAGGGGGAACTTTTGGTAACCCCTCTTCAAATGGCTAATTTGGGTGCAATATTGGCTAATAGAGGGGATTATTTTACTCCACATTTAGTTAAAAAAGTGGGTAATAAAAGTTTAGATTTTGGTCAAAAGAAGTCTGTAGATATAGACACTAGTCATTTTGATAGCGTATTGGATGGAATGCAGGCATTGGTATCGGTACCTGGATCAAGGGCATATATACCAGGTTTAGTTTTTTGCGGTAAAACTAGTACTGTTGAGAATTCACAGGGTTTGGATCATTCGGGGTTTATGGGCTTTGCTCCTAGGAAGGACCCAAAAATAGCTATTGCGGTCTATGTAGAAAATGCAGGTTGGGGAGCGCGCGCGGCCCTGTCAACAGCCAGTTTGATCATTGAAAAATATGTCAATGGATCGGTTAAAAAGAAATGGCTTGAAAATTATGTTTTAAAAGGAAACTTTCAAGATGCGAAGCCAAAATAGATATCAAACAGATACTTTGTCGGTAGTTTATTTTTTGTCATTGGTTGCCCTGGGGTGGATTAATATATATGCTGCAGACTATGATTTGGAGAATGCTGTTTCATTTTTTGATTTAAATCAAAGTGCTACAAAACAGCTTATTTGGATTGGGGCTTCTTTCTTAATAATTGCAGTCATTTATATCCTGGATTATCAATTTTACGATTCATTTGGTTATGTGATTTGGGGTATATCTATTTTTTTTCTTTTGGCCGTTTTATTTTTCGGTAAAGAAGTTGCGGGCTCAACCTCTTGGTTTGAGATCGGCTTCATAAAAATTCAACCTGCTGAATTTGCTAAAATTGCTACTGCTATTGCATTGGCAAAATACCTAAATTCGCTGAATACGGGAGGATCTGTACAGCGTAAACTGGGCCTTTCTACGTTGCTATTTTTAATTCCGATGGGACTTATAATTATGCAGGGAGATCTAGGTTCAGCGGTGGTGTTTTGTAGTTTGATTTTAGTTTTATTCAGGGAAGGCCTTTCTGGGAAGCTATTGTTTTTCTCTCTGTATGCTGTCATTTTGTTTTTTTTAACCCTTTTGATAGGTCAATGGATACTATTTTTAATGGTGTTTGTCTTGTTTTTGATATGCTTAGGGTTATTTATCAAGAATAAAAGAGGACTTATCTTGATACTGTGTGTTGCTGTCCTAAGTTGTGGATTAATTAAGAGTGTTGATTTTGTGTTGAATGAAGTACTAAAGGAGCATCAGCGACTTAGGGTCATGTCCTTGATCAATCCAAATGCAGACCCACTGGGCATTGGCTGGAATGTGTCGCAATCTAAAATAGCCATCGGATCGGGAGGTTTTATGGGTAAGGGTTTTTTGAAAGGGACGCAAACTAAATTTGACTTTGTACCTGCCCAAACTACGGATTTTATTTTTTGCACCGTGGGAGAAGAGCAGGGCTGGTTAGGAGGAACCTTGATCATGATTCTCTTTGGTGCTTTCTTTTTGCGCTTATTGAAAATAGCAGAACGTCAAAAATCAAATTTTGTTAGAATTTATGGCTATTCAGTGGTAGCTATCATGTTTTTTCATTTTGCAATAAACATAGCGATGACCATTGGATTATTTCCAGTTATAGGTATACCACTACCTTTTTTTAGTTACGGAGGTTCAAGTTTGTGGACTTTCACCATGTTACTCTTTATTCTTCTTAAGTTGGACAGTCAAAGAATGGAACAATTGGGGCATTGATTAGCGAAATCTTCTGAAAATAATTTTTAATAATTCTTTAACAATTTCCGCATTCATATTCCATTGGTATTCCTTTGCCTCATTTCTAATTAAATACTCAACAGCTGCGTCAAAATTTTCTAAACGCTCTATTGCTTTAATGGTAGCCTTAAATTTCTCATCACTATCTCCAAATAATTCTTTCACAAACATGTACTGGTGATTAATTGAAATATTTGATAAAATATTTGTGATACGTTCTTCTTGATGAGTGTCTGCTATCGTTTTGGTTTCAGATTGGAATTGTTCATTGATTGTTTCAAATTCCAACTTTGATAATTCCGGTTCTTTTCTGTAGCCTAAATCATTATCGAGTGCTTTAGAGGTACTCGCCGAAGTTTTTTTATTTTTGTAAACTTCAATGATTGGATCTTCTAATGGAAAATCATCGAGTTCATCTTTTATATCATTTTCGGTATCAATTTCATTTAAAGTTTGAAACTTATCCATTGAAATATCATTGTCCGTTTCCAAGGATAAATCACTTTCTAATTCTTCAACAGATACCTCTGGAGTTAAATTGTTGGCATCTTTTTCAGTGGCTATAGAGACTTTTTCTCTGTCATCTTGTTGATCTTTGGAGGATTGGTTATTGCTTTTTGTGGGTGCTTTTAGATCTTCATTTTTTGGGCTTGATAGGGTTTTTTTCGTCATTATTTCAAAATCTTCTTGTACCGCTCCCACCCTATTTTTTTCATTGGAATCCTCTAATTCTGTATTAGGAATATTTATTTCTTTGATTTCTTCTGAAAGGCTATCACCATCTCTTGAGACTGATTGGCCTTCAGTAGGATCTAATTGAGACTGATTTTCAAATTCGTTTGGCTCACTTGAGAGATTTCTGACGATTAAGTTAGGGTCATTATCTTCTCTAATGGTTTGAATAGACTCGAATAATTCCTGTTTTTTTAGAATGAGAATTTCGGAAAGCTGTTCGACAAGTTGATGTTCATCAAGCACATGTGTCTCAAAAAATTCAATTGCATAATTTTTCACATGTTTCAGATTGTTGGTATCGAAAACTTTTAGAAAATCTAATATTAAAGGTTTATGAAACACTAAGTATTTTACAAATTGTGAGTTTGTTTTTTTATTAAAGAGTATTTCTGGTCTTTTTTTGATTTCATTACCCAAGTATGTTGCAGGATCAAAATTGAGCACAATAAGATCTTCGACTGCTTTTTCAATAATAGGTTTTAGGTTTTCAATATTGATCGAAATATTTTGAGATAGTGTATTCATTAATTTCGAAATCATTATTTTCACTTCGGGTGCTTGATAATTAAAATAAGGACTTTCGATTCTTTTTAACTCCTCTTGCCATTTTTCAAAGAGAGATTTAACGATGAATAGATTTAGTTGTTTGATAGGCGATATATATAGAATTTCCTTACCTGTGAGTATTTCTTTTTCTCTGAATGCTTGTGTGATCAGGTGCTCTGAAAAAACAGTTTTATACTGACTGATAAAGGCTAGGTTTAATTTTTCTTTTATCATAGGGGCATCAAAAAATGCTAAGTTTAATAATTTTAGTGTTAGGTAAAGCTATTGATTAGGAGGATAAAAATGAAAGGCTATAGCTTTATTTTATAAAAGCGTATGAATTTCTCATTGGGAATTAAATTGGATGTGTGCCAATCGTCAAGAATTTTAACTGTTCCTGACATTTTAAAAATTATTTTTGAGTGATGCTCTTAATTTTAGTTTTAAGGATGTAGTTAATTGAATGCATTGGGTATGAAATATAATCAGTATAAGCCATTGTCACAAAGTGCTAAAATATTTAAAATGGGACGAATTGAAGTCATATGTGGTCCCATGTTTGCAGGTAAAACGGAAACACTTATTGGAAGGCTAACCGAAGCTTCGAATAGGGGAACATGTGTTGAAATTTTCAAAACATTGTTGGATAATAGGTGTGCTCAAGATTTGATAATGTCGCATAATTCAAACAGTCTGCCCGCCTTATCAGTGCGGAAGGCCAAGGACATATTGAGTCAACTTGATTTTTGTGATGTAGTGGGTATTGATGAGGCTAAGTTTTTTGATGATGAGCGCATCAATTGTGTTAATATTTTGGCCAATCAAGGGAAGCGTATAGTACTTTCTGGCTTAGATATGGCTTATGTTGGCCAATCTTTTGATTTAGTTGCTCGACTCATGAGTGTAGCAGAATATGTTACTAAATTACATGGTATATGTACTCAATTCGGAGCTGCCGCTTTTTTTTCACATATATTATCGAAGTCCAATGAGAAAATATTACTTGGAAAGCGAAAAGATTATGAAGTGTTATGCAGAGCGTGTTTTTATGATTAGAAAAAGCATTTTTTTCATTATTTATCTGATGATATTTTCTCAAAGCTTCTTGCTAGCACAACAGATGGCTGTAGGATCTTGGGATAGTCATTTTAGTTATTCCGAAGCGCGCCATGTTACCTTTGGTAATGGCACTCTTTTCTGTGCTGCTTCTCATGGACTTTTCAGTGTAAAGGAGGATGTTTTGGAGATCATAGATAAAAATAAAGGACTTTCCGGAGTAAGTGTTTCAGCATTAAATTTTTTCGAAAAGGCTCAGGTATTGGTGATTGGTTACCAAGAGGGTATCATTGATCTAGTTTACAACGATCATATAGTTTCAATTCAAACTATAAGTAATATAGAAATGATTACTTCAAAAGCGATTAACGATTTTGTGAATCAAGGCAATCACATTTATCTAGCGACCGATTTGGGCATCGCCTTGCTTGATCTGAAAACTGAGGAGATCAGCGATTTTTATAGTGAAATTGGACCCAATGGGCTGGCAGTCTCTGTTCAAGATTTATTTTTATATAATGATAGTTTATTTGCAATTTCAAATAAGGGTATCTTGGCGGCAGATTTAAATTCGAATCTTTTTGATTATAATAATTGGGGATTTTATCCAGAAACATCGATTCTTAAACCTTCTAGATTATTTGAGCTTTCAAACAGTCTGGCAGTTTTAAATGAGAATTATTTATTAATGAAATCTAATAAAGTCTGGGATACGTTGTTGGTTTTACCAGAAGTAATGAATCAAGTGACTTCAACGAATCGAAAGACATATTTTTTGTCAGATCAAAGGGTTTATGAAATGGCGGAGGGAGTCCTTGTGCCTTTGATACAAGATCGTTTTAGCTCGGGTCATGACCTGATTGTGAATGGAGAGGTATTTTGGATTGCTGATGGGGATTTGGGGTTGATCAAGATCACTAAAGAGATAGCTCAGCAAGTGAGACCCAATGGTCCAATGTCCGATGATATATCCGGCATGGATATCGTAGAAGATGTTTTATATGTCTTTCATACTCCTGATCCAGATACAACATTGACTGAGACTATCGAGGGTTATTCCAAATTTGGTGAAGATCAATGGGTAGTTCAGAAAATTGAGGGCTTCAATAATATTTCAGGCGCCATGCAGTTTAAGGGTCAGTTATTTTTATCTTCTCATGGGAAAGGAATTTATGATTTTACAGCTGGAAAATTACTTACCCATCCAGAATTAAAAAAAGCTTTGATTACCGATATGTGGTCTTCAGATGATTTTTTATGGTTTACCAATTATATGAGCCAGAAATCTTTAGGTAGTTTTGATGGAGAAAGTCTTTCATTTTTATCTAGTGCTCAATTAGGTACGACTCCGTTGTCCTTAGCGGGGTCAGCAGAAAATGTGTTATGGATTAAAAATAGTCCAATGGACCGTTATGGAGTTATGGCTTTTGACCCTTCAAAAAATTTAATTTGGGGAGCGGAACCGTCATCAAATATCCCTTCAAATGTAGTCAATGATATTGAGGTGAACAGAGTTGGGGAGCTTTGGATAGCAACAAAATTGGGGCCAGCGTATTTTTCAGATGCCTCTTTAATTTCCGACGAAGAGCAAGCTTATGTTCCTTATTTTGAGAATGAAATTTTGTTCAAAGATGAAAATGTTACAGCGCTAGCATTTGATGGAGGGGATCGATTGTGGCTGGGTAGCGAACGGGGTTTGTGGGCCTTCAGCAAGACGCTTCAGACCCAGATACATCATTTTACTAATAAAAATTCATTTTTGCCTTCAAATATGATTTTGGAATTAGCTTATGATGGTCAATCAGGTGTTCTCTATGTTTTGACCGAAGAGGGCTTGGTTTCATATCAGACCAATTCATCAGCACCTCTATCTTCAAACAATCAAGTAACCATTTATCCCAATCCCATTACCACTAGTTATGATGGAAATTTGATCATTTCAGGGGTAGTTGGTGATGCTTTGATAAAGTTTGCTACTATTGATGGGGTAATTTTATATGAGACCCAGGCCAATGGAAGTATGGCCTCTTGGGATTTAATTAAGTTTAATGGTGAGCGGTTATTAAATGGGATTTATTTGGTTTTTATTTCAGACTTGAATGGATCAGAAAAATTGGTTGGAAAATTTGCTGTTATACGATGATTATTAAGACAGAGGGCATTGTGATAAATTATATTAAATACAAGGAGTCATCTATTATTATAAGAATATTGACAGAGAAGTATGGATTTCAATCTTTTTTACTTAATGGAGTCCGAAGTGTAAGGTCAAAAAAGAGCATTGGCAATTTTCAGTCTTTAAATGTACTTGAGTTGGTTGCTTATAAATCTCCCAAAGCAGATATTTATCGACTCAATGAGTTTAAAATACTTCATTTGGCTACCTCTTTTCAGCTTAATTTTAAAAAAAGTGCTATTGTGATGTTTTGTACAGAACTTCTCAGTAAAACCCTATTTCATGAGCGAACTGAGAATCGGAATCTGTATCAGTTCCTAAAGAATGAAATTATTATTTTTGATAAATTAAAAGTAGAATTTGAGTCTTTTCACATTTATTTCGCGATAAAGTATGCTAGTTATTTAGGATTTTTTATTAAGTCAGTTGAGCTTTTACTCCCCTTTAAGGAGAATTTAAGTTCACCACTTTATATATATTTGAAAAATATTATCCGATCGGAGCACTACATCAGTGAACCGACTACGGGAACTTTAAGAAGTACGGCATTAAAACACGTCATTAATTACTATAGCCTTCATTTGGAAAATTTTGGTGAGATTAAGTCATTGAGAATTTTGTCTCAAGTTTTCAAGTGAAAGGGCCAATTTAATTATTAAAATAATAGCAACGAATTGACTATTCGACGGGTAAGATATATCATTTTTTTGCGTGATGTTTTAATACTATCGGTATCTGCATTTGGGGGACCTCAAGCACATATTGCTATGTTTTTAGATATGCTGGTTAAAAAGCGCGCTTATTTGTCAGAAACGGATTTGATTGAACTTTTCGCCTTATGTCAAATTTTACCTGGACCTACTTCTACACAAACAATAACGGCATTGGGTTACAAAATAGGAGGGTCTAAATTGGCTTATTTAACCCTTTTGGTTTGGGCATTTCCTGCGGTAATATTCATGACGGCCGCGGCTCTTACTGTGGACATTTTTAATGATCAAAATATATCTTTAGAATTTTTGAGATATGTTCAACCTATGGCCGTGGGTATTGTGGCCTATTCGGCATATCGGATTTCAAGCAGTGTGGTTTCGAGTATTGAAGGATATTTCTTGATGGCTTTTTCAGCAGTTTGTTCCTTTTATTTACGCTCTCCTTATGCTTTTCCTGTTCTATTATTTTTAGGAGGTTTTGTAACGGCTTTTAAATATAAACAACAACCCGAGTCTGAAAAATCACCATTGAATATTAATTGGACACATTTTATTGCATGGGCTGTTGTCTTGTTTACAGCGGGAATATTTGGCACATTTTTTAATTTTCTTCCTGTTAAGATTTTTGAAAACTTTTATCGAAATGGGTCTCTGATTTTTGGTGGAGGTCAAGTCCTTATTCCTTTGCTTTTTACAGAATTTGTGGAATTTAAAGAGTTACTTACCTCTCAAGAGTTTATTTCTGGCTATGCCCTTGTTCAAGCAGTACCAGGGCCTACATTTTCTTTTGCAGCTTACTTGGGGGCACTGATTATGTCCGAATGGGGTGCCGGAGGACAAATTACGGGGGGCTTACTTGCTGCAGTGGGTATTTTTTTACCGGGTACTTTTCTGATTTTCTTTGTTTCTAAGTTTTGGGAAGATGTCAAAAGGTATAGAATGATTAAAGCTTCTTTGGAAGGGATTAATGCAGTCAGTTCAGGTTTGGTAATTGCGGCAACGCTTTACTTGTTGGAGCCCATTCCCATTACGGGTACAAACTATATATTAATTTTAGGTACGTTTTCGGTTTTATTCTTCACTAAAATTCCTACACCATTTGTGATTTTAGCTGGATTGATTATGGGGGTTATTATCAGCTAAAAATTAATGAGCGTTGTTGAATGATTGAAATTAATCATCCATTTTTTCATAGTCAAATTCCTCCAAAAATGATTGTGTTTGCTCTATATTTTGAAAATTAAATACTTTTGAGTCTCCTTTATTACTAAAAATCTCAATTTTCACAGTTTCCACTTCTTTATTATTAGCGAGTGGATTAGACACTAATCGTGCAGTTTCAGAGACGTCATCTTTTACTTTGTAAGAAAGAGCGACTGTTTTTCTTTTCACCCGGCCGCAATAAGAACAAGAAAATTCTTGATTAACACTACCATCCCAATATTCTGTCGCTTCCTCTACTACTTCCTCTTGCACAAGGCGTAAGGTTCGAAAGCCACAATTATCGCATTCATGTGCATTGAGGTGGCCTTTGTATTTTTCTATGTGTGTGTAACCTGTTTCTTCATCAATCCAAACATCATAATCTACTGAAAAAACATTTTCTTCAGCTTGTTGTCCTTCATCTAAATAGGCATCTTCCTCTTCTTCGCTGAGTAATTTCATTTTGTTCCCAGTGGTTGGGTTAATTCTTGGAGTATACCTCAGTTTTTCAAGTCGAGCACTAATTTGTCCAGGGTAGTAGTAGGTAAATATAAGGTGCGCAATATATCCATAGAGAGTTCCAAAGCAGATACCCATAAAGGCTCTGATGGCAAACCAAGGCATTGGGGCCCTTTCGACAATTTCTTCTTGCAGAATATTTACTAAACAGAAAATAGCTAATGCAATCATAATTTGGGAAAAGCGGAGCACTTTAATTTCAGATTCACTGGCGATTTCGTGTTTCGCTTTCATTGATTTTTTGGTGCTGTATATGATCCAATAAATTACTATTGATAAAATGGAAATAGCTAGAAATGCTACGATCAGCCATTGCATGGAGATTGCCCAAAGGTCTAAATAAGTAAAGTCACTATCTTGTATATTCATTTTTTTGTATTTAGAATATGGTAAATTTAATATAAATTCATTGAAAAATAGATTTCAGGCTTAAAGAAATGATCAATTATAATAAGACGGGCTTCAAATAGGTCATTTTAAAGTGGAAGCTAGCATTGAAATTTGGGCGAGTCTTAATAAGAAATAGAATTGCTTCCTGGGGAAAATTAAAATTATATTTAATAGGATATGAGTTCTTCAGCTTCGTTAAATAATTTCTTAGCCTTAATGAAAATCTCATTTCCATCATTGTAAACAGGATAAAATCCATCATTTTTCCAAATTCGACGCCCAATGTAAGCCTTCATCAAGAGTTGGACTCGTTTTTTTGAAAGCTCAAATTGTGATTCATTGAAAACTAAGCCATTTCTATCGGCTTGTATCTTGATTTCACTTAGCTGTTGAGTGCTTATTTGATAATCTGAGATAAATGTTCTTAATCCCATTTCTTTTAGATACTTTTCATTTGCGGTAGCGTAGGATAGGGCATATTCAGCAAGTGTATTTGACGTGAAAAGTGCATTTAGGTAGGTACTATTTTGACTGGTATCGTAGGCCACAAAATAATCTGGGATAATACCCCCACCGCCATAAACTGTTCTACCATTTTTAGTTTTATAAATTAAGGAATCATTGATTTGAATACTATCTTTTATAAACATTTCACCACTTACAAACCGCTCATAATATTCTTCTCTATATTCATTCAGGTTATTTTTATAGGGTTTTTGAATGCATCGACCACTAGGCGTATAATACCTTGAGATGGTCAATCTTAATTGACTGCCGTCGCCTAGGTCAATAGGCATTTGAACCAATCCCTTACCAAAAGATCGTCTACCAACAATTAGGGCTCGGTCATGATCTTGTAATGCACCAGCAACAATTTCTGAGGCAGATGCAGAACCTTCATCAATTAATATAATTAAGGAGCCTTGTTTGAAGGTACCGCTTTGGGTGGAGCGATGCGAATTATTAAATCGGTTTTGTTTCCCTTTAGTATAAACGATCATTTTATTTTCTTCTAGAAATTCATCCACCATAGAAATTGCTCGATCCATATAGCCCCCTGGGTTACCCGTAAGATCCAAGATAAGTTTGGACATATTCATTTGGTTCAAGGCCTCAAGAGCGACTTTGAATTCTTTGAAGGTTGTAGCTGAAAATCTACTTATTTTAATATAGCCTATTTCATCATCCACCATATAATGGGCATCTAATGAATACTGAGGAATAACGTCTCTTTCAATATTAAACTTGAGCAGATCCTTTAGACCATTTCGTTGTATATAGACAGCTACGTTTGATCCTTTGGGACCCCTAAGCCTTTTGACTACATCACTATTTTTCATTCCAACGCCAGCGACAATATCTTCATTTACACGAATGATTTTATCACCCGATTTTATCCCTAGCTTTTCTGAGGGGCCACCGCTCAACGGAGATATTACGTTTATGGTATCATGGAAAATATTAAATTCAATACCTATACCATCAAAATCACCTCGGAGTTGTGCGTTCATATAAGCACTATTTTCGGCATTTATATAAGCCGAATGAGGATCTAATTTAGAAACAATCTCTTCGATGACTGTTTCTACAATTTCATCTTCTGATACTTCTTCCACATGATTCTCTTCAATGTAGGATATAACTTTTCTTAGTTTATTAAAATTTGTATTAAAAAATGATTTTTTCGTATNTAGTCCAGTTACTTGGGCGCCAATAAGCATGCCTACACAGGTAGCTAAACTTATATATAAGAGTAATTTGTTGGTTTTATTGGCGCGCGAATCTGGCATAGTATATTCTTGATTTAAAAACTCAAAGATCGGTTAAAATAAAATATTACAAGCAGGCTTTTGAAAATTGATTTTTTTGGTGTGGATGATTTTTGAATATTTATATTTGTATTACCATGCAAATGATAGACAAGACTATTTCAACACTACTTAAAGAAAATCCTACTCATGGCAGGTTTTTACACAGTTTAGGTGTTGATTTCGAAGCGCATTATGATCATACTTTGGCGGAGGTTTGCAAAGCATTTAAATTGAACCAAAAAGCAATTTTAAAAGCATTTGAATTAGAAAACATTAACACAAAATTGACTTATGAGGAACTCGAAAAGCGTACTTTAGGGCAGCTCATGGCCTATTTAAAGCAATCTCATGTCATCTTCATCAAGGAATATTTACCCTATATTGGTGTTTTAATTGATAAGTTGAAAGGTGCTGGATCCCTGATCACAGACCTCAAATTAGTATTTCCCCTCTTTTTTGAAGATTTTGTTACACATATTCATGAAGAGGAAGATAGCTTATTTGATTACTTCAATACTTTGGTCAGGATCGAACAAGGGAAAGTGATCAATCCTTTAAAAAAAGTATACCATGTAAGGGAAATTAATTTAGAATCTATTGCTTTAGATCACAAAGATGAAGATGAAATGAAAAGTATGAGGTCGTTAGTGATGGAACTTCCGGAGACAGAATTTGTAATGGGTCTTGTCAAGAGAGAATTTCAGTTATTTGATAAGCTTTTAGGGTTTCATGCCAAAGTTGAAGACCAGCTTTTATTTCCAAAGGCGATTGCCTTAGAAAAAAAAATCTGGGCTGAGATTGATCAGCACTCACCAGACAACTAATGGGGCGTATTCTAGCAATAGATTACGGTTCAAAGAGAAGTGGTATAGCCACTACGGACCCTTTGGGGATCATAGCTACACCACTAAAAGCTTTATTAACCCATCATATTTTTGATTTTTTGATCCAATATTTTGAAAAAGAAAAAGTAGAGAAAGTGATAATTGGTTGGCCCAAAAAAAGAGAGGGATCAGACACTACTAACACTCCACTGGTGAGGGCTTTTTTGAATAGATTTAAGAAATTATTTCCTGAGATGCCCTTGGCTTTACAGGACGAGTGGGACACATCAAACTTGGCTATGAGAGCTCTTATTGAAAGCGGTGTCAAGAAAAAAGGGAGACGTGATAAACTTGCAATTGATCAAGTCAGTGCCGTAATAATTTTACAATCCTACTTGGAATCTAAAACATGATATATCCTATTACGCTTTATGGCGATCCTATTTTAAAAAAACCTGCGCAAGAGGTTGCTTCAGATCAAGTGGATGTTTCGGTACTTGTTGCAGATATGTTTGAAACCATGTCTCATGCTAGTGGGGTGGGACTGGCAGCCCCCCAAATTGGTAAATCATTGAGGATATTTGTGATGGATAGTTCTCCAATGAAAGCGTCAGAAGAGCCAAGTGAACCGGGATTGAGGCAGGTATTTATTAATCCGAAAATTATTGAGGAGAATGGCGAAAAATGGCCCTTTGAGGAGGGGTGTTTGAGTATTCCGGGTATCCGAGAAGATATCATGCGCGCGTCCCATATAAAAATTACTTTTTTTGATGAGCACTGGAGACAGCATACGAGCGAATTTGATGGAGTAGATGCTCGTATTATTCAGCATGAGTATGATCACATCGAAGGTATCCTATTCACAGATCATATCTCCGCTTTTAAGAGGAGATTACTTAAAGGCAAATTGATGAACATTAGTAAGGGAAGGGTAGATGCAGAATACAGGATAAAAGTGCCTAATCGAAAATGAAAGATTTAAAAATAAGTATCATTCAATCTGATTTGTATTGGGAAAATATCGAGGCCAATTTGGCTAATTTTGAAGAAAAAATATGGGCTATTCCGGACCAAACAGATTTGATTATTCTACCTGAAATGTTTTCTACAGGATTTACAATGAATGTAGTGAAGTTGTCAGAGCCCCCATATTTCAAAACTTTTCGATGGATGGTACAAATGGCAGATCAAAAAAAGGCGGTCATTATGGGATCTTATATAGTTAATGAAAAGGACAATTATTTTAATCGGTTGTATGCTGTTTATCCAGATGGTACGTATCGCTACTATGATAAAAAACATTTATTTGCTTTAGGCAAGGAGCAAGATTTCTTTAAACCAGGAGAGGAGAAGACAATTATCATCATAAAAGGGTGGAATATCTGTCCTCTGATTTGTTATGACCTTAGGTTCCCAGTATGGTCTAGATTAAATCCTAATGGCCCTAACTTATTTGAATATGATATATTAATATATATAGCCAGTTGGCCAAAAATGAGAATCAATTCGTGGGATACTTTATTGAGTGCACGGGCCATAGAGAATCAAAGTTATTGTATTGGAGTTAATCGGATAGGTATTGACGGCAACGATCTAGAATATCCTGGACATTCTGTTGTATATGATTTTTTTGGAGATCAACAGAATCATCTTGGAACAACAGCTGACATCTGCACAACCCGTTTGAGTAGGGAAGGCTTAGATCTCTTTAGGAGTAATTTTCCTTTTCAAAAAGAGGCTGATTTTTTCAATTTTTGTTAAGGAGTGCGACTAACTTCTTAATAAGTGGGTTATAGCTTTTAAAGAAAAGAATGGGTATATTTTGCTTTAACTTTTCCAGTAAAATACAAGTGTTTAAACTGATTAAGATATGCTCTTGCTTGTTTTGCATGACTTGATTTAAGATTTTACTCAATCCACTTATATGTTGACCAGATTCAATAATTAAAATGATCAAACAATCTGGATTTTTAGCTATGAATTGTGCTCCCCATTCAAAAAATGACTTATCAGAGAAAGCATCCAAATGAAAGTAATCAGGAGGATTTGTTAATTTTGAAATTGCTTGTATGATGGGATTCTGATAACTGCTCATTGGAAGTTCATCGGTCGATTCATAAATCAATACTGATCTCATCATAATAATAGTTTAGTGCAATTTATATTTGATATATGGAAAAATTCATAGAATATCTGTATTCCAAGTTTTTATTATGCGAAAGTGTATCAATTGACAGTCGAACCGTATCAGAAGGCGCTCTTTTTTTTGGACTTAATGGGCCAAATTTTAAAGGGAGTCGATATGCATCAGCTGCTTTAGACAAAGGGGCATTCTTTGCGGTTATAGATGACTCTGATTATACCGATGATCCAAGAATTATTTATTGTGAAAATACATTAAAGGCTCTCCAAACTCTTGCAACATTTCATCGATCATTTTATAAAAACCCCTTAATTGCCTTGACAGGTTCTAATGGGAAAACTACTACTAAGGAATTGATACTTAGGGCATTGAGTAAAAAATATATAACCCATGCAACTAAGGGAAATTTAAATAATCATATTGGAGTACCGTTGACTCTTCTAGGAATTACTCCACAGACAGAAATGGCAATAATTGAAATGGGAGCCAATCATGTGGGTGAAATCAATGAATTATGTCAGATGGCTCAACCTACCCATGGATTAATTACCAATATAGGATATGCTCATACAGCTTCTTTTGGAGGATTTGAAGGAGTTGTCAGAGGTAAAAGTGAACTTTTTGAATATCTACGTACTTCTCACGGACTGCCTTTTATAAATACAGTAGATAAAGTTTTGGCCAATATGATTAAGAGATTTGAAGAGAAGATATTGTACCCCAGTGTTGATATGGAGTTTGTTAATGCGCAGCCTATGGTATCCTATTCGATGTCTAAAGTGACTCACCAGACCCATCTTCTTGGGGCCTACAATTACATGAATATCGCTGCAGCTTATGCCGTAGGGACATATTTTAAAGTCGACTCGGAATCACTATTTGAAGCAGTAAATAACTATCAGCCTGATAATATGAGATCTCAGTTCTTATTAAAAGGATCTAATCAAATACTTCTTGACGCTTACAATGCAAATCCGGATTCCATGCGGGTAGCATTGAGTAGCTTAGAATCATTTGAAGGCGATAAATTTGCGATTTTAGGAGACATGAACGAGTTAGAGGAAAGTCAAGCGGCACATCTTCAACTACTTCAAGAAGTTGATTTGTTGGAGTTAAAAATGGTCATCATCGTAGGGCCTCAGATGGCTTTGGTTAAGAACCATTTTCCTGAGATTAAATGGTTTGCCACGGCCAAAGATGTAGCTCAATTCATAAGATACCTGTCCTTTGAACATTCAACTATTTTAATAAAGGGGTCTAGATCAATCAAGTTGGAGTCTGTCTTATCGGCTTTTAATTAAATAATATGGAACAAGTTTTTCAATTTTTAAATCAACTGAAGAAGCACAATAATCGTGAATGGATGCAAGATCATAGAAACATATATCTGGAATCCAAGCAGGAGGTGACCGAATTGATTCTACAATTGATTAATAGAATAAGCAAATTTGATTCGGGTATTGTGGGCTTAGAGCCTAAAGATTGCATGTTCCGTATCAATCGAGATGTTCGATTCAGTCAAAACAAAGATCCTTATAAAACCAATTTTGGAGCAGCAATTACAGCAGGGGGTAGAAAAACAGGGAAGCCTTCTTATTACTTACACATTGCTCCTGATAAATCCTTTTTCGCTGGAGGTATGTACATGCCAAGTCCAGATAGACTAAAGAAAATAAGACAAGAGATTGATTATAATGCCTCGGAATTGAAGGCAATCACATCAGAAGTCACTTTTTATAAGACCTTTGGAGATATAAGAGGTAAGGCCTTAAAGACTAGTCCGAAGGGATATAGTTCGGATAATCCAGAAATTATGCTATTAAGGTTAAAATCTTTTTTGATCAAAAAAGACTTGACTGATCATTCTTTTCATTCATCCGATTATTTGTCTCATTTGATTAGTTTGAGCAAGATGATTTATCCTTTTAATAAGTACTTAGAAGTTGCCATTAGCTAGCCTAAAATAATTTGATATTTGTTTGCAATAAATGATAACTCGGTTACTTTTGCAATCCATTTTAGGGCGCTTAGCTCAGTTGGTTCAGAGCACCTCGTTTACACCGAGGGGGTCGGGGGTTCGAATCCCTCAGCGCCCACTTTTTTTAGCTTCAACATTATTTTGGGAGTTTTGTCTATAACTATGACCTTTAAGTTCTATTCAACACTGGCGGATTCTCTCACAGTATTTCCTTTTCGATTATTTAAATTATCT
>NZHT01000126.1 GCA_002691385.1 Flammeovirgaceae bacterium | reverse complement strand
CCCTTTTCTTTTTGAATCAATCTCCAATCAAATTTATCATCAAAGAGCTGCTTACTATTGAATATACTGGGCTCAATGCGTTCGTAAGAATCTTTATATCCATATTGCACTAAATAGCTATAAAAAAATATTTGAAAGGCCGTTTTGTTTCGTTTGATATTTTCAGGATCAATGAGTGAGTTAAGCGTCTCGAAGGTTTTCTCATCTTTACCTGTTTTGTAATCTATTACCCTTAATACCCCCCCTTTTAAATCAATTCTGTCAATCTTACCCTTGAGACCGATTACATGCTTTCTCCCGTTTACCGGAAGGGACAGGTCAACAGAAAAGCCTTCTTTAGTCCCTACTTCTAAGCCTATTATTTTAAATGGGGCGTACTTTTCATCGATATCCAATATTTTATTGATCATCTTCTTTATAATTTCAGCAGCAATGATATTTCTACCTTCAATCATTACTTTTTTCTTATCTCCTTTTATTTGATAATGCTTTTGGAATGCTTCATTAATGGCTCCATCTACTCCTTCTCTCAGCCAAAAAAAATGAATTGCATCCACAACAGCTGTCTTTTGTACAATCATGAATTGACGATATAAAATTTCCATTGCATCATGGAGGATATTACCAAAAATCAAGGCGTCTAATTCCTCTTGAATTTGATCTTCTTCGTATAATTCTGCGACGTATTTATAGTAAAACCTAAGTTTACAATAAAGATAAGTGTCCAACGCTGATGGGGTCAATCTGCTCATGTAAGGCGTCTTAAAATCCCTAGTATATCTTGATAGCTTTTTCATAACCGAATAATCCTTCTTAACTGAGATCTCTTTTTTGACAGGAAGTGCAATGGGATTTGCTAATATTTTCTTTTCAATCGAATGACCCGATTCAAGCTCAAGCTGCCTAACTAAACGACTCAACTCTCCATTCATGTTGAATTCCGAAATAGTATTGTAATAAAAAACTACTTCTCGAGAACGTTGCAACAATCGATAAAACAAATAAGCATATATAGCATCTTGATGCTCATGGGTAGGCAAATCAAATGCTTTTCTGATGTTATGGGGAATGAATGAACCCCTTTTTGGGGATGCCGGCCAAGCATTTTCATTCATACTCAATATAAAAACATGTTCAAAATCCAGATTACGTGTTTCCAATATGCCCATAATCTGAATTCCTCTTAAGGGTTCACCTGAAAAAGGTATTTTCAAACTTCTAGAAATCTTTTGAAACAATTGGATTAAAAATTCATATGATAAGAGAGCCTCTTGTTCTCCTCGTAGGACTGCTCTCAATTGAAAGATATGTTGATAGTATTTATTGGTAAATTCTCTATCTAAGTCCCCATTTTCTATTTCTGACTGCTCGTGAATTGTCTTGAGGATTTCCAAAAGATAATCTAATGGATTATCTGGCTTCGAAAATATTAATTTTAATAAGGGTGAGTTCAATGGAATTTGACCAGAACTTACAAAAACCAAATTGTATTTTCTTATTTTAGCGTTAAACTCTTTAAAATAAACAACATCCAAGTCATAAATTAAAGGATGTTCCAAGATGGAAATGACAGGCTTATAATAGAAAATATAATCATCTAACGTAGGCCTTAGCATATTTTGAAGCATCAATATACTTTCCAACAAACTGTATATAGGCGTTTCTTTGAGAGGAAAACCCATAGTTATATTGATGTCTTTTAACCCCTTGGGTAGTGCGTGCAAAACAGGGAATAGCATGTATTCATTTGGAAGAACAATGACAACATTCTCTGGTTTGAAATAAGGTTCTAGCATTAGAATTGATAATTTTTCACCAAGCGCTTTGGCTTGACCCACCTCCAAAGAAACACCAATTGCTGTCATTGACTTAGGATCAGCGACATGATTGGGAATCTGAGATTCAAAAGTTTTACCTAGAATCCTGTCTTTTCGATACATTCGATGAAAATGGCCTGCTTCTTGTGAGATATCTTGGAGATAATAAGCATCTGTATCCCAAAGCATCTCCGCACCTTTATATTCCACATAATATTTTACAATTTGCTCTTCAACCGCTGTTAATGCATTGAATCCAACAAAAATCAAATGCCCATCATCTGAATAATCATCATCTAGTAAATGTTCCAAAAAGTCTGCATAAATCATCCCAATATATGCCTTTCCTTTTACTGCCAAAAAAGATTTGTATTCTGTATATATCGATTTAAGTATTTTCCATGTCTCAAGAAATAGATCTTGATTTTTGCTACTTTTAGGCAAAAAAGTGGCCCAAAAAGAAGTAATTATTTTCTTATCCTCTTCTGAAAGAAAATAAAATTCTTGATCAAGTTCTTTTTGAGATTTTATACTGGTAAAAAGTTGATAGGCATCTACGCCATATTGATCTATTTCTTCAAAATCTTTTATGATCATTTCGCCCCAAAAGAAAAATTTATCAAGGGTCTCTCCTTTTTCTTTATGATTTAAGTAAACCTCATGTAACCACAGAACTGACTCAAAACTTTCTATCTTTTCAAATTGAGAATGGGACAAAATGAAATCTTCGAGACTCAAAATTTTAGGCAACCAAATAGGTTGTTCAATTCGTTTCCCAAGTTCTTTTTGTAAAAAAAGTCCCGCCCTTCTGTTCGGAAAAATGATTGTTAAGTTTCTTGGATCTTGATATTTTCTAAGCAATCGCTCCGCAAGGTCTCCAATAAAGCTTTTCATGATGGGTAAGGTGCCATTTAGTAAAAAAAAATTTTACGTTTTTCTAGCGATCGTAAAGGCGAGAAGCTGCTCTAGTGAATTTCTATAAACTGAATCTGGATAAGTTTTAAGAATGGCAGTGGCCTCTGAGAGAAAGTCATCCATTCTTTTCGTTGCATAATCAATACCACCTTTTTCTATCACAAAATCGATTATTTTCTTCACGTTGGCAGATTTTTTTTCACTCTCTTTAATCATTTTTTTAATAATTGAAACCTCTGATTGACTACTATTCTTGAGTGCGTAAATAATCGGTAAAGTCATCTTCCTTTCACGTATATCGATGCCAGTAGGTTTTCCAATCGTCGCATTTTCATAGTCAAATAAATCATCTTTTATCTGAAATGCCATTCCAACTTTAGTACCAAAAGTTCCCATTTTAGAAATGTCTTCATTGGTTCCTCCACCCGAACTCGCACCTACTTGACAACAAGAGGTAATTAAGCTAGCGGTTTTTTGTCTGATTACTTCATAATATAGATCCTCGGTAATATCTAATTTTCTCGCCTTCTCCATCTGAAGTAATTCCCCCTCACTCATTTGCTGTACAGCATTAGATACAATACGAAGGAGGTCAAAATCATCATGTTTCAAAGATAAGAGTAGGCCTTTTGACAAAAGAAAATCACCCACTAAAACAGCTATCTTATTTTTCCAAAGGGCATTAATTGAAAAAAATCCACGACGATAATGAGCATTATCTACCACATCATCATGAACCAAGCTGGCAGTATGCAAAAGTTCAATTAATGCAGCTCCTCGGTGGGTAGCCTCGTTAATATTACCCATTATCGCTGAAGTAAGAAACACAAATAGCGGCCGCATTTGCTTCCCTTTCCTTTTGATTATATAATCCATTATTTTATCAAGCAACATTACCTTGCTTTTCATGGACTGACGGAATTTTAATTCAAATTCATTCATTTCCTGTTTGACAGGAGCTTGTATGTCTTTGAGTGTGATCATATAAACACAATATTAAACTACTTCACTTGTATAAAAAATAGGCACTTATATTGAGTCTCATTAGATTTACATAAATATTTTATAAATAAGTATGAAAAAAGCTACATATCATCTTCTAGATGTATTTACTAATAAGAAATTTGGAGGAAATCAATTAGCTATCTTTGAAAATGCATCAGAGATCCCATCTGAAATATTTCAAAATATTGCGCAAGAGTTAAATTTATCAGAAACCGTATTTCTTTTTCCCAAAAATTCTGATGGACTATACCCAATGCGTATTTTCACGCCTATAAAAGAACTTCCTACAGCAGGCCATCCCAGTATTGGGACAGCCTATTTTATAGCTCAAAATTTTCAAAAAAAAGATGAGAAAATAACAATTAAGTTAGGGCAAAATATTGGCCCTATTGAAGTTAAGATCAAAATGTCTGAAAAAGGGCCTCTCATGGCTACCATGTATCAAGTACCCCCTTATTTTGGTAAAATTTTGGATAATAGGACTGAAATTGCACAATTATTAAACTTAAAAACGTCAGACTTAATGGATTATCCTATACAAGAAATTTCTTGTGGCGTGCCCTATATTATCGTTCCAGTACGAACAATAGAAAATATTCAAAATTTAACTTTTAATACCCAAGTTTGGGAAAAGCTTCAGTCTATATTAAAAGATCATAGCATTTATGCATTCACTCCACATGGCTTATTGCCTGACAGCGATTTACATGGTCGTATGTTTGCTCCAGAAATTGGTATTACCGAAGATCCTGCAACCGGTTCTGCTAATGGACCTTTGGCCTGTTATTTGTTTAAATATGATATAAAAAAAGGTCCATTGATCAGTGAACAAGGTTTTGAGATGAATAGACCTAGTATCCTTCATATTGAAATTGAAAGCGAAAAAGAAATTATAACAAATGTGAAAGTAGGGGGACAAGCGGTCTTTGTCGGACAGGGGCAATTTAGCATCGATTAAATAGCCAAATGTTTATATTTGCGGACTTAATTATTTTAAATGAGTCAAAAAAGACCCCGATATAAAGATATACTCAAAAGAAAAAAAGATTGGCCTATTGTCAATCTTTCGCAAAATAAAAAAACATTTCTAGATGAAGTGAGTCAAAATGTTTTTAAAAATCTGATTCAAAGCAACGGTCGTAAAACCCTCCATGAAGAACTAGAAACGACCATCTACAGAGAAAAGCAGCGCGTTACCAATAATCCATGGAGAGTAGATCCAAAAGATGATTTAACTTTTTGGAGACAGGTCCAGAAAAAACAATTGTCTGTTAAAGAAAGTAAAGACAAAGTAACCGTTGAAAAAGAAATATTAAAAGAAATCATTGATCGCTATTGTAAAGAAATCGTTGGTAGTTTCAATAAATCATCTTATCGATTTGCAAAAAGAATTACCACTTTTGGATTTGCTCGATTGCTCAATGCTGCCCGGGTAAAAGGTTTTAAATCAATATTCAGTCGACAATTAGATTTACAAGATCAAATTCATGTTGTTGGAGAGCCTGATCAGCTAAGGAAGTTAGCAAAAATAGGAACTATTGTTCTGGTTCCTACTCATTTTAGCAATTTAGACTCTATTCTCATAGGATGGGTAATACAGTTTTTGGGGCTCCCGCCCTTTATATATGGTGCTGGACTTAACCTATTCAATATTAAAATATTAGCCTATTTTATGAATAGCTTGGGAGCTTACAAACTAGATCGAAGAAAGAAAAATCCTATTTACTTAGAGACCTTAAAAGAATATTCAAAAAGGGCTTTGGAATGGGGATGTCACAGCCTTTTTTTCCCAGGAGGTACCAGAAGTCGATCTGGTCAAATCGAAAATTCATTAAAATTAGGCTTATTAGGTACCACCATTAAAGCTCAAAGATCTCTAATCAGTAATTATGGCAAGAATGCTAAACCTATTTTCATTGTACCCGTTGTAATTAATTATCAATTTACACTCGAGGCCCCTTCTTTAATTAATGAGCATCTTAAACGGACAGGAAGAGAAAGGTATTATAGGGAATCGGATGCTTTTAGTAATTCTAAAAAAATCACTTCTTTTCTTATGAAGTTTTTTACAAAAAAATCTGATATATCGGTAAGTATTGGACGCGGTCTTGATGTCTTAGGTAATTATGTCAACGAACAAGGACAAAGCTTAGACCAACATGGAGCTGTCATTGATATCAAAGATTATTTTCTTTCTGGTGGAAAAATTAACGTTGACAAACAACGAGAACATACCTATGTACAAATTCTTTCTAAAAAAATTATTGAAGAATACTACAAGAATAACCGGGTTTATTCTAGCCATTTAGTAGCCTATACTGCCTTTAAAATGCTTGAAAGAAAAAATCCTAAATTAGATCTTTACAGCATTTTAAGACTTTCAGAAGACGACCTCACTTTAGATTATAAATCTTTCAAAACAAATTTTAAAAAACTAAGAGGTATTATTTTAAAACTCAATGAACAAGGTAAGGTAGATGTAAATGAAAAGTTTAGATACACAGCAGATGAATCCATCATATATGGACTGAATAATGTTGGAATGTATCATGCAAAAAGACCTTTGATAAAATCAAAAGATGAAATTTTGATACTAAATGCAAGCACACTCTATTATTACCACAACAGACTAGAGGGATATGGCCTTGAAAAACACATATAAAGCAACCATTGGTGTCATTGGTACAGGAAATTTTGGTACTGCAATGGCTAATTTGCTTGCTGAAAAATGTAATCGTGTCCTCCTTCATGCCAGAAGTAAGGAAAAAGCAGCAAAACTCATTAAAACTAGAAAAAATGGCTATCATAAAATTGCTGATAACATTGAAATTATTACCGATATCTCACTTCTTGCCGAGAAATGTAACTTAATTTTTCCAATCGTTCCCTCAATAAATTTTAGGAAGATGATGAAAAATCTATCCCCCTATCTAAAACCTTCTCATATCTTAATTCATGGTACGAAAGGATTTGATTTTGATGGGATAAACAAAAGTAATAATCGTTTTGAAAAATCAAAAAGTGAAATCTTCACGATGAGCGAAGTCATCAGACAAGAATCTTCAGTGGTAAGAATAGGGTGTATTGCAGGTCCCAATTTGTCTAAAGAAATTGCCTCAAAAATGCCTACAGCTTCAGTCATTGCAAGTGAATTTGATGAAGTTATTGACCTTGGTAGAAAATACCTCAAAAGTGAACGATTTTTAGTTTTTGGCAGTAATGATTTGATGAGTACTGAGCTTTGTGGAATTTTAAAAAACATAATTGCAGTAGGTGCTGGAACAATTGAGGGTATGAAATTAGGTGAAAATGCCAAGTCCTTATTTATCACTAGAGGTATGGTTGAAATGGTAGAAATCGCTAAAACAATGGGTGGACAAGTTAAACCTTTTTTAGGTCTTGCTGGTATTGGTGATTTAATTGCAACTTGTTCAAGTAAACTTAGTAGAAACTATACGGTAGGTCTAAGATTAGCTACTGGAGAAAAATTAAATGATATTACCTACTCTATGCGTGAAGTTGCAGAAGGGATCAAAACCATTGATGTCATCCATGAATGGTCAAAAAGTAATCCCATTCGCATTCCAATCACAGAAACTCTTTACAAAATTATGCATGAAAAAATTACAGTTGAAGAAGCTCATGCTTACATGATGAAATTTCCCTTTACTTCCGAAATAAAATTTTTGAACTAATCTTTTATTTCATAAGATTCAGCCTTAATATTTCAAGGAAAGAGATACTATTCATAATTTCAACAGAACAAACAATTCTTTGATGATTATAAAATAATTGCCAAAGTTTTGTAATGATGTATTGAAAAGAGTAGATAATAATCTGAAATTTGTATTAAAGGAAAAACTTAAGATGGGAAGATGTAAATAAAAATTATAAAGGTTTTTTAATAAATATAAATGATTGCATAGATTGATATTGCTGTAATCTATGCGGTTACTTTTTTTAAATCTAAAGTATTAACATAAGGATAAAGAAGGGATTTTAGTAAACTACTAAAATGTTGAAAAGATGGATAATAAAAATAAGTCAAGGTTAAAAAGATTTTGATAATGAAAAATGGGATAAGGCACCAAAT
Source organism: Flammeovirgaceae bacterium (assembly GCA_002691385.1). Lineage (GTDB taxonomy): Bacteria > Bacteroidota > Bacteroidia > Cytophagales > Cyclobacteriaceae > UBA4465. Next base: position 31,708 of record NZHT01000126.1, on the reverse strand, counting down.
CCAAAAATAGACTGACTTCCATCACCAAAAGATCTTAGNATAGNACGAAAATTAACCTAGAGNGAGAAATGTTAGATGAANAGAATAAATTGATGGGAAAATGGTCTCAAAATTTTTGGATTTGTGTCTTGATTATAGGTGTGGTATAAATACTACTTTTTATATAATTCAATTTTAAATAATTATATTTTTATTTCTGAAAAAGTATAACTTCTCAACCATTAAGTATTGAATAAGAAATTATGAATACTTTTTTTCTATTGATTATGGATGGAATTAGAAAATACAAAAGAATTTTTAAGGAGGAAATTGAAAATAGTTTTAACGACTTGTATAAGAATTTAAAAAGGGAATATATAAGCAATGATAAGAGGTTAGAAAGATTAAAAGAGTATACAGATAATAAATTAAACCATTTTGGTAAAGTAGATGGAAGAGTATTAAATAAGTGGGTTGGAAAAGAAGGGTATATTTTAAGTAAGAAGATTGAGTATAAAATATGGAAGAAAATAAATGAGGATAACCATAAAATATTTGGTATAGGTTGGGGTGATTTCATTACTAAAAAGGAATTAGAAGACTTAAAAATACTTATACATGGTAGAGAAGATAGTTACAAAAATTGGTTAAAATGGGATGAGAAATTTAAGAATTTAGTAAAGAAGGAATCTTTATTTATAGATGTAGATGATAATTTTAAATATTATAAAGTTAGTGTAAAGAAGCGACAAGTTATTGTTGAAGATTATTATGGGGATGAACTAGGATTGGAGTGGTCTACTATTCGTGATTACGGTAAAAAAATGAAGAGATTTAAACCTGAGAAACATGATGTATTAAGATTTTTTAGAGATAGAAATGAAATTTTAAGGGATTTAAATGAGAGTTATATTAGAATTAGTAGATGGTTAAATATAAAATATAAGCATATTTTAGAAAGGGATAATCATAGTGGATGGTTTTTAGATAAATTAGTCTGTGAGGTATATTATGAAGTTGATAATGGTAAATTAAAAACACATATTGATAGGATAAAAGATATGATAGATAAAGAATATCTTAGTAAAGAGATAATGGACGAAATATTGATGGTAAAGAGGAATGATGAGTGGAATAGTGATGAGGAATTGATTGAGTGGGTTGGTGGCTTTAAGGAAAGAAAGAAAAAATATGAAGAGGATTATAAGATAAAGAAAGTAATACAAGTAAATAATTATAAAAAATTTGGGTACAAGTGGGTTGAATAGAGTTTTAAAAAAAATATATGTGGTTTAGATAAATGGTAATCTAAATGGTATATGTAGGTGGTTATTTATTAAGGTATTATGCTAAAATCTGTTATTTAGTTTTAGATAAATGTTAAAATACATTTATAATTTTTCTCAAAAAAAGTGAATTAGTCTAGAGATATGAACCCTCTTCCCCTAAGATCAAAAATCTGCTATGACCGAATCTACAAATAGAAATTATTTTTAATTTGTTTTGTTATGATCCACATTATATAAATTTTACTTAATTTTGTAGTAATAATTTTTTTAAAAAAAAAAAGGTTACCTTCATTAAAATTAATGTATAAAGTGATATAAGGTTTAAACTTAATAATAAAGATTATAATATTAACTCAAGACATCAAATTGATATGAAAATGAAAAAACCAATTTTAACCGTACTTATCCTAGCTGCTATAGCTACAGGTCTCTATGTCATGAAAATCACAGTTGGATTTCCACCTTCAGATGCAACTGGATCTGCAATAAAAGGAGTTCAAAAGGCAAATAAATATAAAATTGAAGATGATACCGAAGTAGAACTCGTTGGAGAAAATGTACAAATTTTACTTCAAAATGATGAATTCCAAGCGTTAATGAAAGATCAAAATTTTACAGAATTAATTGATTCAGAGTCGTTTGCCGAGTTAGCAAAAAATACTGACTTTCTTGAACTTACTCAAAATGAAGAATTTTCGAAACTCATAGAATCTGGAAACCTTGCGGATAATCCAATGTATGAGAAATTGGCTGCTAATCCTACTTTTTTAAATTTAGCCAAAAATCCAGCTTTCATGGAGATTGCTAAAAATCCAGCTTTCAGAAATATCGCTAAAAATCCAGCCTTTGGTAATGTGATACGTTCATCTCAATTAAGTGTTCTACAAAAAATGGTACAATAGAAATTTAAAAAAAAGTCCAATTAATTTTGGACTTTTTTTTTAAAATATTTAATCTAAGACTCCACGTTTTTATTTGAGAATATTATAATAAAATTTCATGCATCAATAATGATTTAACCATGAAATACATTTCGTTACTTCTTGTATTCATCTCACTTGGCTCTTCTGCGCAAGAAATTTTTCAATCAGAGAATACTAAAATAATTCATTACGATCCTCGTAAAAGCTTTATCATACCGTATGCTATCAGATGCTTTGACAATGCCTTGGATTTCCATAAAAGACTATTTGATTATGAACCGACAGGAGAGATTACCGTAGTTCTTGAAGATTTTGGGGATTATGGCAATGCAACCACAATCGCCGCTCCTTTTAACATTGTCAATATAGGATTATCCCCCTTCAGTTATGCCTTTGAAACATTTCCTGCTGGCGAACGGATTTTTTCATTAATGAATCATGAATTGGTACACATGGCGGCTCTAGATAATACCTCTAAACGGGATCGGTTTTTTCAAAAATTATTTTTGGGCAAAGTAGTGCCTACCAGTGACCATCCCATTTCCATGTTTTATAGCTTCTTAACCATTCCAAGATATTATGCCCCAAGATGGTACCATGAAGGCATTGCTTCCTATGTGGATACTTGGATGAGTGGCGGAAAGGGAAACGCGATGGGTAATTATGATGAAATGTTTTTTCGTACTAAAATCATCGAAGATGCTGAAATCTACAGTGCACAAGGTCTAGAATCTGAAGGCACCACAAGTGATTTTCAAGGAGTTACTAATTCTTATCTTTATGGAACTCGGTTTATGGGTTATTTAGCCAATCAATACGGCCCAGATCAGATCATAGAGTGGGTAAAAAGAGAAGACAAAAGTAGTGGTTTTTTTGCTAAACAATTTAAACAAGTTTTTGGTTTTTCAATTGACAAAGGATGGTCTGATTGGTTGGCATTTGAGAAGACATTTCAGGAGGAAAATATTGAATTGATTAAAGAAAATTCTATCACCCAAGCAACATCAATTACCGAAAAAATTCTCGGTTCAGTCTCCTACGCTCATTTTGATGAAAAAAGAAATAAAATTTATGTAGCAGTCAATTATCCGGGCAAAGTACCCTTCTTAGCAGCTATTGACTTGTCAAACGGTGATATTCAACATCTCACTGACATAAAAGGGGCCGCTTTATTTTATGTGTCTTCCGTCATTTATGATGAAGCCGCGGATAAAATTTATTTCACAACAGATAATAATGCTCAACGTGATTTGAACAGTTTTGATCTGAAAACAAAAAAAGTAAAGTTATTAAATGAAGATGCTAGATTTGGTGATTTAGCATTGAATCCAGTGGATAAGTCCATTTGGGGAGTCAAGCATGACAATGGATTTTCTACCATTATTAGAATTATTGAAAATGACTCTACAAACGATAATCCTACCCCCTACAGCTCAACCTTCGACGGTATGATTACCCTTCGATATGGAGATGATGTTTTTGATATGGATATATCACCTGATGGTAAGTATTTAAGTGCTGCAGTGAGCGACTATAAAGGTACTCAAAAACTTATCCTATACGAGATTGATGCATTTACAGGTTTTGAATCCAAGTCTCAAATCTTGTTTGATTTTGATGATGCCTCCCCCCAAAGCTTTCGATTCACCAAAGATGGGAAATACCTTATCGGTACTAGTTATTTTTCAGGCATCAGTAATGTTTATCGTATTGATTTGAGCACTTTTGATGGTGAAGGGGAAGGAGTTGAAGTAATGAGTAATGCTGCCACAGGATTTTTCAGGCCCGTTTTATTGGACAGTAGCCGATTATTCGTTTTTGAGTACAGAAGTAAAGGATTTCAGCCCTCTATCATCAAAAATGAACCCGTTGATGCACTTTCATCCATTAATTTTTTAGGAACTAAAACAGCTGAATCACATGATTTTGTCAAAGAATGGTATACCAAACGTCCAAGTCAAGGCCAAGTATCAGATGATTCGACATCTTCTAAGACATCTTTTTACAGTAGCCTAAAAGAATTTCAATTAACTGCTGCTTACCCAACCTTAGTGGGCTATCAAAATTTTATGGGAGTCGGTTATAAATTTAATTTCCGTGATCCTTTGTGGTTAACTGAAATGAATTTGTCTTTCTCTTATACTCCTACCCAATGGTTTAATTCTTTAAGCGATGATCCTAACGAATCGAATACACTTGCTGATGATGAAACTTTTCATGCCAGCTTAAATGTCACTACTGGAAACTTTTTCTTTCGCTTTGCTTATAATCCTGCCAATTTTTACGATTTATTTGGACCTACCAAGAGATCTAGAAAAGGAATCAGTGGTGGCATAGATTGGGGACCTACCCTGATTTGGAACCCGCCCATTACCTTATTTTTGGATTTGGGACTAGGCGGCTTTTATGGCTTGGAGAAGAGTAACGAATTTCAACAACTATCTTATGATGGATTTGATGGCAACTTATATTTTGATTTTTACGCGGCCCTTAGCTACAGTTTCATCAAAAATTCAATTGGTGCAGTAGATGATGAAAAAGGCATCACTGCCTCCTTAGAGGCGAGTACCGCCTACACTTCAGGGGAGATTTATCCAAGCTTAGTTGGAAACTTAGATTTGGGGATCCCATTGCCCATTAACCATACTTCTATTTGGTTGAGATCTGCCTTTGGTAAATCTTTTGCTGATGATTTAAATCCCTTTACAAGATATGGCTTTGCCGCTTTTGGAAATAACTACATAGATTCATGGAATGCTAAGCAATATCGGGGAACTTATGCTTTCCCAGGCCTAACCTACAGTGACAAACGTTACATCGAGTCAAGAGAATTTGGTAAGCTTATGATCGATGTACTACTTCCTCCAATTAGATATAAAAAATTGGGATTCTTTAATCTTTTTGCAAACTGGACCCAAGCCTCTGTATTCGCTTCTGTCTTGTATTCACAAGATTACAATGAAGGTGGACATTCGAAAAATTTACAGTATCTCGCGAATCCTACCCCCGGGAAAACATTTGATGATCCCATGTGGACGGACACTTTTGTGAATTTCGGAGCACAAATTGATACTCGCATCGTTCTTTTTTCTTTACTTCCATCAACCATCTCTATAGGTGTGGCGCGTGCCTACGACATAGATAGTGAAGATAGCTATGATGAATTCATGATCTCATTGAAATTACTCAATTAATCTCCTCACAAAAAATAGATTAAAAAATGCTAAAAGAAATCGGACTATTATCACTCTCTCTACTTCCAGGTTTAATCATTATTATTTTTATTTTTTTCTCTGACAAACATGAAAAAGAACCCATAGGGCTATTAGTCGTAAGCTTTATTTTTGGAATTCTCACCTTTGGACTTGCTTATTATACCGGAGACTTCTTGTCAGAACATTATCAGGTGGAACCCAATAATCTAGTGGATGAATTATTTTTTGCTTTTATTATCGTGGCATTTGTAGAGGAAGTATTCAAATTTTCATTTGTGAGATTTATCCTTTACCGAAATCAAAATTTTAATGAACCCTTCGATGGTATTGTCTATACAGTTATGGTGGCTATGGGTTTTGCAACTATAGAAAATGTCATCTTTGTAATGCAAGGTGGAGTAACTACTGGAATTGTGAGAATGTTCTCTACTGTACCTGCACATGCCACTTTTGCCGTTATTATGGGTTACTACTTAGGGAAGGCTAAATTCAATGAGAAAAAAATAGCTTTAGACATTGATGGAGATGGGATACCGGACATTAAGCTTAACACCAAAGTCTTTACCTATTTGATTGCTTTTATTGGATTTGTAATCGCAACCGTAATTCATGGATTTTATGATTACTTTTTACTTACCTCGTTCATGCCCGGAATTTGGATTATGGCTTTTATTTCACTTTCAATAGCCGTTCTCTTCGCTCAAAAAGCCATGACCTTACATCAGGATGCCTCTCCATTTAAGCAACCCGAATCATAAGGCATCAGTTTTTATACCTCGTTCTTATTTGTCATAGATTGATCTAAATTAGATCGATTATTTTTTTTATTGGCCTCATAAGACAATAGACTATCAATCATATGCCTCCTTGATATTAAAGTAGTTATTATCATTTTTAATTAAATTGTTTACTCAATATTTCTTTCCTGACCTTGGAGGATTAAAATAAATCATCAATGGGTGTTCAAATAGCTATTTCAATAGATGGTAATGAAGACTTTCTAATTTTTAAAGCAGGCAAAGACTGGAAAGTCTTTGACTTCTATCAAAAATCTGTTATTTCATATTTAGAAAACATCAAGGATATGGATGACTTCCAACAAAGAGGTCGTGAATTGATGAAGGTCCAACTTTCTGATGTCAGGTACGAAAAATGGCGACTCAGTCATCTTCAAGAACTTGAATATAATTTTTTAATTGAAAAAGAGATCCAAAATGGATTTGTTTCAGCAGATCCTAAACTATTAAAAGGAACGGTAAAAGAAATTCAGTCAAAACTGCAAAAATGCCGATCAACTACAGAGATTTTATTTGCTTTAAAGGTACTTTTAGATGAGGGCTATTTTAAGATCTCTAAGTCTGAGGGGAAATCTTTTCTAACATTTTTCAGTCAGGCTTTGTTTGGTACACACAGAAAGACCGTACTCTATCACGCCTATACAGAATTACTGGAAAAGGGTTACCCAAATTATTTTTCTGAATAGTAACTTTGATGAAAAACGAGTTCTAGATAATTTTTGTAATACCTTCAGACAGAAGAATTTTTCAACTCGATTGGTAAACTCTTTTTTTTTGATATTCATTTATTATTTTTATCTTTTGTTTTTTACTAAAAATCTTTAATATATGAAAAATATAACTTTTGTTTTCTCAATTTTAATCCTTTTTGGATGCAGTGAACCTGCAAAAAAAGCTTCAGAAAAAAGTCAAGAAAACCCAAAAGGAACTAGTATGCTTGTCGTTAACTATGAGTTAAATGAAATGACATTAGAGGATCATGCAAAACTAGGTTCTGATGTTGTTGGTAATTTTGCTCCCGGCAAGATAGATGGTTTAATTGGAAAAACTTTTATTGGTAATGTTGATAAAGGTGTTTTTGGAGGGGTTTATTATTTCACAAGCCCTTCTTCTTTAGATGCTTATTTAGATTCTGAACTTTGGAAAGGTATTGTAGCTCATCCAAATTTAGTTAATTTTAAAACAGACTCATATGGTATAGCTCCTATTTCAGTTATTTCAAATGGGGTTCCAATGTTATAAGTTTTTTAAAGTATTATACTAAGAATATTTTGATATATAATTTATTGAAAATTTGTCATTAAAACTTCTTTTTTAAATAGATAGGTTAATTAAAGTGTCATTGGATTGAATCCGATGCTCAATTGATGCTAATGCCAAAAGATCCTACTTTTTTAAAGGGTCAAACTACTGATTTTAATTCTGCTCCTCCCTACATTATGTTCGAGGGAACTGGATATGATCATATTATGATTCTTTAAGAAGTGTGCTATGGTTATCAGAGGCAAACTAACCTAAATTAAAATCCAATAAATAAATTGTTTTAACAGTAAAATACCGTTGAAAAAAATTAAAAATATCATAACGCTTATGATATTTTTTTCTTTCCGGTAGTATAGTAATTCTTTAAAAACAATCGAAAATAAAGTAAGCCTAAAACCTTTTTATACGCATCAAACATATTATAGTGATTGTATTCAAAAGTATTCATTAATCACTTTCAAAATACCATTAATCTTGTAAACCCAACCAAAGTCAAAGCTTGAGAGCGTAATAAATATCAAAAACATATTGTGAAAAATAAAAGCGAATTAGTTAACAAATGGAGTGGGATCGAAGCAATAATGCTAGCCGATCATTCGATGAACAAGTTGTCAACAAAATAGATTCATGGGACAAATAAACTTTTCATAGCTATTTCATTAATAAATTATTCGTATTTTTTCAAACTTGTTAAAAATCAAAAATCTTTCCCAAAACGGGTAATAAATAAATAGTAAATCACTAAAATCGGCGCGATCAAAAACGTCAGGATAGGGAGTTTATCTACCGAAAAAGCATCGAATACAAAGGCTAATAATATTACAACAGATACTATGGAGATAATGAACAGGAGATAAGCAATCAGTTTTGGATTCATTTTTTTATCTTTTGATTTGTTTAATCTGTATTAACTATTTTAGATATTGAAAAAAAGTCTTTGAAAACCAAAATAGGAATTAAAAACACTAGCATCACTAGTATTAAATATCATAGGTTTTTCATTAGCAAAAACAAAAAAGTCGGAAAATAGTACTACAAATCCAAAAGTAACAAGATTAAATCCTAAATATTAATTGAATTGGCTACTTTTGCAATCACAATATCATCAAAATGAATTACTGGTCAACAATTTCTCGTTTTACTTGTCTCTTATTGATAAGTTTGCTTGTCTCAATTTTATCCTGTAAGGAAGAGGATGGACCAAATAACTACATATTAGATATAGATATTGTCCCTATATATGGGGGTAAAGTCTCACCTTTATCAGGAACTTATAATTTGGGAGATACAATTGTTTTTACTGCAGTTGCCAATGAATATTATACTTTCAACGAATGGCTTGAAGACTCCCTTGTCTCATTGACCGATCCTTATAAATGTTGCCTCACGTTAATTCTAGATGGTCCAAAAAATATTACAGCAACATTCTCACTCACAGACACTGACAATGATAAGATAGCAGATAAATTTGATCTTTGTGATGACACTCCTTTGGAACTGACTGTGGATGAGAATGGCTGTGCAAATGTCCAAAAAGATAGTGATGAGGATGGTATTAACGATGCTATCGACATTTGTCCGAATACACCAGCTGGGGAGAATGTTAACGAAAATGGTTGTCATGCAGTATTGGGAAATTATGCTCTTGGAGGTGTTATTTTTTATATTGATGAAACATTGAACCATGGTCTAGTTGTTGCTCTCAATGACAGTGAACCTGGAGAATGGGGATGTGCAGATGAGGAAATTCGAAATGCAAATGGTAGTATCCTCGGATCAGGTTATGAAAATACTTTAGCAATTCTCGCATCTGATTGTGAACCCGCGGGTATTTCTGTGATTATGGCAGCTTATTCGGCGTCTACATTCATTAGCGAAGATACTTTAATCAATGATTGGTATTTACCATCAACTGATGAATTAGAATTATTGTATCAAGAAAGAGAATGGATCGATGATAGCTTGACAGTTTATAATGGGGCAAGGTTTAAAAACACTACCTATTGGAGTTCGACCCAGAGCGGGGCAGATAAAGCTATATCAGTTAGCTTTGGTAATGGATCAACTAAGAGTAGTTATAAAGTGAGTGTTAATGAAATTCGAGGAATACGAGCTTTTTAATCACCAAAACTCTATTGAAAATATGCAGCTAAGGAATAAGGTCCACAGCAGGTGTCCAAATCTTTAATTTGTTTTGCGTAGACCTTTAATCACTACATTGCCTGTCCCTGAAGGGTCACACGGGTAACCAAAGGCACGTAATGCTTTTTTTGGATCATTAATGGTATCATAAAAATCATCTAAAAATTTAACTGTCCTAGATTTATAACTTGAAGTTATTGCTTTATTACCATTATACAATGCGTAAATAGCTGGCTTTAATTTGTTGAATTTATCAAAAACAGACTGGTAGACTGACATTTCAGTAATACAATAACCTCTATATCTCCGTGTCAATACACTATTTAGTTTAAGAGCTGGAGCAGGTTTGGCATAAGGAGATCTGACGATACCTGCATGATCAAAATCATAGGGCACCGCAATGGGCAATTCATCTGAATCATTTTTTATCAATTTAATATTCTGTTGATATTGAACTGACCAATCCGTATTGCCTATGAGATATTCAAAAACAGTCATTTCTAAATATTTGTCTTTATCTAATTGACTCGGCCTAAATCCTATTTTCTTAAATAATGAAGCCTGATTTCTTTGAGCCATCTGATCTTCATTTTCTAACAATAAACCATAATATGTACTCTCCTTATTTTGCTTTTTCATGTCCTCAAATGATATTTTTAATAATTGTGCCTTAAAACTTTGAGGTGAAAAAAGGTTATAAAGCTTGTACACTAAATATTCATTTACAACGTATTGATCACCTTGACACGGGGTTACTAATTTCATTTTATTTTGACCTGTAAAAAGCGTATTGGCAGTAATTTCGGATTTAGGAAAGTTTAACATCAAGGGTGGATATTTGCAATTAGATGCTGATTTTCGGAAATTCCCTCTTGTTTTAATTTTGAGTGGTATGCTCACCTCTCTTTGGTCTGAAAAATAGGATAATTCAACAGAGTGATATTGTGAATCATCGCCACGGTCTTTAAAAACAGTCCTAAGATCCCCACTTAAGGTGAGATTCAATATTTCATCTGTAAATAACTGAGATGCCTGTCCCCAACTCTCAAAGTTAAAAAGCAACATATAGAAAAACACAAATCCAAAGGTGAATCTGATATTGCTCTTTTTTTTTACTTTGTTGATAGGCAGCAGAGAAGCCATTGTTTGGTCTATAATTTAATTGTATGAAAATTAATCGAATTTTTTCTATCTAAATAGCTTTGAGAACAAAATTCTATTTTAATATTAATCCTATTTTGACAAGTAAGCATTCATTATATAGAAAATCCTTACTCAACTAGTGATTTTCCACCTTCGCATTTTCTAATAAGAAACAGAAAAAGCCCAGTCTCATGATCTAGGCTCTTTAAAAATGGTTTATATAATTATTTAATTTCCTGACGATATTGATCGAGCCAAACAATTTTATTATTAACTACATAATAGCTTTCATAAATTTTAGCTTTAACCGTATCTCCCTCTGAATTGATATTGTAAGAATTGAAAAAAGCTTGAACATGCTCTCCTCCCAAGGCTGGATTTAAATCAACCGAATAAGCGCGATTAAATGCCCATCCTCCATTAGTATCTAATGCAATATTTTTCTGAAAGTCCTCAAAAGAATTAAAGACCTTACCATTGAAAGTAGTAATTCTCAAAGTATCTACAAAATAATTTTTCATAGCGTCATAATCACGAGCAATCCAAGCCTTATCAAGTGCTTTGACCAAATCAATAGGTTCTTCAGTGCCTAAATGCCATTTAAACTCCTTCAGCTCATCATTTGAGTGAAAACCAATGGATCGTTCGACTGACTCTCCCCCTGAAGGAGCAGACGGCGCACAAGCATAAGACAAAATTATAATAGATAATATGTATAGATTTTTCATGGTTTTAGTTTTGATTTAAGATACAATATTAACCTTTTCCACTTTTAATAATTAATCATTAGTTCAAAAAAAAATTAAGGACTCTATGTATCAAGTTTATACTGATCAGATTTAAAACTTTATTCCATAATCCATTTTGTTAAAATCTTGTTTCATTTTTTTAAGCTTAACTGAATTTTTATGAATTAATTTTCTCAAAGAACGCAATCGCTTGGTCTCTTCTGACAATTGAAACTTTGATTTTTCAATTTTTTCTTTTATCTCCCTCAATCGCAATTGAGATAATCCTCTTTTTTTTAATGACTTTTCCAAACTTCTAATTTTCTTTCTATAAACATCCTCTAATCCATAGCTTTTAAGTTTAAGAATAATCATTTCTTTGGAAAGTTTATTGATTTTCATAAGCAGGTCTAAAGCCGGCTGGTTTGATATGGATACCTCTATTTTTTTATCTCTAAATCCATTTTTTTGAAATATTTGATGCTCTTTTAATTCCTTGGCCATATTATTTATGGTTTTCGATGAATCATCACATCCAGTCGTAAAAACTATCGAAATAATTAATAGGAATATGACTTCTTTTAAATTTTTCATGCTTTCAGCTATGGATTGGTAATATTCAAATTTATCCACATCATATCAGTTTTAAAAATAAATTTTGGCACATCATGAGTGTTCTCAAAATACAATAGATTAAAAGTAGAAGACGAATTAGCACTTAAAATTATGCTGAACCAAATCGATAAAAGAAAAATTAGTCAATACTATCACGAAAAATGGAATACTTATTTAGTCAATTAAACAAGTCCAAAATGAAAAAAAAAGTAATGCTAAGATTAAAAAGGGTAATTGTGAAATTAATCAAACGATTAGGAACTCATACAATTCAAAAAATCATGGCAAATTATTAGTTATAAGTAAATAAATAAGTCTTAAGTTTGAATCTTTATCAAAAAATGTATTTGAGAATTAATCTAAACTTCATTTAGATCAAAATAATTTAAGACAATTCACTATTAAATATTTATTTTAATAATACTTTTGTAGCATGCATCAATTAGTGTTTTCAAGCCTCTTTATAATATGTCTTCTTTTATCAGGTTGTTCAAAAGAAGAAGAGAATTACGAAAATGCCATTTCTTTTCTCAACAACAATCCTATTACCGCAAAGGCTATTTACTCGGAAGAGTTTAATGAGTTACAAGTTCATTCTGCCCTGCAGGGACAACTCTTGAGTGATGTTGAGTACAAATTTTCCGTAAATGCGGTTGGGGATTTTCAAATTACTATCGAATTCAGTAACTGTAACTATGAAATGGAAAAATGCTTGACTTGCAGTGATTTTCCTGAATTTTATAGTACAGAAGTTTTGGGAGAAGAAGTCCAAATATCTTTAGATGAATATAATAACCCAGAGATTTGGTCCATGCTATGTGTAGGACTTACTTTCGAAGATGAAGAAGCTGATTCATCATTTACGGTTACCTCAGAATACCTAGACGACTCAAAAACAATGTATGAAGAATTTGGTGGAACTTGTTTAATATCTTCTGGTACAGATAAAAGAACATGGTTAAATATCTATGGCGCTAATTATAAAGCTAATTTCAAAGATATTTATTCCATCAAAGAAGACATTTTCACAAAAATGGATTCTACTTCATACCGATTAATCTTAAACTTCGCTCCTGTAAGGGTCGGCTCCCTTTGTGCCAATGGTTGCAGAAATCAGTACACATGTGCTCAACCTTTACCGTCCTTCATCAATATTGCTCCCACGACCACGGTATACACCCAACAATATCTTATTTTTAACGATGAGGAAACAAGAGCCCTTTACAAAAATTATTTTGAAATACTGAGAGATGGCTTCTAAATACTAAAATTTGTCAATTTACTCTAACATCAAATGTTAAATGTCTCCACGATCAATTTCCTAAAAAAAAACTTAAGAATTAAAATCCCGCGTATACTGAACCACGTTGAATATTTTACCCTCTAGATCAAAATAAAAAATTTCAACTAACTCTTTTTCCCAAACAGATCCATCTTTATAAATTCTCTTTTCCTTTGAAAAAACTGTTGCTCCAGAAATTGGATCAGTATCTGATATCTTCAAAGGAGCTATTGAATAAGGTTTCCATTCCACAGATTGATAAGAATCAAACATCTCATACCAATCTTCCTTGGAAAGTGTTGATTGTGTTCCATCATATCCATTCATAGTGGCTTGATCTGCAAATGCTTGACTACAAGCTACTCCATCCATATTATTATAATCTTTAAATAGCTTTTCAAGTACTTCTATCTCTCCCCGATTTGAAAAAACCAGCGATTTCCCAGTGTCCTCATTAGGTTTTTTCCCATAAAATTTTCCTCCGGAACTTATGCCAAACTGACTCTTAGGATCGATACGTGCCCATTGACTAAATCCTATAATCTTATTATTTTGATTCATCTTAAATATTTCCATCAAATCTAAGGTCTGCTTAGATCCATTTTTCCATTTCCGATCCTCTACTGACCAGGTCAAAACCAAAGTTTCATTGCTATCCTCTATTTTAACAGGAATAATTCTATAAGGCACCATAGAAATCTGTTCCATAGCATTCAGCCATTTTCTGTTATCCTCAATCACTTGTGCTCCAAATGCCCTGCTGTAATTTTCTATCATTCCATCTACATCTTTCAAAGTATAATTTCTAGCCACATTCATTACCGAATTTACAGCCTCTTGCTGACCAAAAACATAAGGCTTACCTTTGTTTGAATCAGCGCCAAGATAAATTCCCGCTTTTTTTATTTTTTGAGCACTCAGTAATTGAGAGCTAAAAATGATTATGATCATCAATATACTTTTCATAGTTCTATGTATTTTAAGTTAAATTTTTAAATTTAAAAATAGTTAAGCTAAATTTAAAAAAAGGATTTATGCTTCTCAACCATATTTTTTTTATAAATTCAAAAAAATCAAAAATTAAACAACCCATGAAAAAAATCATCTATTATCTTGCAATCGGAGCCTTAATATCATGTAACAAGTCAATAAAAATAGATACTGCACCTTTATCAGGCACTATCAATCAAAGTGATGAAAAAACAAAAATTGTTGAAAAACTTGGTCAGGCCTATACTAAGGGAACCTTTGAACTTGCTAATGAATATTTTACTCCAGATGGTGTACATATGGTCAATGATGAAATCTATAGCACTGAAGAAATTATTAAAGGATACAACTTTCACTCCCTGTTATTTGATGAACTCAAACACAACGACCCAGACATCACCACCATGTTTTACAATAATGGCAATATTTTCACTAATCAATGGGCCCATTGGAGTGGTGTTTCAAAAATAACAGGAAAATTTCATGAATTAGATTTTTACTGCTCTTGGAAATGGGAAAACAACAAGATCGTAGGAACCCACTGCTATTTTGATACTCGAATAATTGAGGAAGAATCAAAACTCTTTCAGCAAAAAATGTCAGCTGATGAAAAAACCACTGAGCAATAAGATAAATAGAATAACTAAAGGAGCTATCCCCATTGGCAAAGAAGAAAAATAAGAAGAAAGACTTGCAATTATCAAATAACATCTCAAGGAGAGATTTTGTCAATGGTAGCTTAGTCGGTTTGGGAGCTGCTTTGCTGAGTCCAAGTTTACCGGTTATTGCCGCAAACAAAAAACCAATTAGCCTTCTCAATGACCCTTGGACTGGTTTTGGTGGCGTTGGTGATTATGCAAATTCAAACGGCAATGTTGCCTCCGTTCGAAAAGCTGCCCATTTAATTCGTGATGGACTAACACCAAAACTATTGGATAAAGTTGAGGATACAGGTGAAGAATATGATATGGTCATTATTGGTGGCGGATTTTCAGGGCTCGGAGCTGCCTACCAATTTCACAAAAAATACGGAAACTCTAAAAAATGTTTAATCATTGAAAATCATCCTGTATTTGGAGGTGAGGCCAAGCAAAATGAATTTGAAGTAGATGGCTATAAACTCTATGGCCCACAAGGCTCTAATGATTTTGGACCTCCTAAAAAGGATGATACAGGACTTATTGCTGAAATTTATCGTGCAACAGGTCTGCCTTTTGAATATAAATTTGTTGAGCAAGATCCTAAAAAAACGAAGATTAAGGCCCCAATAGAAAACTATTATGGTGTGTATTGGGATGAAGAGCGCTTTGATACGGGTTACTTTTTAGGTAAGGAGGCGAAAAAGCCTTGGATCATTAATCCACGAGCTGATAAACTCTCCCGATTGCCTTGGCCAAATGAGGTTAAAGCCGACTTGAACCGCGCCTTCGAAGACCTTGAAGATAAATATCAAGGCAACGATATTAACCGGTGGTTAGACAGTATGTCTTACAAAGACTTACTTGAAAAAATCTATGGCTATAGTCCAGCAATAACCAAGTATTTTGATCCCATCATTGCTATATCAATGGGAGGAGTTGGCTGTGATGCTTACTCTGCCTATTCTGCCAAATTACTAGAAATGCCTTGTACCCGAGCACGATATGTTTACGACAGCAGTATCGATGAAGTTGAAATGGGGGCATTGAGCTTTCCCGGTGGTAACACAGGCAGTTTTAGGCACATTGTAAAACATCTTATTCCGGAAAGCATTAGTGGCGAAAAAAACTTTGAAAATATATTATTTAACCCCATAAACTTCAGTGCTTTAGATAGATCTAGTAACCCGATCAGTATTCGACTCAATAGTACTGCCATCGACATTAGGCATCTAGGACCTATGGATACCTCAAAGCATGTAAAGGTAACCTACCAAGAAAATGGTTTGGTAAAAAGCGTTAAAACTAAGACGGTCGTATCAGCCATAGGTGGTTGGGTGGGAAAAAATATCATTAAAGATCTACCGTCTTCAATTGCTGATGCCTATAAAGAGTTCCATTACTCACCTATTTTGGTTGTTAATGTTGCTGTACGACATTGGCGATTTCTCAACGAATTGGGCATATCTTCTGCCCGATGGTTCGAGGGATTTGGTAATTTCTTCTCTATAAGGCGTCCCATGGATACTGGTAAAAAAAATCAACCTTTCGAGCCAAATAAACCTGCTGTAATGACTTTTTATGTTCCTTTTAACAATCCCGGACATCATATATCCATGCAAGGAACCATAGGCCGATCCGAGCTACTCAGTAAATCTTATGGTGACTATGAAAAGGAGATTGTTGAGCAAATGATTAATATGTTTGCCGACTATGGTTTTAACGCTCGAAGAGATATAGCGGGAATTATTCTCAATCGATGGGGTCATGCCTATATCTCACCACAGCCTGGTTTCCATTTTGGTAAAGATGGAAAAGAGGCGCCCAAAGAAATCATTAAAAAAGGATATGGCCGAATACAATTTGGTCACTCAGAACTGAGTGGTTACATGAGCCATACCAATGCGCTCAAAGAGGGATCAAGAGCGGCACTTGCTACCATGAAATTATTATAAAAATACTGTATTGAAAAATATGTACCGCGCTTTTCTTTCAATTTTGATAGTTATCTATTCCTTGATGGAGCATTTTTTTTAATTTACTCTTATGCGTATATTCGTTTAATAAACATTTCATATTATTCATCTTTTTCATACCTCCTGATGACTACAAATGAGATGATTCTGTTGTTCAACTTATAACTATGAAAATCTCGATGCTATTTTTAAAAAAATTGATGATTCAAGCTCTCTGGCTTTTTGTATTTGTGCCCTCTGTTTTTGCAGATCAATATCCTTTTAATTATCACATAGATATCCAACATTACATTTTTACCCTTACCCTATCAGATGATACCGATGAAATCATAGGAACGACATCAATCAAAATTCTATTTAAATCAAATGACGTCAGCCAATTCAGACTAGATTTCTCCAACAGAACAAAAGAACGTCTCGGAAAAGGTATGGAAGTATCCGCTATCAGATCAGAGGATACCAAATTAAAATTCCGGCATCAAGATGATGCTTTAGTCATAAAGATGGATCAACCTACAAATAAAGGAGAGATTAGAACATTCATTATACAGTATAGAGGTGTTCCAGAAGCAGGCTTAGAAATAAAAAACAATCAATTTGGAGATCGAACGTTCTTTTGTGAAAATTGGCCCAACAATACGAGACATTGGCTCCCTACCATTGACCATCCCTATGAAAAGGCTACAGTCGAGTTCAAAATCATTGCTCCGGCCAAATACAAAGTGGTATCAAATGGTCTATTGATGGAAGAATCACTTCTGACTGAAAATAATAAATTTACCCATTGGAAACAATCGGTCCCAGTATCCTGTTGGTTGTACGTATTGGGGGTTGCAGAGTTTGCAGTTCAACAAGTGGGAACCTTTGAGGGAAAGCCCATCCAAACTTGGGTCTATGCTAAAAATCGAGATGCTGGATTTCATGACTTTGTTTATCCCACCAAAAACGTTCTTGAGTTCTTTAGTCAATATGTGGGCCCTTTTGCCTATGAAAAACTAGCTAACATTCAATCTTCGAGTGTGACCCGTGGGGCAATGGAGACTGCATCAGCCATACTTTATGCAGAAAACCTTATTACTGGTCAAGTCACAGAAAGGCTTAGAAATGTCGTGATTCATGAGATCGCCCATCAATGGTTTGGTAATTCGGTAACAGAATCCACTTGGGATGATGCTTGGCTCAGTGAGGGATTTGCTACTTATTTCACCATGTTATTTCAAGAACATCAATATGGGCATGAAACTTACATCCAAGAACTAAAAGCTGCTAAAAAGCTTATCAAAGGATATCATACTAAAGATATAAACTTCAATGTTATTGATGAAAGAACTGCTGAATTAGGTCCAGTTGTGACAGGCATGACTTATAAAAAAGGAGCTTGGTTTTTACATATGCTGCGTGAAAAAATGGGGCACGAAAACTTCAAAATGGGCATACAATCCTATTATAAAAAATATTTCAATGGACATGCCTCTACAGCCGACTTTATTCGTGAAATGGAGTTTTTTACCTCTGAGGACTTGGAGCCGTTTCTCAATCAATGGCTAAAACGTCCAGACATGCTTGAAATTATTGCGGATTGGTCCTATGACGAAAGTCTCAGTGAAATAAATCTAATATTAACACAAAAAGCTACCTCAGAGGTATTATTCAATGTACCGGTTGAATTTGAGTTCCATTTTGCAAATGGAATAGATCCTATGGTATTCGAAGCAAAAATAAGTACTCGGAAGATCAACTATAAAATTCCTTTACAAATGAAACCCCAGCTCATCTTGGCTGATCCAAGAACGGCCTTACTGGCGGACATTCGAATAATAGAACAAAAATGAGCTCTTTATCTAAAGTATTTTTTCGATTATCAATCACATCAATTTATTCGGTTCCCATACTTATCTAACTCGATAGCCATTCCCTTGTTCATTTTATCCAGCTCACTCAACTGTGATTCCTTATCCCCTACCACGACGTAAACCATTTCATCTTCTACCAAATACTGATCAATAACTGACTTAAAATCTATTAATGTCATATTGATTAACTCATCTTGATCTTCCTCTAAGTAATTCGAAGACTTCTTATACTTACTCATTTTTCGCAAAAGACTAAGCTTATCAGATAGACTTTCATAAGACCCAGCGTTAGATTTGATTAACTTATTCTTTGTAATAGCGACCTCTTCCTCAGTGAATGATCTACTGTAGTTTTTTATGAGACTTTCGATAATTTCAAGAGATGAACTTGTCGCATTAGCTCTCACGCTTGAATAAGCGATAAAAGGTGATACTTCATTACTTTCCACAATAAAAGAATAGGCCCCATAAGTATAGCCTTTTTCTATTCTAAGAGTTTGAAATAACCTGCCGCTAGAACCTCCCCCCAAAATTTCGTTGGAATAGGATAACTGATTAAATAACGGATCTGAGGCAGATAAAACCTGTTTCCCAACAAAGATGACAGACTGTTTGGCTCCGGGAACATCAATAAAATAAAGTTTATGATCTGCTTTTTGTATAATATTTGTCTGCTCAATAGCAGATCGCTCATTCATCTTCCAATTTTTATCTAAATAATCAAAGGCCTTTATCACTTGATTTCTACCAATTGCACCTGCAACATGGAGTGTTGCTAAATCAGGACTGATATTCTTTTCGTAATAGGACTCTAAATCACCGATAGTCAAGGTCTCAAGTGTTTCCAATGTACCATTTGCAGATATGGAATAAACATGTTCTGGACCATAAAGTAATTTGTTAAGGTTCCTGTAAGCAATATTGGTTGGATTTGATAAATTGCCTTTTAATTGAGTTATCCTTTTTTGTCTCAACCTATCATATTCTGATTGATCCCATCTTGGGTGAAGTAATATTTCAGAAACTAAATCAGCTGTTGCATTAAAGTTTTTGGCCAAGCAGGTAGCTGATATTCTTATCTCCTCATTGCCACTATAAACATTAACAGATGCTCCCAATAAGCCAATTTCCTCTTCGAGCTCTATAGGAGTTTTGAAAGCTGTTCCCTCCATCATTAAATCTGCCAATAATACGGATGCACCCGATTTTTCAATACGCTCCAAGAAATGCCCTCCATTTAATGTAATGTCAAAGGTTATCAAAGGAATTTCATTGTTTTCAATACCATAAATCTGAATTCCTGAGTTTGGTAAATTTTCAACCCATATATCAGGCATCTTAAATAGTGGTAATTCACCTAACTCTGGCTCGGACCTATCAAAAATAGAGGGGGTTTTATCATATACTGCTTCAATACCCTGACTTACCTCCTCATTTTCAATATTGGCGACTATCTGCTCCTGAAAAACTTCTGCTTTTTGAGCACCTTCTACTATTAAAGACGTTTGACCATAGGGCACAAAACTTGTCATCACATACGATTTCCCTTTTATGTATTTATTGTAAACATGCATTACATCTTCACGGGTAACCTTGTTGATTAAATCTGCACGTTTTACAACATAACTAGGATCACCTGCATATTCATTATCATTAACCAAGGTATAAGCTTTGTCCAGAATGGTTTCAATACCTCTATACAAATTGGTCTCAGATTCTGCTTTAATTTTTTGCAGCTCTTTATCGTCAAATCCTTGCTTTTCAAATAATTCGAATGCTTCATCAATGGCTTTTTTTACTGAATCCAAATCAACATTCGCATTAGCCCGTACCCGAATTACAAATTCTCCGGCCAACTCCTTACTACTTTGATAACTTGAAACTGCTGGTGCCAATCTTTTTTCTTGAACAATGACCCTATAAAAAGGGGCCTTTTTACTATTTTCAAGCAATTTAGATAAAACATTTAGCGCCTGTACGTCTGGATGATAATTTTCAACCGTTGGAAATACCATTCTCAGTTCAGGTAATTTGGCAAAATTATCTTCAAAATATAAAGATTTCGAAGCATCCAAATTTACAGGCATTGGACCCAAAGGTTGAACATTAGGCCCTTTTCTAATTTCACCAAACCATTGCAATACTTTGGCTTTGGTTTTGACTATATCTATATCCCCAGCAATTACTAATGAAGCATTGTTGGCTCCATAGTATGCTTCATAAAACTCCATTACATCTGTCAATTCTGCAGATTGAAGATCCTCTAACTCCCCTATGACAGTCCAACTATATGGATGACCTAATGGATATAGATTTTTTATAATAATTTCATTGGTGAAGCCATAGGGCGCATTGTCAACCCTTTCTCTTTTTTCATTTTTCACTACCTGTTTTTCTCTCTCTAAGGCTTCTTCAGTAACCGTTTTAATCATGTAGCCAAAGCGATCTGAATCAATCCAAAGAATTTTATCAAATGCATCTTTTGGAACTACTTCATAATAAATGGTTCCATCATTCCATGTACCTCCATTTCTGATTCCACCCCATTCAGGTATCATTTTCCTATTAGCTCCTCTCGGCACATTCTCAGAATCATTAAAAGACATGTGCTCAAAAAAATGAGCAAAGCCTGTCCGTCCGGGTTTCTCTCTATTCGAACCTACATGCATCACCGTGGCCACTGCTACGATAGGATCGGAATGGTCCTCATGAAGGATCACCTCAAGACCATTATCTAAAGTGAACTTTTCATAATCAATCGAAAAATTTCCTGAATCCATCTGGCATCCAGATATGATACATATACTGATGATAAAAAATATTTTTAAATATCTCATAGGTAAGCACTTATGTTTTATAGGTTATTCAATCAAACTTCAATCTTTTGACAATACTATTTAATTTATAATATTTTAAATTCTTTTAAAATTACAGCTTAAACATTCCAAAATCGATATAAAATATGAACTTATTATATGTCACTCATTATAAATTTACTTACCTCCAATAGATTTTTTCAATCAAAAATAAATGCAAATAAAAACTAACTGATCCTCTATAATTATTTGTAAAAATAATTATTTAGCTTCTCTAGCCAGTCAAACTGCATTTGTTTTGCTAATCGCACAAATCTTGTAATATCTTTTTAAATTAAATAACCCCTTAAGTCAATAAATACCCAACATCTTTAGGAAAATATCATTAAACTGCTAAAAGAATATCAAAACGCCTCACTCCATTTCTTTCAACTCATCTCCCAGCACCCTTGCTGATATCAAAGAAATCATAGATGAAATTTCTCAAAACAAAGTTTCCCAATGCAGTAGCCTTGACAAAAGATGATTTTTCACTTCCTCCCAAGATTTACATGGCCTTACGAATAGGACAACTATTGTTTGATTATATGTAGATCATATAAAAAAATAATATCTGAAAAAGTAAATTAACGAAAATCAGCTTTTCCCCTCTTAATAAAATTCGATAATTATAATTAAATTTAAGATTATCAAAATAAACATTTATTAAATTCGTAATAATTTGTATTTATAGATAACATTACAAAAATTTTAGTTGCTTTCTATTAAATACCCCCAAGAAATATAACATCAACAATCGAGTTCATTATGAAACTGAAACATCCTATTGTCTTGATAGTAGCCATTCTGGTTTCTCTCCATCTCTACGGTCAAAACAATTATTCTGGGGGAAACGCATTAGACAATTACATAGGTTATTCAACTTCCTATTTTCAACCCGCCTCCATTGTAAATTCTCTTCAAAAATTAAGCATAAGCGGCTCTTTGAATTCCTTAAAAACCAATAACTATACAGGCACCAACATGAGCGTACTAAGTAAGGCATTTGGAAATGAAAGTTCCAGATATAGAGATCATTCTGGTTTAGGCTATCAGTCCAGAAGTTCTAGTATTGACTTAGTTGGCGTAAGTTATGAAATCAATCATAACCACGCCATTGGGTTGAGTTTTCGAATTCGATCTTTCGGTAATCTTGATGGTCTTTCTAATGAATGGACTAATGCTGTTCACAATAATTATGATGATTCAAAGCCTTTGAATACGCCGATCTCATTTGAAAATTATTCCTACAATCAATTTATCTATTTAGAAAATAGATTTAACTATGCAAGGGTCATAAAGAATGATAAAACTAACTTCATAAAAGCTGGAATGGCTGTTAAATTAATCAATGGCATTGATGCTACCTACTTATATGCCGATCAAGGAAACTTTACTTTTAACGGCTCTGACAACTCAGAAGCTACTTTTGTATCCACCGCGTTTAATTATGGGAGAGCCGAAAAAGGCAATATGTTCACTTCAAGAAATACCGGAGTAGGATTTGATATCGGAGCAGTTTATGAATACCGCCCTAAATATAATAGTTTCAAGTATGACATGGATGGAAAAACAAAGATTGAAAGATACGATCATACTAAATACTTATTCAAATTTGGTGTAAGTATTACCGATATTGGAAGAGTGAGATTTACACGAGATAGTCTCTCCTACGATTTCACCACTGCTAACACCACCTATGACACAGAAGCACTGGGAGCTCTCACCTTTGTCGATTTGGATATTCAAAAACTGGATGAAACAACCGTTTTTAAGACTTTTGACGATTTTGCAAATGCTTCTACCAAAAATCAACAACAAGATGATATGTTCAACATGAATCTTCCCACTTCGCTCAATTTTCATGCAGACTATAACGTTTCAAAAAATCTTTATTTAGGCTATACTTCATCGACTGCCTTAAAAAGAAATTCAGATCTTCACAAAGTTCATTTGAAATCTATACACTCAATTGTTCCTAGATATAGCTCTGAAAAGATAGGGGTAGCCGTACCTTTGTCTATACAAAGGAATGGCCAATTCAATATAGGGTTATCAGGTCGCATCAATCTCATTGGACTGACAGATAAACTAAACGCTCGAGATGGTATTATATCTGTTGTAGGAGGCATGCACAATATCACAGGCCTGTTGGGGAAAAGGGCACGATTCAACTCCAGTGTATTCGCAGGCATTGTTTTTAATCTTGGATACAAAGTACCTTCAGATATAGATGGTGATAAAGTATCCGATATCAAAGATGGTTGTATGTACGATCCTGGTTTATTGGGTTTATTAGGATGTCCGGATACAGATGGTGATGGAATTCCTGATACTCAGGATTATTGTATTTACACACCTGGTCCAAAAAAACACAATGGGTGTCCGGATACGGATGGCGATGGCGTGCTGGATCTTAATGATCAATGTCCTTTAGTTGCTGGTTTACCCATTCATTATGGATGTCCTGATCGCGACAAAGATGGTGTAATAGATATAGTAGACAGATGTCCAGATATAGCAGGTATTGAGTTTAATAACGGTTGCCCTTTTGAAAATCCAGGATGTTGTACCGATAATGATGGCGATGGTACAACCAACTTACTCGATAAATGTCCTGAAATTTCGGGATCAATATACAACGAAGGCTGCCCAATTGATTCAACTAATCTTGAGAAAATTGATTTCTATAAAAATAAGAAAGACATCGATCCGAATCATACGGAGGTAAAAATCGAACAGATTAAAGAAGAACAAGCTGACAGTGAAATTCAAGAAGGCACTCTAATTACTACCAGTAATATTGCAATAGAAACAACAACTTTGATCAATAAAAATAGTACTGATAAGAGTGAAAATAAAGAAAAGGATAAAAAGACAAATCGTGCATCAAATCCAGGACCCTCAAGAGGTTTTATTGAAGCTCTCAATGTTTACTTTGATAGTGACGATGCTACCCTAAATAATAGCTATAATGACCAAATCATCGAATTGATAAATAGATATGATTTCTCGAATGATAGTCCATATCAGATAATCATTATCGGCCACACCGATAATGATGGCGAAGAAAATTACAATCTCATTTTATCGAAAAAGCGAGCTGAAACAGTTCGTAGAAAAGTAGAAGCATTTGGAGCAAAGAATGAGCAGATAGAATTATACTATTATGGCGAATGGAAACCTTTAAAAGACAACGATAATAAAGAACAAAAAGGATTCAATAGAAGAGTTGAAATACAAGTCCTTAAAAGATAATTATATAATTGATAAATTAATGTGACCGATTTATGTTCAAAAATATTTTTGTTAAGCTGAATAGTATTAACCTGGTTTTAAGATATGGTAGAAAATACAAAGTATTTTATCCTACTTTCTCCTGTTAAATTGAGTTACCTGCTTTTTTAATGATTATTTTAAATCTTAAGTACAGATTAACTCGATATTTACTTAATTTTATAATCTAAAAAAAAAATTATGAATATCTATTCTTTTAAATTTATACCAATTTTAATCATTTTAGTTTTTGCCTTTAGCTCTTGTGGAGATACCTCTAAGAGCAAATCCTCTGAATCGGAGGGTGTTGAATTTGAAACTGCAAAAAATCAAATGACGGCGGACGTTAATACCTTATTGAGCTCCTTTCCACCGCCCTCAGAAATACCATATCTTTTAATGGCTACCGGCAGTGATTTTGATGGCACCGCGATCAATAGTGTATCAAAAGTGGATAATTATACCAGTGAGGTTACTAAATCTGCTGTAAACATAGGTGTTTATACGACAGATATTGGCTACCTAATCAGTTATGAAAAAACGCAGTCGGCGCTAGAATACATTAACGCTTGTCAAAAACTTTCTGAAGCCGTGGGTGTGAATTCTGTGGTAGACCTTGAATTTATATTGAGATTTGAGGAAAATTTATTAAACAAAGATTCATTAAAAACATTGGTCGATGAGGCCTCTAATCAATCCAATAAACTTTTAGAAAGTACAGGTAGACTAGATTTGGCTAGCTTAATTTTATCTGGTTCTATCGTAGAAGGTTTGTATCTCTCTACACAACTTATTAAAAATTATCCTAAAGATACACCCGCAGAAATAAGAGATCTCATTTTGGAGCCTTTGATAAAAGTAGTCATTGATCAAAAAGAAGGGCTTGACAACTTGATCCAAATAGTGAAAAAGTTTGATGACAATCAGACCCTTAGTTCCCTATTAATGGATTTAAATAAAATCAAAATGATCTATGACAACGAATTAGTTCAAGTCAATGCACAAATTGCTTCCAACACAGGCGATATGATACTTCAATCCAAAGTGCTTGATCACCTAACCACAGAAATCAGTAGGGTAAGAAACTTGATGGTTCAATGATTCTTATTGATCTAACCTTTTAGGTCCCCAAGACTCAAAAACATATCTCTGATAAATAACATATCAGCAACTTACCATTATATAAATATGATATGTAAGTTGCTTTTTCGTTACCCGACATGACTGTTTTTGATTTAATTTCTTAATGAGTACTTTTAAATTTTAAACCTAATTTACTAGCGACTAAACTGATAAAAAATGAGTGAAAAAGTACTAGAAGCCATTCTTCAATTATTGGCATTAATCGCAAGAGAAGATGGAGTGACCGAAGAAGAAGAGCAAACAGTTGTTCGCTTTTTGAGAGAAGAAGTATCACATCAAGATATGGATACCTACCTTAATTTATTTCGAGAATACGTAACCTTCGCTGATGAACAACCCGATGCTGACTCGTTTGAAAAAATTTGCAGTCGCATTAATCAAGAACAATCAAATAATCAAAAAACTATCATTGTCATACGCCTAATGGAAATGGTCATTGCTGATGGACAAGTTTCAGTACAAGAAAATGATCTGATATATAAAATTGCTAAACAATTATATTTTAGTGATCAAATAACAGATTTGATCAAACAATTTGTTCTGGCAATTACCTCAACTGCCCTTGATTCAGAACATATACTCCTTATTGCTGATGAACGAGAAAAGTCTTCAACGTCTACCAAAAGAATGCAAATGGCTCATTTAGATGGATTTGTAGCAGTATTAAGGATTACTGATTTTGAAATCTATTTTGTAAAAAATATAGGCAATGCAGATATCATGCTGAACGGCATGGTCATGATTAAAAATCATATCTACATGTTGTCGCTGGGATCTGTTTTAAAGAGTCAGAATAATAGTCCTATATATTTTAGCAATATTTTGTCTCAATTCAGAAAGCCGGATGGTCTTTCTAAGTTGAGCTTTGTTGCAACCAATCTTTCGTATAAATTTCCTAATGGCAATATTGGCTTAAAAAATGTAAATATTGCAGCCGAGGATGGGCAGTTGATCGCGTTAATGGGAGGTAGCGGTGCTGGAAAATCAACCCTCTTAAATGTTTTAAATGGGAATGATTCTCCATCAACAGGAACCTTAAAAATAAATGGTATTAATCTGCATAAAAATAAATCTAAGATAGAAGGGGTAATAGGCTATGTCCCCCAAGACGATCTCCTAGTGGAAGAATTATCTGTCTTTAACAATCTTCTTTTTACCGCAAAACTATGCTTTAAGAATAAAGATGAAAAAGAATTAATCGAACTCTCTAAAAATCTATTGGATGCACTAGGTCTTGGTAAAGCCGCCGATTTAAAAGTAGGAAGTCCACTTGAGAAAACCATCAGTGGTGGACAAAGAAAACGTCTCAATATAGGTCTTGAATTAATCAGAGAACCTTCAGTTTTATTTGTAGATGAGCCAACGAGCGGACTATCTTCTAGAGATTCAGAAAATATTATGGATCTTTTAAAAGAATTATCATTAAAAGGGAAATTGATTTTTGTAGTAATTCATCAGCCATCTGAGGACATATTCAAAATGTTTGATGAACTAATAATTTTAGACGTAGGTGGTTATCAAATTTATCACGGAAATCCCACGGAAGCTATAACTTATTTTAGATCATTGGTGCAATTGGTTAATACTACCTCAAGTGCTAATCCTGAGCAAATCTTCAATATCATCGAAAGTAAGATGATTGATGAAAATGGACATTTCACTCAAAAAAGAAAAATATCTCCTGAAGAATGGGAAGCTCATTATTTGAAAAATATAGCTTTAAAATCAGTCAAAGAAGCAACCAATCTACCCCCTAAAAGCTTAGAAATTCCAAATAAAATTAAGCAATGGATACTATTTTGTCAACGTGACTTGATGTCAAAGTTGAGCAACAAACAATACCTACTCATCAACTTCCTAGAAGCCCCCCTACTCGCTTTATTATTGGCTTTCATCATAAGATACAATGGTACTAGAGGTAGTGAATATACTTTAGAGGAAAACCTAAATCTTCCTGTCTTCTTTTTCATGAGTGTCATTGTTGCTTTGTTTATGGGTCTGACCATTAGTGCCGAAGAAATCATTCGAGATAGAAAAATTTTGAAACGTGAGGCATTCCTCAATTTAAGTCGCTTGAGCTATTTATTATCTAAAATCGTAATCCTATTCAGTATTTCATTGGCTCAAACTTTAAGCTTTGTGTGGATAAGTAATTGGATACTTGAAATAAAGGGCATGAATATAAGTACATGGATTATTTTGTTTTCTGTATCTTGCTTTGCCAATATATTAGGATTGAACATCTCTAGTGCTTTTAAATCAGCTGTTACGGTGTATATCCTTATTCCTTTGCTAATCATACCGCAACTTTTATTAAGTGGTGTCGTAGTCAATTTTGATAAATTAAATACAGCCTTAACCTCACAACAAAAAGTACCTATGATTGGTGAGATTATGGCAAGTAGGTGGGCATTTGAAGCCTTGGCAGTGTCTGAATTTAAGGACAATGCCTATGGAGAAATAATCTATAATATAGATAAGGAAATATCTCAGAATGAGTATGCTGCCATCTATTATATCCCAAAATTACAATCTCACTTAGATTTTGTAAATATGCATTACCAAGAAGAGGTTCTAGAGCAAAAAATGGAAGTTGAGGATCGTTTAATTACCATACGCAATGAAATAGCTACAGTATTAAAAATTATTGGTGTTGATAAATTTCCAAAAATAGATCAGTTAACGATAGATTCCTTTTCTCCTACCTTGATGACTGAAACAGAAGCATTTTTTGAAGATTTGAGGATATATTACAATAATAAAGCAAAAAAAGCTAGAGTGAAAAAAGAACAAATACTTGGCTCTATCCCTAATGATACTCAGGCTTTAATGAAGTCACAATCTCATAATAAAGCTATTGCTACTTTAGTGAAAAACATAAGTGCGCCGCAACGACTCATTGAGGAAAATAACAGATTAATTCAAAAAATCTATCCTATTTATCAAGAAAAAACGTCGCCTGAACATTTAATGGATTTTAGAACCGTATTTTATGCCCCTTCAAAATACATCTTAGGATATCACATTGACACGTTTTATTTTAATCTCATAATCATTTGGCTCATGACCTTGATACTAGGCATAACCTTATATTATGATTGGCTCAGGAAGTTGGTCTCTTAACCTTAAATTATTAACCCCTCACTCATTAAAATAAGGGCTATTAAAAGTCAATAGATAGCTAACTCTCATTTATGATGCTATGGCTAAAAATAAGAGCCCAATCCAATAATCAAAGACAGAATTACCAACTTCTTGACAAATTCCCAATTACTCAATATTAATTTTTTAATGATGCCTAAATCATTGATAGCGATAATTGCCAAATCCAAATCTTTGTTTAAATGTTTAGCTATCCAAAGTTATTTTAATTAAACTACAGTACTAAAATATTTTCAAAACAAGTAAACTAACAAAATCATGAAAAAAATATTCAGTATTTTATTGATATTTATGGGTTTCTTTTTACAAGCCCAAGAATATTATTGGTCTTCTTATAATGTAACTGTAGCCGATAAAGATGTCGAAACTGTAGCTGACCTAATGGATGCCTATTTCAGTAAAGAAGGAAGTAAAAATGCAGGTGTCAGCGTTTATCTTTTTGAAAATCATTTTTTTGACCACTCGGTAGATTATACGCATTCGATAGTTTTCACAGGTTCATTAGAGAATTTAGGCAATCAATATGCCAAAGAATCTAGTGCTGATTGGAAGTTATTTTTAACCAAACTTAGTAATTATGCCACTAACCACAGTGCTGGACAAGGGAATAGTATTGCTTCCTTCGGACAACCTGGTTCTCATCCAATACAAAATGTTATTTTTTTAAAGGTTAACGATGCCGCCACTTTTGCCACTAATTTTAAAAAATACAACGGGAAATATAATCCAAAAGATAGAAGGGTGACGCTTGGAAGATTCAATGCAGGGCGTAGTCCTTATGGAGAATCTCATTATGTTCTTGTAGGTGTGGATGATTTCAAGACTATGATGAACTCGGGTGGCTATAGAGAAACCAATGCTTCCGCGAAAAAAGCATGGGGCGAATATATGGACATAATAGATGGGAACGTTTCAATCATTCGGTCCGTAACGAGAATTATGGTGGGTAAATGGTGAAATAATAGATCTAAACAAAAAAGCAAGGTCTATACATATCTTGCTTTTTTGTTTCATCTAGCCTTCTCTTTCTATTAGGATTCATAAGACCACTTACCACCTAGCATAGTCCTTTGAACAGTTATATCTATAATGCTCATTGGATCTACTTTCAATGGATTCTGATCCAACACTACTAAATCAGCTAATTTTCCTACCTCTAAAGATCCTTTTATTTGTTCCTCAAAAGAAGCATACGCACCATGAATGGTACCTACTTTTATAGCTTCTTCAACTGTTATTCTTTGACTAGGACCCCAAAGCTCTCCATTATAATCTCTTCGGGTGACACTGGACTGCATCGCCATCATAGGTTCAAAAGGTCCGGGAGGATAGTCTGAAGTTTGAGTTACGTTGATACCTGCATCCAAGAAACTTTTTACTGCAAACATATTTTCCAATCTTTCCTTACCATATTCTTTCATTTTCTCTCCATGCCAATAGACATAAGTTGAAAAAGGTGTCGGAATAGCATTTAGCACTTTGATCCTTTTTATTAAATCATCGTTAATAACCGTACAATGTTCCAACCTAAATCGGGGGTCTTTTCGGTAATACTCTTTTTGCAATCTTTCATATACATTAAGTGTAATGTCTATTCCTACATCACCATTGGCGTGAATTCCTATTTGCCAGTCTTTTTTATGTGCTTTAACTGCTTCCTGATATAGAGTCTCTTCATCATTGACGATGATACCATAGTCATTAGGCCGACCAATATAAGGTTCTGAGAGTCTAGCCGTTCTCTCTGAAATAGACCCATCACAGGCCAATTTCATCGCACCTACTCGCACCCACTCATCGCCATCTCCTGTTTTCTTACCCACTTGCATCATTTCATCTACTCCCTTACCACGCATCATACAGTAAATCCTGGTCTTTAATTCTTCTGCCTCGTGAGCATCCTGATAACTCTGAAAGGACCGAGCATCAGTTCCTGCATCTGTTACTGAAGTGATTCCTGTTTTAGACATCATTTCAGAAATTAACTTGGCACCCGCTTGATATTCTGATCTTGAAAATATGTTTGGAATTAAATTTTCAATGGAAGAGGTGGCAGATTCCAATAATCTACCCGTTAATGCTCCTGAACTAGGATCCCTTTCGATATGTCCACCAACAGGATCGGTAGTATTTCTATCAATTCCCCCTAAGCTCAATGCCATTGAATTGACATAGGCGGTATGTCCCCCCCGATGCCTTATAATTACCGGATGATTTGGTGAAACTTCATCTAAGTCTTGTATATTGATAAATCTCTTTTCTGAAGTTTTGGTATCATCATATTTAAACCCCTCTACCCATTGACCCTGTGGAGTATTTTTAGTTCTTTCATAAATAGCGTTCTTAATTGCTAATATTGACCTGAGGTCACAATCAACATTTCTTAAGTGAGCACGTCCAGAGGAAGCTGGATGAGAATGTGAATCAATAAAACCAGGA